>JAITGC010000017.1 GCA_031280915.1 Desulfovibrio sp. | reverse complement strand
TATTTTGTCTCCATCCACCAGCAGATCCACAGGGGCGCCCTGATGGCGGGCATCGGCAATGCGCAGCATTGTGGCTTCATCCCTTTCGCACGCGGTTTCAGGCTAGAGCAATTTCACTTGGAAATTGCTCTGGCGGCGGGGCGAACGTCTCGCCGCACACTGCCAGGGCGTAGGCGAAATTTACTTTCGCCGTTAAGCGCCGCGGCAAGTGTCAAAGTTAATCTGCTCTATAAGACGTCTTTGTCGCGGCGCGTGGCGAGCAGATAGAGTATGGCCATGCGCGTGGCGACGCCGGAAGATACTTGATCCAGCACCAGACTTGCCGGCGCGTCGGCAATGTCATCGGCGATTTCAAGTCCTCTGTTCAAAGGGCCGGGGTGCAGAATGCAGGCTCCCGGTTCGGCCAGAGCGAGATGATCAGCGGTGAGGCAGAAGCGGCGGGAGTATTCCGCAAGATCCGGCAGAAGGCCGGCCTGCTGGCGCTCCAGTTGCAGACGCAGACACATGACGGCGTCCACTCCGCGCACGGCCCGGCCGAGATCGGAGTATACCTCCACCGGCCAGTTGTCCACCCCGGCGGGCAGGAGGGTGCGCGGCGCGCAAAGGCGCACGCGTGTGCCGAGCATGGCGAGCAGGTGCACGTTGGACCTGGCGACGCGGCTGTGGGCGATGTCTCCCAGGATCAGGACGGCTCGCTCCGTGAATCGTCCTTGCCATGCCTGGCGCAGAGTGAAGCAGTCAAGCAGGGCCTGTGTCGGGTGGGCATGCCAGCCGTCCCCGCCGTTGACGACGGAGCAATCCAGGAGGTTTGCCAGGTATTCGGCCGCGCCGCTGCTCGCGTGGCGCATGACGATGACGTCCGGGCCCATGGCCTGCAAGGTCAGGGCCGTATCTTTGAGGCTTTCCCCCTTGTTGATGCTGGAGCCGGATTTGGCCAGGGCATAGGTGTCCGCCGAGAGGCGCTTGGCGGCCACATCAAAAGAAGTTTTTGTCCGGGTGCTGTCTTCCACGAAAAAGAGCACCACGGTTTTGCCCTTGAGGGTGGGCACCTTTTTGACCGGGCGACGGTTGATATCCTGAAATCTGGCCGCAAGGTCGAGCAGGCGCAGGGTCTCCTCGCCGCTCAACTGGGTTACGTCCAGCAGATCCTTGTGCGGCCAGAAATAGCGATTGTCAACGTTCATGGCAATGGATTCACCTGGAGCATACTACCTTCACAGAAGGTCACAGTCGATCCTTATAGCATTTTCACTTTGAAATGCTTGCTTGACGGCGAAAATTTCTTCGCCCGCGCCTTGCAAGCGGGCGGTGACGCTTCGCGTTTTTCCGCCGCCGGGGTGTTTCATGCGTGAAATACCCCAAAAAAATCCCCGCTGAAATCATCAACGGGGGCGAATGTGAAACCGGATCACGACGGCGCGATGCGAACCCTTCATGGCGGAAATATAAAGCCGCGCCCGCCCTTTTGTAAAGAGAAAATTCAGATCGGGCCGGGCAGCCATTGCCGGAGCTTTGCCAAAACCTTGGCAAAATCCAGGGGCTTGCCGATATGGTCGTTCATGCCGGCGGCCAGGCACTGTTCAATATCCTCCCGAAATACATTGGCCGTCATGGCGACGATGGGAACACAGCATGCCCTGGCGTCCTCCAGGGCGCGTATGCGGCGCGTGGCTTCATAGCCGTCCATTTGCGGCATTTGCACATCCATGAAGATTATGTCGAAATCATCGGGCGCCGCGCTGAAAATCCGCACCGCTTCGAGGCCGTTTTCGGCACAGGTCACGGCGATACCCGTGGGTTCAAGCAGGGTCAGCACGATTTCCCGGTTCACTTCAACGTCTTCCGCCAAGAGCAGGCGGCGGCCCGCAAGAGACCACTGCTCTTCCCCCTCCACCGCGCCGGGCGAGTTTTCCATTTTTTCAGCACCGGGCGCTAGGCGCGCGGTGAAACGGAAAATCGATCCCTTGCCGGGTTCGGATTCCACCCATATCCTGCCGCCCATCATCTCCACAATGCGCTTGCAGAGGGCAAGGCCGAGGCCCGTTCCGCCGAAACGCCGGGATGTGCCGCTCTCGGCCTGTTCAAAGGCGGCGAAAATGCGGGAGGCCTGCTCCTCGTCGATGCCTATTCCGCTGTCCCTGACGCTGATCCGGATGGTGAAAGTATCTTCATCCTCGCCGAGAAAATCCGCTTCCAGGCTGATGAAGCCCTGTTCCGGCGTAAATTTGACGGCGTTGCTGAGCAGGTTGGCCACCACCTGGGCAAGCCGTTGGTCGTCGCCCAGGAGTTTGTCGGGAAGTGACGGGTCAAGACGCAAGGTGAAGTTCTGGCGGCGGTCCTTGATAAGCTGGGCGACGACGCCGACCACTTTTTCAATCATTGTACCGAGATTGAAGGTCACGAGAGAGAGTTCAAGCTTTCCGGCCTCGATTTTCGACATGTCCAAAATATCGTTGATGATGCCCAGCAGATGGCCGGAGGCGGCCGAGATTTTTTCCAGACAATGTGCTGTTTCCGACGGATTTGCGTGAGTTTTGGCGATATTTGTCATGCCGATGACGGCATTCATGGGCGTGCGTATTTCATGGCTCATGTTGGCCAGAAATTCGCTCTTGGCGCGGCTGGCGGCCCGGGCTTTTTCCAGGCCCTCGGTGACGGCCAGCAGCATTTGCCCGCGCAGTATGGCGTTGGCGAACAAAAGGCAGGCGGAGCGCAGTATTTTTTCCTCATCCTCTGTAAATTGCCTGTTGTTGCGGCAATCATCCAAGGCGACGATGCCCCAGAATTCTTTGCCCATGAAGACGGGGATGACCAGGATGGAACGAATACCGTATTCTCGCAGAATAGCCTGTTCATCTTGGGGGAGAAGGGTGATGGGGCCGTTGATTGTCTGACCGGCGAAGAATATATCTTGCCATCTGGGCACTTCCGTATAATTGATGACAAAGGGCTGTTGGTCGTTTTCCGGGTGCGGAACTGAAGCCTTTTCCCAATCCAGGCTCAGGACATAGCGGCCTTCACCCCCAATTTCATTTTTCCAGATGCGTATGCGGTCAACATCCATGCCCGCAGCCAGAACCTCGGCGCTGCGTTGCAGGGCTTCCTCAATCTCCATATCCGGCCTCAGCAGAATGCCGGTGGCGGTGTTGACCGTGTGCAGCAGCTTGTCATGGCAAGCGATTTCGCGTGTGCGTTCGAGGACGAGTTGTTCCAGACGCCTTTCTTCCTTGCGTTTTTTTCTCAGCAGAGAAAGCGAAAGGACGCAGACGCACACAAGCAATGCGAGAACGCCGATAAGCCAGGGTTTGCGCGCCTCCGCCAGTTTGTTCTGGTAGTCGAAGACTTTGCGCAGCCAACGTTCGGAGATGGTATTCGTGTCTACATGAGGCAGAGCCTTGTCTATAATGTTGCGCAGCAGGCTTTCTGTCCGGTGAAAGCCGAACAGGGATTCGAAAGGCTGCCTGAAAATGATGTTCGCCTTGAAATCCGTTTGTTCGTTGTAATGCGTAAAAGACAGAAGCAGACTCTGCGAACCCATGAGCAGGTCGATCCTGTCGTTTTTCAAGGCGCTGAAAGCCTCGTCCATACTGGGATAAACCACCGCTTTGTCATAGTCGTGGAACCACGCGCGGAACATCTCCTCATAGACGGTGTCCTGCAAAAGGCCTATACGCACAAAGGGCACTTCATTGATATAGAGGTCCCTGAATGTATTTTTGGACAAAAGGGCGTAATAATCCTTGTGAAAGGGTATTTTCGACCATAAAAAGCGGTTTTCGCGGGCCGTGGTGCGCACAAGTTCCGTCACCATGGGGGCCTCGCCTTTCTCCAGCATGCTCATGATGTCCGGCCAGTCGAGCATCCGGGAGTTGACGGGAGCGAAGGAAAGCCCCGTGAGCCTTTCCAGTTCTTTGAGAACGTCAATGGCTATGCCTTGCCATTGGGAAATGTGCTCATTGTAGAAGCAGACGGGATAATTGTCGTATTCAGCGAGATAACGCACAGGATTGTCCACCGTGGCATGCGTCCTGACGTATTCGCGCTCCTCTTCCGAGAGATGAAGCTGGAATTTGTGTTGTACGTAATTTTCGTATCCTTTGTTGTAAAGTTCGATAAGATGCTGGCCGGCGCCGTTTTGCAGGGCCTTTTGCACCACGGATATGACGGGTTTGAGCTGCGGATTTTGTGTGGTCAGGGAAACTCCCGAATAGAGAAGCGGATAGAAATCCTCGACAAAGACATCGCCGTATTGGTCGAAATAGGCTTCGGCGGTGCTTTCCTCAAAAAAAGCGTCAATCTCCTTGTTTTTGAGCAAGGTGTAGGCGTCGGCGTGATTTTTGACAAAAACCGTCGCCCTGGCGTCAAGGCCCGCTTTAACGAGAAGATCCCGTGTGATGGAATCCTCAAGAAAGCCGTAACGCGGAATACGCTGCCGCTCTGTTTTTTCCGGACTTTCGCTGCCGACAATACGCATGCGTTTGATGGGACGCTCCGCGATGGAGTCGGTCATGAAATATATTTCGCGACGTTCCTCGGTGGCCGTAAGGTCGCCGGAAAAATCAATGCTGTGGTTTGCCAGGCCGGCCACAATGTCGTCCCATTCATCCAGGACAAGGGTAAAAGGGATGCCGAAAATGCCGGTAAGCCATTCACAGAACAGCGCCGCGAAACCTTCCGCCTGCCCTGCTTTACCGGGAAAGGATTCCGTCCCCACGGTCATGGCGTAAGTGAAACCCTTGACGCGCCGTCGCAGTTCTTCCACCGCCGCGATTTCTTCCCCGGTCAGGTCCGGAATGTCCTGAAGGGAGGCGAATGTCCGGGTCGGCGTCGGCTGCCGGCCAGAGGCCTGGATATGGTCCGGGAGAGACAGGAGGCAGGCTATGACGAACAGGCCGCGGGCAAGCCCGGACATTTTTTTCAGCATAGGCTTTTTTTCTCCTGACAAGATCGCTCCCGCGGCGGTTACGGCATTGGAGCCGAACGGGGCATGAAAGATAATTGTAGTGCAATGCGCAAAAATTACAAGTTGAAAAAGGCTGTTGACGCTTCTCGCGCCTTTGACGTAAAATTACGATGTACTTGAACAATTTTGTGTGTTATTTCACCGTGTTTTTAAGCGCGGGCAATTTTTTTTGCGGAGGATGGAATGGCGTTTTTTTTTCTGGCCTACCTGGCCTGTGGCGCCGTAGCCGGCATCCTGGCCGGGCTTTTGGGCGTCGGCGGCGGCATTGTCATTGTGCCGATGCTGGCGGTCATCTTTCCCCTGCAGGGGATACAGGCCGAATACGTGCAGCAGTTCGCCCTGGGCACGTCTCTGGCCAGCATCATGATAACCTCTGTTTCCAGCACGCGCGCCCATCACGCGCGCAAGGCCGTGCGCTGGAATATCGTGCGCCGCATAACGCCGGGGATTGTAGCGGGCACCTTTGCCGGCGGGCTTGTGGCCACGCATATGCCCACGTTTTTTCTCAAGATTTTTTTTATCTGCTTTCTCCTCCTGGTTTCCGCCCAGATGCTCTCCAACTACCGGCCGCCGGCCGGGCGCGAAATGCCCGGCTTCTGGGGTACGGCCGGCGCGGGAAGCGGCATAGGCCTTGTGTCGAGTTTTGTGGGCATCGGCGGTGGAACTTTGTCCGTGCCCTTCATGAATTTTTGTAATGTGGAACTGCACCACGCGGTGGGCACATCGGCCGCCATCGGTTTTCCCATAGCGGTGGCGGGTACGCTGGGCTACATTGTCGGCGGCTGGGGCAGGCCCGATCTTCCTTCCGGCGCGTTGGGCTTTGTGCATGTGTGGGCCTTTGCGGGCATCGCCACGGCAAGTTTCATCACGGCTCCGCTGGGGGCCAGGCTTTCCCACTCTTTGCCCACCGCGAAACTCAAGCGTGGTTTTGCGATTTTTCTCATTGTGGTTGCCCTGAGAATGTTTTACGGCATATTGTGAGAACCTCCGCCCGGCAAAGCGCCCGGCCCTTCAGGCCGGGATCCCGCGACCACAAAGGAAGTGGCGGATGACAAGCCCCGTACTGGTTTTGCGGGCCAAAACCCTGCTTACTCTGAGCGGTGAAAGCCCGGCCAGGGGCGAAGCGCTGTTCGCTCCCCTGAAAAAAATCGACAACGGCGTTCTTGCGGTGCGCGGCGGCCTTGTCGAAAGGGCCTTGCCCTGGTCGGAGTACAGCCCGCCTGCAGGGGCGCTTGTGCGCGATCTTGGAGATGTCTGCCTTGCCCCCGCCTGCTGCAATGCCCACACGCACCTCAATCTTTCACATCTGGCCGGGCGAACCGTCTGGAACAGGGGCTTTGCCGCCTGGCTCGCGGGTCTCATCCCCTTGCTTCTCGAATCGGTTTCCCCGGAAGCGCACAGGCTTGCCCTGCTCAATGCCTGCGCGGATATGGCCGGCGCCGGCACAGCCCATGTGGGGGATATTTGCGGCCTTGTCGCCGCGAATCCCGGTCCGGCCGTAGCGGAGGAGGCTTGTCGAGCCTGCGGTCTCGGCGTGACGCACTTTTGCGAATGGCTTGGCTTTGCCCCGCCTCTTAATGACGGAAACCATCCCTGGCCGGCCCATTGCCGAGGAGCCCTGGCCGATGCTCCCCTTCAAAAACGGGCGACTCCCTGCGGCCATGCCCTTTATTCCACGGCGCCGGGAACCCTGCAAGCCGCCAGGCGCTTCTGCGAGAGAGAGGGAAAGGTTTTTGCCTTTCATCTGGCCGAATCCCCGGAGGAAGAACAAATGCTGACCAGCGGCGACGGCCCGCTCAGGGACGTGTATTCCGCATCCTCGCTGCTGCCGGAAAAGTGGCGCGCTCCGGGCTTGCGGCCCTTTGATTATGCCGAAAAACTGGATTTGCTGGGAGCGGGCACGCTGGCCGTTCACGGCGTGGGCCTCAGTGCCCGGGAGGCGGTGCGATTGTCCGCTTCCGGCGCGGCTTTGTGTCTGTGCCCGCGTTCCAACCGCAATTTGGGCCTGGGCACACCGCCGGTGCGGGAACTTGTGGAAAGCGGTCTTTTGTTGTGTTTGGGCACGGACGGGCTGACCAGCAACGACGATTTGGATGTACGCGGAGAGGCCGTTTATCTGCGGGAAACGCTGGATATTCCGCCGGAGGCTCTGTTACGCCTTTTGACCGTCAACGGCGCGGCGGCTCTCGGCCTGGAACATGCGGGACGCCTGGAGCCGGGCAGAGCGGCGGCCTTCTGTATTTTACCGGAATCATTGACATATTGACAGTTAAAAATTTTACTTGCAATTTTTCGCGGGCTTGCTAATCTATTTTGAGGCACTTAAGTGGGCCATTACGGAGCGGTAGTTAAGACGGTTATAACGCCGGCCTGTCACGCCGGAGGCCGAGGGTTCGAGTCCCTTCCGCTCCGCCAAATCAAAACCTTACAAAGCCCCGCGAAGCAAAAAGAGCCAAGCGGGGCTTGAGTTTTTCTGGGATATTCAGCCCGGAAAATTCAAAGCGCCGCTACCCAAAAGGGCAAGCGGCTTCAGAAGATTCCCGCAAAATGCTCCACAGGGAAATGCCGTCCAGCGCGCTCTGAACCAGTTTTGAAATCCCGTTCCATGCCGAACTGACCGAACAGGCGTTCCACATGGGGCATTCATTGGCCTTGTCGCCGTGGCAGACGGCGAGTTTTACGCCTTCATCAAAAAGCGTGACAATTTGCCCGAGACTGATTGCCGTGAGGGGCTGGAGTAGAAAAATTCCCCCTCTGACGCCCACCGTGCCGTCTGTCATGCCGTTTTGTCTGAGTACGGCATGAATTCTCTCGACGGTTTTGAGGGGTATCCCTATCCGCTCCGCCAGACGGGCCGTGGGCACAGGAGGCCCCGGCTCCCTCAATTCAAACAACAGCCTGACGGCATATCGCGTGTTTGTGGAAAGATGCATGCCGCCTCCTCAAATTGAGCATACACGCATCCTTCCCTCCGGGCAACCTGAATATTGAAAACAATCCCAAGCCAATGGGATTTTGCCATCGCCCCCGAGGCCCGTTTCCGCGAGCCTCGGGGGAGGGGACGTATGGAGTCAGTTCAAAATGGCCTTGAGATCTTCCTCGGGCGTGGTGACGGGCTTGACGTCAAAAGTTTTCACAAGAACATCCAGAACCGCCGGAGAAATAAAAGCCGGCAAACTGGGGCCGAGGCGTATCCCCTTGATGCCGAGGGACAGCAGGGTGAGAAGTATGCTCACCGCTTTCTGCTCATACCAGGACAAAATCAGGGACAAGGGAAGGTCATTTACCGAGCAGGAAAAGGCCTCGGCCAGTGCCAGGGCAATTTTGATGGCGCTGTAAGCGTCATTGCACTGCCCTACATCCAGCAGGCGCGGGATGCCGTTGATATCGCCCAGTTGTTTGTCGAAAAACCGAAATTTTCCGCAAGCAAGGGTCAACACCACAGTGTCTTTGGGTGTCTTTTCCACAAATTCCGCGTAATAGCTGCGGTTTTGCCTGCTTCCGTCGCAGCCCCCCACCAGGAAGAAGTGTCTGATGGCCCCGGACTTGACGCCTTCAATAACCTTGCCGGCCACTCCAAGCACAGCGTTGCGGGCAAAACCCGTCATCACGCTTTTCGCCGGAACCGCAGCGGCCCGCGCTGCGCTGAAACCCTCAAGTTTCAAGGCCCGCTCGATCACCTCTCTGAAATCGCCGTTCCGCACATAGGTAATGCCCGGCCAGCCGACAAGACCAGTGGTGAACACGTTGGCGGCATATTCCGGCTTGGGCGCCTGAATGCAGTTCGTCGTAAACAGGATGGGGCCGGGAAAATCGGGAAATTCCTTCTGTTGGTTCTGCCATGCCGTGCCGAAATGCCCCGCCAGATGAGAGAAGCGCTTGAGCCCCGGATAGGCATGGGCGGGCAGCATTTCCCCGTGGGTATAGACGTTGATTCCCTTGCCTTCGGTTTGCACGAGCAAATCATACAGATCTTTCAGGTCATGGCCGGTCACAAGGATGGCTTTGCCCTCCACAGGGGCAAGAGACACCTTTGTCGGTTCGGGATGCCCGTATGTTTCCGTATTGGCGGCGTCAAGCAACTCCATGGCCATCATGTTTGTTTTGCCGCATTCCATCGCCGCCCCGACCCATTCTTCAAGGGAAGGACTTTTACCGTCAAAACCGAAGGCCAGTCCTTTGAAGATCGCGGTGTAGAGCGCCACGTTTTTATACCCGAGGGCGGCGGCATGCTCCGTGTAGGCCGCTGCGCCCTTCAAGCCGAAAAGGAGTGTCTGGGCCAGCGAGTTACGATCCGCGTCCTCGGCAAAGGATGTCGTTGCCGCCGCTTTGGCCTGGAGAAGCAAGGCATCTTCAGAAGCCGCCGGTGCGAAGGCAACGCGGGAGGGCAGGGCAATGCCCGTCTCCCGGACAAATTTGTCCCGGGTGGCGATAATATCGCGGAGTGTGCCCGCAAGGGCATTTTCATCAAAATTGACATTGGTGATGGTCGAAAATAACCCTCTGACGCACAGCCTCCCCGCTTCCTCGCTGCCGGAGCGGCCTTTTTTCTCCGCCTCAAGAACGGCTATGGCCAGCCCCCTCAAGGCATGCACAATCAAATCTTGCAACGCGGCCGCTTTCTCGTTTTTGCCGCAAACCCCGGCCTTTGTGCAGGCAACGCCCTGCACGGTCTGCTCACACTGATTGCAAAACATAAAATTTCCTCCCGGTATTTTATTGTTTCCGAATTATTACAGCATATTCACTTTGAAATGCTTGCTTGACGGCGAAGCAAGTTCACCTTGCAAGCATTCCGTGGCGCGGATTTTTCTGAAAATCCGCGCTGAGCGGTCAGACATTTTTAATGTTGAACCGCTCCAGGGGCAGTATATACACCGAAAATTTTTTTGAACTACCCCTTTGGATGTGGGGAAATGCTCTACAAACGTAAAGGTATCGGCTCACTTTGGTTCAGACAGGGAAGGCGAGTTCCGGGCGGAGCGAAATGTATCAAGACATACATGAGCTTCGCACGGGGCGAGCCTGACGCAGTATCAAGCAAAGTGAGCCGATACCAACTAAGGCATTGATTGACATGCGGACGGCTTCTGGTATCAAATGGGCACAAGCAAACAACAAAAACAATCGGGCATGACCATGACGACACCCCAAAAAGTGGTGCTCGCCTATTCCGGCGGGCTGGACACATCCGTAATTCTCAAATGGCTGATGAGTGAACGCCATTGCGAGGTCATCGCCGTTACCGCCGACCTCGGCCAGCCGGAAGACCTTTCCGGCGTTGAGGAAAAAGCCCTGAAAACCGGGGCATCAAAAGCCTTTGTCCTTGATCTGCGCGAGGAAATGGCGCGGGATTTTATCTTTCCCATGATGCGCGGCGCGGCCCTGTACGAAAACCGTTATCTGCTGGGCACTTCCATCGCGCGGCCGCTCATTGCCAAGGCTCTTGTGGATGTCGCCAGAGCCGAGGGCGCGCCGGTTGTTGCCCACGGGGCCACAGGCAAGGGTAACGATCAGGTGCGCTTTGAATTCACTGTGGCGGCTCTCGCTCCGGACTTGCAGGTCATCGCGCCCTGGCGGGAGTGGGATTTGATGTCCCGTACGGCCCTCACCGCCTTCGCGGCAAAACACGGCATCCCCATTTCCGGCGAGGCCAAACGCTACAGCATGGACGCCAATATGCTGCACACCAGTTTTGAAGGCAGCGAACTTGAAGACCCCGGCCTGGAGCCGCACGCCTCTTGCAAGCAGCGCTGCCTCTCTGTTGAGGAGGCGCCGGACAAGGCGGAAATCGTCACTGTGGACTTTGAATCCGGCAATCCCGTGGCCGTGAACGGCAAAGGACTGAGCCCGGCCGCCGTTATTGCCGAGCTTTCTCAAATCGCCGGCCGCAACGGCATAGGCCGTGATGACATGGTAGAAAATCGTTTTGTGGGCATGAAAAGCCGGGGCGTTTATGAAAACCCGGCGGGCACGCTGCTCTACAAACTGCATCGCGATCTGGAGGGCATCTGCATGGACCGTGAACTGCTCGCCCTGCGCGACATGCTGGCCGTGCCCTATTCCCGCTGTGTGTACAACGGCTTCTGGTATTCTCCGGAACGCGAAGCGGCGCAGGCCTTTATGGACAAATCGCAGGAAAACGTCACCGGCACGGTACGCGCCAAACTGTACAAAGGCGGTGTCTGGCCGCTTTCGCGCCTTTCTCCCAATTCCCTGTTTTCACCGGAATTGGCCACTTTTGAGGAAGGCGGCGACTATGACCACAAGGATGCCGCCGGCTTTATCCGCCTGAACGCCCTGCGTCTGCGCCAGCATGGAACCGTCAGACGGCGCGCGGCCAAACATCAAGGCCGGTCATGAGCAAAAACAGAAGCTGGGGCGGGCGCTTCGCCGGGGGCACACACGCCGCGACGGCGGCCTATACCCAATCCCAGTCTTTTGACAGAGCGCTTTACCGGCAGGATATACTGGCCTCCAGGGCTCATGCGGCCATGCTCGGCCGACAGTGCATCATCTCCCTTGAAGAGACGAAAATCATCCTTGCCGGTCTTGATCGCGTACTGGAAGAAATCGACTCCGGGCATTTCACCTGGAAGCCGGAACTCGAAGACGTTCACATGAACATCGAAGCCCGCCTCATTGAACTGGTGGGGGACGCAGGTAAAAAACTGCATACCGGCCGCAGCCG
Source organism: Desulfovibrio sp. (assembly GCA_031280915.1). Classification (GTDB taxonomy): domain Bacteria; phylum Desulfobacterota; class Desulfovibrionia; order Desulfovibrionales; family Desulfovibrionaceae; genus Desulfovibrio. The sequence continues at coordinate 29,950 of JAITGC010000017.1, read as the reverse complement.
CAACGATCAGGTGGGCCTTGCCTTCAGACTTTATGTGGCTGACAGCGTTACGCGCTGGCAGAGCGAAGCCGTGTCCCTCTGCGATACGCTGACAAAGCGCGCCGCTGAACACAAAGGGGACATTCTGCCCGGTTGTACGCATTTGCAGCCCGCTCAACCGATAAGCCTGGCCCATCATCTGTTGGCTTACGCCTGGATGTTCCGCCGGGATGTCGAACGCCTTGACGACGCGCTGAAGCGTGTGCGCGTCTCCCCGCTGGGCGCGGCCGCCCTGGCCGGCGCGACCTATCCTCTTGATCCGCTGAGCGTCGCGCGGGAAGTCGGTTTCGAGACGGTTTACAGCAACTCCATGGACGCCGTGTCCGACAGGGATTTCGCCCTGGAAACGCTTTTTTGCGCGGCGGCCATCATGATGCACCTCTCCCGGCTGTGTGAGGAAATCATCCTCTGGGCCAACCCGGCTTTCGGCTTTGTGCGCCTGCCTGACGGCTACGCCACAGGCTCATCCATCATGCCGCAGAAAAAAAACCCGGATGTGGCCGAGCTTATGCGGGGCAAAACCGGCCGCGTCTATGGCGCGCTGACGGCCCTGCTCACTGTTATGAAAGCTTTGCCCCTGGCCTATAACCGCGACATGCAGGAAGACAAGGAGGCCTTTTTCGATGTCGAGGCCACTGTTGAGGCCTCGCTGCGCATCATGGCGGGCATGCTGAACGAGCTTGAATTCCGCGTGGACAAAATGCGTGAAGCCTGCCGACGCGGCTTTCTCAACGCCACGGAACTGGCGGACTATCTTGTGGGCAAGGGGCTGCCCTTCCGCGAAGCCCACCATGCGGCCGGACAAGCCGTGGCCGAGGCCGAACGGCACGGCAAGGGCCTTGAGTCACTGTCTCTGAGCGAGTTGCGGGCCATAGAGCCTCGCGTTGAACGGGATGTCCACGCGACGCTCGACTACGCCGCGGCCGTGCGGCGACGGGAAACCCCCGGCGGCACGGGACCGCGCTCTGTGAAGCGTCAACTGAAACAGATGCAACGCTGGGTGGACGGCAGGAATCGGCAATCAGCCGGCTGAAGGGGCGAAGATGACAGCTTCCCAAGCGGTGAACAAGTTTTCTCCCCACGACGACTCTGATGCCTTTGCGGGACGCTGGCCGGATTGGGCGGAAAAATACCGCCTTGACGACGCACTCTCGGAACAGGCCTATGAAGCCACGCCTCCGCGTTGCAGAACTGCCTTGAAAAGCGCTCTGGCACTGGCTTTCATGCATTTCGGGCAAAGCCCCGGCAGAACGCGCGAAAGCCGGGCTGACGCGCATCTCGGCTATTGGCGACAAACAACGGCTTTCCCCGCGCCTTGGGCTCTTGTGGCCTTTACGCCACATTACACCGCCGCCGCCAGGCTGGCGGCGGCATGTGTGCCCGCTCATCTGGCGGGCGTGCCCCTGCTCGGCGCGGTTTGCGTGGGCGGACATCCCTCCCCTCAGGCTCTTGTAACTCTTGATCTTTCAGGAGTGGAAAATATTTTCACCCTTCTTGACGCCGCTGCTTTGTGCGCCCTGCTGGAAGAAAGCCAACCTGGGCCAGGCCGCCTTGCGCTGCTGCACGAGGGGGAACTGGACAGCGCGCGCCATGCGGCGCGCGCCCTCGGCGTCCCCTGCTTTGAGGAACGCCGCTCTCCGGCCCTGGTTCTGCCTGAGCCCGCCGCCTTCGACCTTGAAGTGCTCTCCTTCGCCCAGGGCAAAGCCCTGGAACAGGCTCTGGAACCAGCCCATCCGGTTACTCCGACGGCCCTGTACCTGGCCTCCGAGGCCGCCCGGGGCCATTGCCGCCACCATCGCTGCGGCCCGCATCATGCAGACTCTTTGGCTCTCTCCCCAGGCTGCGAATGCTTTTGGCTGCATGCCGGACTTACGCCCGATTTTTTCCGCGTTTCGCGGCTGGCTTTTGGCCCCCTGCCTTGAAAGCAAGCTATGGATACGCGCCTGGACATGCCCGTAATACTGCTGCTTGCCGCAGACGAGCAATTTGCTGTCCTGGAAAAACGCGCCTTGCGCGATATGGGAGTTGCCCACTTTACCTTCATGACTTCCGGGCTGACCGTCGCGCGCTCCCTCGCCGCCTCTCCCCCTGAAGTTCTGCCGGATGTCGTCATCTGCGCCCAAAAGCTGTCCGACATGGACGGAGATTCTTTTTGCGCGCTTCTGCGTCTACATCCGCGCCTCAAAAACCTGCCGACCCTTCTTGTCCTTTCCAGTGACAGTGAGGTGGAACACTGCAAAACCCTCGGCTTCAACGCCAGCGCCCTGCTGGGCAGGCCCTATTCCACGGAAGACCTCAGAAGACTCATTTTTTCCCTTGTCGCCGCCAAGGCTGGATGGAGCGCCGCCACCCTGTCCGACGACGACGGAGAATTTGACAAGGCTCTCGCCGAGACAGCGCCGCCCAGACAGGAACGACAACCTGGGGATTATTATCGTGTGGGCAGACAATCCCTGGAGGAAGGCCGGTGGAACGACGCCATCGGGGCCTTTCGGCAGGCCCGGCGAGACGAACGCCTCAAGGCCGGAGCGGAACTGGGCCTGGCGGCGGCCTGGAAAAACAAAGGAGACGCCGCGCGGTACGGTCACTCCCTGGCCATCGCCGTTGATGAATTCATCCGCGCCGGCCAATGGGAGCGCGCACGCGCCGTTTATGCGCGCCTTCAAAGGGAAAATCCTTCAGCCAAAAATCCCTTTCTCGCGCGGGCCTTGCAAGCTTTGCGCCAGGACCGCCACGAGGAAGCCGCAAAATATCTGACGGAAGGCTTTGAACTCACGCCTGAAGCGCATATCCGGGACAAAACGGCCCAGATATGTCTTGCCGCCGAAGCTCCGGAAGATATGTTGCGGAAACTGGAATTGGCCCTGGCGGCCGTTATGGGGGAACGGGGCGAACGTCTGGCCGCTTCCGTAAACAAAGAATTTCAAAAACTGCGCCATCAGCAAGAGGATTGGAGACGGGCGGCCGAAGCGGAACGTCGCCGCAAAGTTTCTCTTCTTCTGGAGCGCGAACGCGAGGATGCCCCTGACAAGGAAGAAGTGCAGAACACGGCGCGGTGCGGCGCTCCGCCAGACACCCAGCGAGAGGCGAATACCCCCGCCCTGAACTGGCGCGCTGTGACCAAGCCACTTGCCCAGGCCGATCCCGCCGACAAGGCCGTTGCGGATTTCACGGGCAACGGCGACCTGATTTCCATCATAAAATACACCTGGAAGCTGGCGCGCGGTCACCTGTGATCATCGGACGGCATTGAAGAAAGAATGGGCATGCGGATACACGTACCCCACTCATGGGGAAAAACAGCTTACTTGCCGGTCTGGACGCAATGTTTCGCGCGGGGAAAACAGATGTCTGCTTCCCCATCAGGGCAGATGCATCTCATTTTTTTGATCCGCAATGATTCCAGGCGTTTTTGACTACTGTTTTGCCCCCCGTCTCCAAGGATTCTTTTGGAACGGCGAGTGTTGAATATCGCCAAAATTTAGATGCGTCTGCCCTACTTTCTCCATTGACAGTCCTGTCCTTTTATCGTAATACATATGACTATCTTCAACCAATACCCGCAATATGGAGTACCCCGTTTCAGGCCGTGCGGCAGGCCGGGCGGGATCGCCGCCGGGCACGTTGGATATCGCCGGTCGGGTTTGTTTTGACCGGATTTCCCCTTGGGCCTGGAACGCCAACGGCGCCGTCGTATTCCGTCGATGTCTCCGGCCTCATAAGCGAGCCAGGGCCGCACGGCCCTCTCCCCTCCCCGGCGGGAAGCCGGGGTGTTGCGGACACCGCGCGGCTGTCTTGAGGAGCATCCGCAACACGCTCGCTTTTGCCGGCCCTCCCCGGCTTTATTACCATCGTGGCCGCGGGCCGGACGCTTTTTTCGCGCGTCCTGGTTCCGCCTGCTTACCCTTTGCGCGTGTGCGTTTTTCGCGCGTTTCACGCCTTGTTGGGGCAAAATGCAAGGAGCGCGCTTCCTCCCCCCGGCCTGAACGCCGGATCTCCGCGCTGGAGTTGTCATGAACGACATCATGCAGATAGTAAAAGAGCAAAATATCTTTACCGGAATGTTTGACGCCATCCGCATGGTGGACGCCCGATCAGGCACGGTATACGAGTTGAAGGACGGAATGCTCCGTCAAACCGAACAAAAATGCATGGAGGCCCTGGGGTCATCGGAGCGCTGCCGCAACTGCACCTCCATCCGCGCCCTGTACGCCAACGAACAGATAGTCAAACTGGAATACGTCGGAGGTTCGGTGGTTCTCATTATCTCCGCTCCGGCCCACGTTGACGGCAAGGATGTCGTGCTGGAGATCATAAAGGACATCACCACATCCATGACAGTGGAGGCCAACGAGCAGGTGCGCGAAGACGAGGTGTCGAACATTATCGACAAGTTCAACCGCCTGGCCACTGTTGATCAACTGACAGGCCTCATGAACAGGCGGTATATAACGGAGAAGCTCCCGAACATCCTCGAGAGCGGCCGCAAGTTGGAAAAGCCGGTTTCGCTGGCCATGTTCGACATTGATTTCTTCAAAAAGATAAACGATTCGTACGGGCATCAGGCGGGCGACGCGGTGCTGGCCAAAACGGGCGGGATTCTCAATTCCTTTATCCGGCGCGCTTCGGATTTTGCGGCGCGCTATGGCGGCGAGGAATTCATGCTCTGTTTGCCCGATACCGACCTGGGCAACTGCCGTGAAATAGCGGAACGAATCCGCAAGCTCGTTGAGGAAACCGAAATATCCATCGGCGACAATATGTTGCGCATAACCATCAGCGCAGGCGTGGCTTGCAGCAGCGAGCTGTCCGAACTGAAGCAGGAGGCGCTTATAGAGCTCGCCGACAAACGGCTTTACGCCGCCAAAAACTCCGGACGAAACCGGGTGGTGTGATCCCGGTGCGGGCCACTGTTTTCAGCGGCTCTGTTTCCAGCCGCCCCCCACAATGTCGCCCAATATATCGAATATCCCCTTGGGAATGGCGCCGAGGGTATTCAAAATAACCGTGCCGACGCTCACGGTCGTTTTGCTGTCCTTGAAATTGCCGTGCAGGCGCACGGGGATTTCCGGCAGGTTTTTCATATTCACAAGAACATTGCAGTCCAGGGTATCGGTGTTGAAATCCGCCAATCCGCCGCCGTGCATGACAAGGCCGTCACCCTGGAGGATAAAGTCGCTGCTCCGCGCCACTCCGGCGCTGATGCCGCCAGATGCCCGCGCTGTGTCGAAAAGTGTCGGCTTGCCCCTGGCCTCTCCGTTCTTGTCCAGTTTCTGGTAAGAACCGTGGCGCGCGGCAAAGCGCCAGGAGCCGTTCAATGCCTTGGGCACAGGCCCCACGCCTGTCAACAGGCCGGACAGGTGCAAGGCGAAGCCCGCCTTGCCGCCAAAAAGCGCTCCAGCGTCAATGTCCGGGCTGGCGGCGGCCAGGTCCGCCCCCTCAATGGAAAAGGCGCTTTCAACATGCAGGCTCCGGGTAAATTCCAGCACGCTTTTGCCGGAGAACACACCCCCGTAAACACGGGCCGATATGGAATCGGCCGTCAGGCGTCCCTTGTCCAGCCTTATGGGTATGCTCACATCCCGCAGCGCAAAATGCCAGACGTCAAGCCTGCCGACCCGCAAAAGGCCCTTGGCCCGCACCTCACGCAAGGAGCGCAAATCCCAGGGCTTGTCGGGCTTGTCGGCCTTGTTCGCCCCTGGGCCGCTGCCCTGAAAAAAACGCTTGAGGGACAATTCCTCAACAGTCAACTCGAATTCAAAGGACGGCTGTTCGCGAAAACTTGCGGAAAGAGAACCGCGCAAAGGAATATCGTCAACAACGGCCCGGAGCTTGTCAAGACTGATTTCCCGCATATTGCCCCTGGCTTCGGCCGTAAGGGAAAAGGCAGGCGCCTTGTGCAGGAGGCGCGCCCTTTCCGTGCCGGCCAGGGCCGCCAGGCGGGCCGCGTCACGGGAACGGGCCGAGATTGTCCCTTTGTAGGCGAGACTTTCCCCCTCTTCAAAAAAATATATGTCGCCCTCGGCTTCAAGGCCGGGGAGAGAAAGCTGCCCGCCGCCGACGGATATCCGCCCCTGACCGCTCATGCAGGAAAAAACACCCTTGAGTTCCGCCCGGGAGTCGCGCCCCTCCGCCGAGCCGGATTGCAGGACAAGGCTGCCGGGGCGATTCTGGAAAAACAGGGCGTCCTCCTGGCCGAAATACATCATGCCGGCAATATCGGCGCGCAGGCTGCCCTCGGCCCTGTTCAGCAGGGAAGACCACTGGCCGTTCAGTCCGAGACGGCTTTTTTCCTCCTCGAACACAGCGGATTTGAGGTCGAGTTTCAGGGCCAGGGTTTCAAAGGGCAGTGTTCTGGAAGTGCCCGAATTTTTTTCAGAAGTGCTTTTCCCTTTGTCCTTTTTTGAGGGAAGCCCGCGCAATGCCCCCCGGCTGACGCCCACTTCAACTTTGCCCGTCAATTTTTCGAGAAATTCCGCCAGGGCGCGTCCCTGGCTTTTGACATCCACGTCCGCCCGCATACGCCCGGATTGTACCGGCACCACATCCAGGGCGCGGGCCAGGCCATCCCCCCCGACATCGCGCAAGTGGGCGCTGATGGCGTAAGGGTTCCCCTGGCCGCCGCCGAATATGGCCTGAGCGCGCACGCTGCCGCCGTAAAGACCGGCCTCGGCCGTAAGCAGCGTGTCTTCCAGGCCGTTTTCGTCCAGCCGCCCCTGGCCTATGACAACCCTGGCCTCTTCAAGGAGCAGTGGCCCATAATCCAAAAGCCGCGCGCCCAGGCGTATGTCATAGGCAAGCCCTGTCTCGCCGGGCTTGAGGGGTTCTCCCGGCACGGGCGTCAAAGGGCCGTGGGCGAATGCGGGGGCAAGAGGCAGCCGGCCGGCGGCCTCCGGAATGGGCACGGCCAGATCCAGCCTCTGGGTTTTCAAATCCAGGGCCACTTCGGGCTCGGCCCAGCTTCTCACGCCGCCCGAGCCGGTAAAGCGCGCTCCGCCGGCCACAGCGGCAATGGACGGAACGTCGAGGCCCCTGTTGTTCAGAGAAAAATCCAGAACCGCGTCGGTTACGTTGTCAAGGGCCCACTGCAGACCGGGAGAGAGTATACGCCCGAAACCCAGCCAGCGGGTCAGGCTGACGCGCCGCACCCGCAGGCCGCCTTTGAGATTGAAGGTTTCCTCCGGCGAAAGAGAAGCCGCGGATTGGCCGCCGGGCAGAGTCAGCACCGCGTCAAGGAGGGCGGAATCATTGTCCAGCCGGAGAGCGAAATCCTTCACGGCCACCCGGTCCGGCGCAACCCCGTCCGGGCCGTATGCATACACCTCGCCCCCCAGGGAAAAGGGCAGGGCAACTCCGTCCTTGTAAAGATCGCCGCCTGTTCCGATTTCGCATCGTCGCCGGCCGCCGCGCCCTTCATGCACATCCACCGTCAAATCCAGGCTGGAAAGCAGAGGGGAGACCGCGCCCTTTTCCACAAACAGGGCTTGGCCGTTGTTGATGGTCAGCCGGACGCCTTTCAGCTTCTTTTCCTTGCCCCCATGACCAGAAGCAAAGGCCAGGAGGGCGTCCATGCCCGCTCCCGGAACGACAGGGCGGCTAATCCGCAGAACCGGCCGCTTCAGTTCGAGGGCGGCCGGCATGAATGCCCCTTGCAGTATGCCCGCCAGGTCGGGACGCAACCTTATTTCCTCGGCGGAAAAATTCCACTGGGCATTTTCGAGGGCAAGTCCGCCCACAATGAGCATGGGCGCCGGCCAGAAGACGGCTTCCACGCGTTGCAGCCGGACGCTGAAACCGGTCCGGCGCGCCAGCGCGTCCACATATTCCCCAACAATGGCGGCCGAATTGTGCCGCACATAGACAACAACAGAGGCCAGAGCGACAGAGGCCGCCACCAACAGGCATGTGACGGCGTACAGGCACATGCGCGACTTGCTGGAACCGGATGGCATTGCCTGTGTCATGGTTTTTCGCCCGAACGCGGCCCTGGGCGCGACGGACGGCGCGTCTTTGAACTTGAGGAAGCCCGCAAAATACTTTATTCTCTTTTTTTATTGTTATTACCCAAATCCGCCAGGCTATGCAATACTCGCCGAAATGCGGTATTGGCTCACTTTGGTTCAGGCAAGAAAGGCGAGTTCCGGGCGGAGCGAAGTGTATCAAGAATACATGAGCTTCGCACGGGGCGAGCCTGACGCAGTATCAAGCAAAGTGAGCAATACCCAAATTCGGCGCCGGGGCAGGCAAAAAAAGGATTGACTGATCAGGGACGGCCAGGGAAATCATGCGTAACCTTCTATGGATCGGCAGCCCGTTTTTTGGTGGGGAGTTGCAATCCTGCGGCTGGGCCAATGTCGCGCTGCACAATTTTGAAGACGCCCGGATATTCTGCTGGGAAGAATTGACGCGCCTTGCGGGCTTTACGCCGGATGTCCTGGTGGTTGCGGACAAAAGCCGGCCCCCCTTCGTGCTGGGGGTGGAAAAGTTCCCCTGCCTGACGGTTTTTTACAGCGTCGATTCCCATATACACAGTTGGCAACCCCGCTATGCGCAGGCTTTTGACGTCTGCCTTGTCTCCCTGTTGGATCACCGCCAGCGCTTTATTACGGAAACACTGCCGCCGGAACGTGTCTTCTGGTCGCCTCCCTTCGCCAAAGAGCAAGACAGGCCCGATGACGGCCAGGCCAAGGTTTGGGACTGTCTTTTCGTGGGTTCCGTCAGTGACGACACCCCGCGTCGCGCCGCTTTCCTGCGGGAATTGGGGAGGCGCCTGCCGGGCCTGCACTGTACGCGCGGCGATTACCGCGAAATATATCCCAGGGGCCGCGTGCTCCTCAACCATTCCGAACATGGAGACCTGAATTTCAGGGTTTTCGAAGCCATGGGCTGCGGCGGCTGCCTCGTTACCCCGCGTGTGGGGCACGGTCTGACGCGACTTTTCGTGGACGGCGAACATCTGGTGGGCTATACGCCGGACGATGTGGGCGACGCCCTGTTCCGGATTGACATTCTGCTCAAAAATCCCGATCTCATCCGGCATATCGGCTCGGCGGCCCTTGAAAAAATCGACGCCGGGCACAGGGCGCGGCACAGAGCGCAGGCCTTTACGGATTTTTTGTGCGATATCTGGGCGCAGGGTTCAGAGGCCCTGGTGACCACGCGCCAGGCCAGGGCCCAACACCTTCGGGAGACGCATCTCAAGCTTGTCTATCTGCTGTGGGCCCAGGATATGGGGATGCCGTCGGTCAAAGAGGCCTATCTTGCCGCATCCAGGGGGAATTTCGGAGCAGCGGGAATTAAAGCGACTTCACTTTGAAATTCCCTGGATCTTTCCCGCCCCTGCCTGCGGACCCGGCTCTTTATCCGTTTGGAGTTCGCAATGCAAATCCAGACCGGCGTCAAATACTTCCGGGCCGGGGGAAGCCTCCACCCCGGGCATGACAAGGGGGCCGTCAACGGCATATCCGGACAAGGGCGGCGCGTTCGCCTTGTCCGGCGCGGACGGACGCGATTCCCTGGCGCGCAGCATATCCTGGGTTGCAAGAAGTTCCCGGCGCAACATGCTGTAACGCTGCTCGAAGACGCGGGCCAGATGGAACAATATCAGTGAGATGCCCAAAAAGCCAAGAAACATGAAGGCCATTACAGTAACCATGAAAAACCCCGGCACAGGCGTAAAAAATTTCCCTCTTCCAACAGCGGATGATGACAAACCCGCCTTTGGCGGGATTTGTAAAGGCACGCTCACTCCGCGCTTTACGGCGGGAATGAATCCCGCCTACGCCTTCGTGGCGGGCTGTCGCCAAAGAAGACTCCGACAACAGCCTCATACGACTTTGTAATTTCGTACACCTTCGCGCAATTTTGAGCAAGGGACTTATTATGGCGAAAGCGAAACTTGCCCCGCACATGGTCATGGCCGACGAAAACGGCAATGTTTACGATGACCCCCACCTGTTGATGCTCTGCCGCCGCGGCGGGGAGTGGGCCTTGCCGCGGCCTGACGAGCTTGTTCCCCTGCCGCGGGAGAGTGAGCTTTTTCTTCTGCCCGGCCGCCGGGCTGTCGGCTTTGACCCTGCCGGGGGCGTCGTTGAGCGCGTCGAGCAGACGGCTGTGGCGGCCTTTGCCGCCCCCGGGCACACCCTTTCGGCTCACCCGGCCTACAGCACATCGGCCGACGCGGCCATACTGCCGCTTTTCGCTTACGGAGCCGTCGGCTTCGCCCAAGATCGCCTCTATATCTGCGCCCACAGGGTGGACACGGACACGCGACAGCAGTTCGCCCATATCCCCAAATCCCGCATCGAGGGAGAAGCGCGCCGCCTCTTGCGGCAATACCCACATAACCGGCTGATTCGGCACATCATCAGCAATTGCGTGCTGCGCTATGCCTGCCCGGCAGCGCGCAATTTCGTTCTCGGGCGCTATGAAGCGCCCCTGCCCACGCAGCGGGCCTGCAATGCCCGCTGCCTGGGCTGCATTTCGGCGCGGGAGGCCGATTCTCCCGTGCCCGCCACGCCGCAATGCCGCCTTTTCTTCAGGCCGGACCCGGAGGAAATTGTGGAGATTATGCGTCTGCACCAGCAGCGTGAAACCGGGCAGCCCATTTATTCCTTTGGCCAGGGCTGTGAGGGAGATCCGCTGATGGATGCGGAACTGCTTGCCCAAAGCATTGAAATGTTCCGGGCGGCCGGCGGCAAAGGCACCATCAACTGCAACACCAACGCCGGGCTGACCCGGGCCGTGATCCGCCTGGCCGAAGCCGGGCTGACAAGCCTGCGCGTGAGCCTGAACAGCGTCCGCGAGGATATATACCGCCTCTACTACCGACCCCAGCAGTACACATTGGATGATGTCCGCGCCTCTGTGCGCGAGGCGCGGATACGCGGCCTTTTTGTTTCCCTCAACCTGCTTTTTTTCCCGGGCGTCACCGACACGGAGGACGAATTGGCGGCCCTCTCGTCCTTTGTCCAGGAAAACGGCGTCAGCATGATACAATGGCGCAACCTGAACATTGATCCGGAATGGTATTTTTCCATGACGCATGCCCTAGGCAACCCCTCTCCCTGCATGGGGCTGGCGGCCTTTATGAAACGGCTGAAAAAATCCTGCCCCTGGCTGCGTTACGGCTACTTCAACCCCTGGCTTGGAGAAAGGGCGGAGATCGCGGCCCCCATGCCCGACACGGGCGCCGGGGGCTGGCCAAGATAACGGCGCAACACGACAACCATCTCCTCCAGCTTTATCGGTTTGCCCAGATGGCCGTTCATGCCGCTGGCCAGGCAGCGCTCCACATCCGCCCGGAATACATTGGCGGTCATGGCGACAATGGGAACCGTCGCGGCTTCCGGGCTGCTTCCGCTCCGGATGCGCTCCGTGGCTCCATAGCCGTCCATTATCGGCATCTGCACATCCATCAGGACAAGGTTGTAACGCGCCGGGGCCTGTTCAAACATCAGCGCGGCCTGCTCGCCGTTTTCGGCACATTCGACAAGAACTCCCGACGGCTCGAGCAGCGTCGTCACAATCTCGCGATTTATTTCCACGTCATCGGCCAAAAGGATGACTTTGCCGGCCAGCTCGCCGTCCTTCAAAATCTCGACGCCGCCGATGCCGTCGGCGTCTTCCGGCACATCCTCGGCGGCGCGACGGGCCTGAATGGTAAAGGAGAATGCCGAGCCCCGGCCGAAGACCGAATCCAGCCAGATGACGCCGCCCATCAATTCGACAATTTGTTTGGAAAGGGCAAGGCCCAGGCCGGTGCCGCCGTATTTGCGCGTTGTGCCGCTCTCGGCCTGCTGGAAGGCGGTGAACAGTTTTGACTTCTGTTCTTCCGTGACCCCTATGCCCGAGTCTTCAACCACGAAACACAGGGTGCACAGGTCCCCGGATTCTCCCTCAAGACGCGCCGACAACGCGACGCGGCCTTTTTCGGGCGTAAATTTTATTGCATTGCCCACAAGATTTGTAAGCACTTGCGTAATGCGCATATCGTCGCCGTTCACCACGGCCGGCACGTCGTCCTCAACATGGATGACGAATTCCTGATTCTTTTCCTCGGATTTGAAGCGCATGACGTTTTCCACGCGCGAAACGACGTCCCGCACCCGGAAAGGACGCTCGGACAATTCAAATTTGCCCGATTCGATTTTTGAAATATCCAGGATGTCGTTGATAATGCCGAGCAAATGTTCCGATGCGTTCCTGATGTTGGCAAAGGCATAATCCTTGCGCGCCGGTTCGGCGGCCAACTCGCCTATTTTCACCATGCCTATGACCGCGTTCAGCGGCGTCCTGATCTCATGGCTCATGTTGGCCAGAAAATCCCCCTTGGCCCGTGAGGCCGTGCGGGCAATGAGGGCCTGTTCCTCAAATTCCCTTGTGCGCTGCTTCACCTCGGCCTCAAGCAAATCGTTGAGTTGGGCCGTCTGCATAAAACTGGAGGCGTACTTGCGGGCAAGGATAAAGGCCATGCAGCACATCAGGGCGATGAAGCTGTAACGCGTGATGAAAAGGCCCCTGTGCAGAAACTGCGCGTCAATTATGTCAAAGATGCCGGTACACAGGGCAATCATAAAAAATATCAATATATTGCCGAGTTCCGTTTTGTACAGATCCCGAAAAAGCGAGGCCGCGAAAGTGCTCCCCCCGACGCTCCCGGCCGCGTGTTTTGCCGCCGCCTGCCTGACAAAAACATACACTCCCTCATACGCGAATATATGGAGCATGAAGGCCGCGCCGCAGATGTACCAGAGTTTCAGCAGAACATAGGCGAAGTGGACGGAAAAAAAATTTTGCAGCGCGGTGAGCGCGATGCAGGCCATGCCGTAGCCCGTGGTGACAGGCTTGATTCTGCCGTGGTTGAACATCTCCAGAAAGGCCGCCAGGGTGAACACAAGCAGGTAGAGCGCGCCGAATTCCATCATCTGCGCGCCGGCGGTGTCGGCAAACACATAATAAACAGCCGGGCAGCGCGCAAAAAAATACACGGCGGCCATGCAGGCGAAAAGCCCGTACAAAAGATTGCATCTGTCGGTTTTGCGCAAAAAATACAGGAAAATATGATACCCCCCCAGAAAAATGGCCACCGCGCACAGGGCGATGATTTGCAGGCTTTCGCCGCGGCGGGCCATCATCGTGAAATCGCCTATGTAATAGGGGGATGTATAAAAAAGGCCCGTGTACTCGCTGTCCGGAGCGCCGAGTACGTGTATGACGAGAACATTTTCGCCTTCTTTGAGAAAACGCCTGTCAAAGGGAATATTGACGCCACGTTTGCTGCGAAACGACGTAATGTCGCCGTCCGGATCCATATGGAGCTGCCTGGCTATGACGTTGCCGTTGACGAATATCTCCCAGTTTTCGCCGATGCCGGCCAGATGCAGGCCCGGGGGGACAGGGTTGTTGTTGTCGTAAAGCCGCGCGATCATTCTCGACTGTATGGTGAACGGAATCAGAATGGTATATTCTTCGACAATTTCGCGCCGCCAGGGCATGGGGAATGAGAAATCCGCAAAGGAAGAGCCGCCGCTCAGGCGGGAGGCAAGCAGGCTTTTGCCGTGCTCCGGGGGCAGCGCCATCTCCCAGTCCGTCATCGTCGGCTCGCCGAGTGAGGCGTAGGCTGGCTCAAAGCCGGTTTTCATATAGGCGGGGGAAGACATCAAATCCACACGGACAGCGTCGCTCCTTGCCATTTCCCCACTGTCCAGGCAGAAAAAAAACGTCAAGGTGAACGCCGACAGGGCGAAAAGCATAATCCAGGAAAAAACGTCCGTACGCACGCCAGTCTATCTCCCAATGCCGGATGCGACGTTGAAATTGCAGGCCCTGAAAAGATCAGTAGGCACGCGAATCTATCTCCTCCTTGGCGATAGTTGCGGCGTCAAAGGCCGTTTCATCCACATAGGCGATTTTGTTTGGCTTTTTGCCGTCCCGCAGTTGTTGTATAATTTTTTCGACGCGCGGGCCGTGCAGCGGGTTGCATTCCACATTGTAGCTGATGTTGCCCGCGAAGGTCTCCTTCAATCCCGCCCGCGTCGCGTCAAAGGAGATAATTTTGAGTCCGCCGCGCGTACCGTACGGAACCCTGGCGTCATCCAGGGCCTGTATGGCCCCGAAGGCCATATTGTCGTTTTCGCAGTAAAGCACGTCAATATCCCGGTACTCGCTGAGAAAGCGCTCCATGACTTCCTTGCCCTTCACCTGCGTGAACTCCCCGGAATCACGAACCACGATTTTCCAGCCGACATTTCTGCCCACTCCGTCCCGCAAGCCTTCGGTGCGGCCTATCTGGGCAGAAGACCCCAGACTGCCCTGCATGTGCGCGATCTTCAGTTCCTTTTTGTCTTTGAACTGCTTTTCCATCCAGTCCACGGCGATGTCCCCTTCCTTGCGGAAGTCGGAGCCGACCCAGGCCACAAAAAAGTCGGCATTGGACGCCTGAACCATCCGGTCAACAATGATGACAGGTATGCCGGCGCTCCTGGCCTCTTTCAGGACATCGTCCCAGCCTTGCTCGGAAACCGGCGCCAGGACGATATAGTCCACCTTCGTCCTGATAAAATCCCGGATGGCGGCAATCTGTTTTTCCTGTTTTTGCTGCGCGTCGCCCACTATCAGCGTATACCCTTTCTCCCTGGTGAATGTTTCCCGCATGGATTTGGTATTGGCCCTCCGCCAGTCCGATTCCGCGCCGATCTGCGAAAAGCCCACGGCAATCAGATTTTCCGCGTTGGCGGCCTTCTCCGTGTTTTTTGGGGCCTCGCCGTCGCCGCAAGATACAAGGGCAAGGGCAAGGAACAACAGGCCGGAGGCGGTCAGCCTCGTCATCTTCGTCATCATGGGGCCACCCGGGGGTTAAAATTTCTCCAAAGTGCCATAAACGCCGTTTTATTTATAGTATACTACTATATACTCCCATTCCTGAATATGATATATCATGGATACACCCAATGCCGCATTCTTTGCAATAAGGAATTCGTGCCATTTCTGCCGGAGGGCGAGCCTCGCTGAAATTTTCCCTGCTTCAATGGGTGGGCGCTGCCTGGGCTGACTTGCCGGGGAGATTTCCATCTCCATCAACCTGTTATCGACGATTCAGCGAAAAAGCCTTTCCGCCGGGGGTTTGGGGGCTCCCCATTTACCGGGGAAAAACAGCGGGAGGCGGGGAAAGAACGCGGGAGTTCACGCCTTTGGCCGCGAATCCCACCGTCGCAGAACGGAATACAGAAGATACGGGTCTATGGGCTTGGTGATATGGTCATCCATGCCGTGGGACAGGCTTGTTTCCCGGTCGGCGTTCGTGGCGTGCGCTGTCATGGCGATTACCGGCAAGCCCTTGAGCGAAGCATCGCTCCGTATGCACATGGCGGCCGTCAGGCCGTCCATTTCGGGCATCTGGATATCCATGAGCACCAGGTCAAAGGATTCCTCGGCCAGAGCGTCAAGGGCTTCCCGCCCTGTCCCCACCGTCCGGACAACGATGCCCCTGGCGGCCAGAAGCTCTTCGGCGATCATCTGGTTGACTTCGTTGTCTTCGGCCAGCAGCACGCGCAGGCCGCGCAGAGCGTCGGCATCGTCTTCCGTTGCCGGCGGGGCGTCTTGGGTCGGCTCCGCCAGAGGCAGCTCAAGAACGAAGGCGAAGCAACTCCCCTCCCCCTCACGGCTGACGCATGAAATTTCGCCGCCCATAAGCTCGACCAGGAGGCGGTTCACCGTCAGGCCGATCCCTGTGCCGCCGTACCGTCTGGTCGCGGAGGAATCCGCCTGGCTGAACGGCGAAAAAACCTTCGCCGCCTGTTCCGGAGTCATACCTATTCCGGTATCCCGCACTTCAAAGCGCAGCTTCGCCTTGCCGGACGCGATGGCTTGCTGGCGTACCCGGATGGACACGTTCCCCCCGGGCGGCGTGAACTTGACAGCGTTGTTGGTGAAATTGAGCAGGATCTGCTCCAGGCGCAAGGCGTCGCCCATCAGGGCATCCACCGCCACATCGTCGATGCCGCAATCCAGGTGAAGGGATTTCGCTTCGGCTTCCCCACGCGCAATGTCATGGACGTTCCGCATCATTGCGCCCAGGGAGAACTCCGCGACCTCCATCCGCGCCTTCCCGGCGTCCAGGCTGGAGAAATCCAGAATATCGCTGATGACGCGCAAAAGAAGGTTGGCGGAATGCCCGGCCTGTTCCAGGTAGTCCCGCTGTTTTTCCGTAACGCCGGTTCCGCCGAGAAGATGGATCATGCCGAGAACGGCGTTCAGGGGCGTGCGTATCTCGTGGCTCATATTGGCCAGGAATTCGCTCTTTGCCCTGGCGTGCCGCTCCGACGCGTCGCGGGCCGCGCGCAGTTCGTTCTGCGTCTTTTCCATGGCGGCCAGCATGGCCTTCTGCTCCCGCAAGTCCCGGGTGTATCCCAGGACGATGTGCCCCGCGCCCCATTTGACCCGCACAAGGGTGACCTCCGCGGGCAGGGGCTCCCCGTTCAGCTTCCGGTGCATCCATTCAAAGCGGCAGTACCCCTCGTGAAACGCCTCGCGAATCTTCGCCACGGCAAGCTCGGCGGAAGAGCCGCCGCAGGGCTGACGCTCCGGCGACAGATCATAAAACTTCTCCAGGTATTCCGCCTTGCCGGAAAGGCCGAACAGGCGGGGCGCGGCCTCGTTGCAGTCGATGTTGTTGTGCCGTTCATCCCAAAAATTGCAGCAGAGCGGCGTGGCGTCCAGCATGACCTTGATTCTCCGCTCGTCCTCGGCCAGGATGCTTCCGGCAAGCAGCGTCGCCAGATGGGAGCTGACGGTCTGCACCGTCTCCATGTCGCTGCGCCCCAACGGGGGAAGATAGGGCTGCTGTTCGAGCAGCCGCCCGGTTATGAGCACGGCGGCGATATCGCCCTGAAAAAAGACCGGGGAGGCGATGAGAAAGGGCAGACCGAGGGCCGCCCGCAGCGGCGCGAAACGCTCGGCTGGGTCCGCGCCCGTGATCAGCACCGCCTTGTCCGGAACCAGAAATTCGGGAGGAATCTCCAGCCGGCAAGCGGCAAGGGCCGCATCCTCACCGGAAGGATAGCCCTGCAACACGGCGGGGCGGAACAGACCGCCGGGTTCCGGCATGAGCACGACGGTGCGCTGCATGCCGAGGGCGGCATTCAGGCGGCGGCTGACGGCGATGAACAGGCTGTCGTGGTCGGCGTGCTCTCCCAGCGAGGCGGCAAGTTCCGCCATCAACTTGAACCCGCGCCGCTTCTGCTCAAGCTCGTGGCGTATGCTTATGGATTGGGTGTCCAACTGGAGCATTTTGGCGATGGTCTGCTCGGACAGACGGCGCAGATAGGCCAGTTCGCGGCGCGGATCTTCCAGTTCCCGCGAGGGGGAGTTTCCGGTTTTGGATTTTCTCATCGCGGCACGCTAAACAGGCAAAGCACGCCCGTCCAGTCAAGACCTCGCGGCCGCCCCTGAACAGACGCTATCTCCACCCCGGTATAGATGCCCAAAAGAGGAATCCTGCCCGCGACGGCATCCTGAACGACAACCGCGTCTTCCATATCAATTCCGCCGAACCCGGCGGCCCGTCCGGCGCAGTCGATGTACAGGGCGAAGACCGGCCTGCGGCCGTCAAGGGAGGCGAAAAGGCGTTCTATTTTGGGAACCATGTAGTCCAGATTGAGGCTCCGGTACATGATCTGGAATTCCGTTCCCTCGGTCATGTCCGGCTCGAACATGACGATGCCGCTCCGCTCCCTGTCGATGGCGAGGCACAGACGGCTGGCGTAGCTGGCCTCATCGAACGCGCTCCATTTTTGGCCCCTGTTGACGCCCAGAATGAGAAAAAAAGGATACTGCTCCGGCACAATGGACGGCCCCAGAAGTCCGTCCATGAACCGCAACGCCGGCTCGCCGTTTATCTCGAGGATGGCATGCCCGTCGGCCTTCGTTACCGTATAGTACGGGGTCGCCGGGCGGCAGCCGTGCATGATGACGGAATCGATGCGGACATCCCCGCCGAAGACCAGCGCCATGGCGTTGTGCTCCCCGACCCTGTCGCCCAGAAACTGGCGGGTGGGCGTGCACAAATAGTCGCCCTGAAGGCCGGCCCCGTTCAGATCCGGCAGAAAACCGAGGGTTTCCTCCACGGCCTCCAGAAGATACGTCGCCATGACCAGCCGCATGTCGCCCCGCGTGCGGTCGATGGCGTCATAAAACAAAAGAACTTGCGAGTCCTTCGTCACCCCGCGCGCGGCCAAAGCCCGCCCCAGGCGCCGGCCCACTTCATTTTCATCGCCGGTGAGACCGCCTTCGGCAACGATATGGCAATGGGAGCTTTCAAACCAGAAAAGAGCCAGCGCGATCTGGTCGCCGGCATAGCCGTAAGCGTCGTTGACCATGGCGCCGATGGCGCCGCCGCCGACAATGGGGACGCCCCGGCCGACGGCCTCCGCCACGGCCTTTCGCAACACCGCCGCGTTATGGCGGGCAGTTGCGAACAACATCACCATGTCGCAGGGTTCTTCCCGCCCCGCCCGCCTCCGGGCGTCCAGAACCGCCTGGCGGCCGGCCGACGCGGTTTCCGGGTTTTCGCTATACCCAACGCCTACGCGCATATGGCCTTCATTCCCCCTGGAGCAGATTAACTTTAGACACAGGCTCGCGGCGTTTCACGGCGATCGGCAGCCGTAGCCCCATCAGGAGGCGTATCGGCTCCGTAAGCCCCTTCGGGCTGCGGATGCCTATCCCTTGCGGGAAGTAAATTTCGCCTACGCCCTGGCAGCGAGCGGCGAGACGTTCGCCCCGCCGCCAGAGCAATTTCAAAGTGAAATCGCTCTATCACCTTTATATTGCCATGCAACACAAGTCAACAATCCTCCCCGAAGCGTCAAGCCCTCTTTCACGTTAAACGCCCCCGGCCCGCGCTCCCCGCATGGAGGCTGCCCCTGGGCGCCAAAGGCCAAAAACCGCAGAATCACGTGTTCGCGCGATATTCACAGATTGGCCTCCAGCCGGAATGTCGCTGCAGCAAGGACGCAAATCAAGACCCGGATGTTGTCAACAAATGTTTGACAGCGGCTCTGCGCGGCATTATAAAAGCATCGTTCGCCATCAGAATTTTTGCCTTCAGGACAATTTCAAAGTAAAATTGTCCTGAAGGCGGGGCCAAAGGCGCATTCCCCCGCGATCTGTTTTCAAGGGGAAGGCTACCTGGCCGCAAAGGCTTGTCAATGGGAGGCTCCCAGATGAAACGACGCGATTTTCTGAAATGGCAAGTGGCCGGGCTGGGCCTGCTGGGCGTCAACGCGCCGCTGTTGGCCGTAGCGGAAAAAGTTTTCGACGGGCCGCCCCTGCCGGACGTGGCCGTGGCCAAGGGCTCGCCCGGCCCCGCCACAAGGGCCGCCGTGAATCAGATTGGCGGCATGACGCGTTTTGTCAAGCCCGGCCAGAAAGTGGTGATCAAGCCCAACATGAGCTTCGCCAGGGGGCCGGAAAGCGCCGTAAACACCCACCCCGAAGTCATCGGGGAACTGCTCGTCATGTGCAGGGAGGCCGGGGCCGGCAAAATCCTTGTCCTTGACCATGTGCTGCAAGATCCCGAACTCTGCCTGGGCCGCTCGGGCATACGCGATATCTGCAACGCCTTTCAGCCGGGGATTTGTCACAACCTGGCCGCTGAATCCTTTTTTGTCGAAGCCGACCTGCCGCAGGCCGCGGAAATGCGCACCAACGCCTTCATGCGCGACGTGCTTGAGGCCGATGTGATTATTGCCGCGCCTGTGGCCAAATCCCACAGCGCCGCCGGCGTGTCCCTTTCCCTCAAGGGACAGATGGGGCTGATTTATGACCGCCGCGTCATGCACTCGCGTTATGATCTGAGCACCTCCATCGTGGATCTGGCCGAACGCGTGAAACCGCACCTGGCCGTCATTGACGCCACGCGCGTGCTTGCCACCAACGGCCCCGGCGGCCCGGGCAATGTGATACAGCCGGGCGAAGTCATCGCCTCGGCGGATCCTGTGGCCGCGGACGCGACGGCTGTGACCTCCTACGAATGGTACGGACGCAAAATACAGCCGCGTCAGGTTCAGCATTTACGCCTTGCCCACCAACGAAAACTCGGTCGCATGGACATTGAGGCCCTTGTGACGAAACGGGTGACGGCATAGGCGCAAAGCCGCGCCGGCCGCCGACGCGGGCGCGCATTCCACAGGCGGCCCGCCGTTGTATGAAACCCTCCCGCAAACGTATCCCCGGCCCTTGGGCGCAGGCCGCGCAGGCCGCGAGTCTTGTCTTTTTCTGGCTGCTGCTCCTGGGCACGGTCTGGCCCGAGGCATGGCTGCCTGTGGACACGGACTTCTTTTTGCAAATGGATCCGCTGGCGGCCGTGCTCGCGCCCCTGGCCGGGCGGGAGTGGACGGCCGCCCTTTTGCCGGGCATTGCCATTCTGGCGCTGAGCCTTGCGGCGGGGCGTTTTTTCTGCGGCTGGCTGTGCCCCTTCGGCGCCACGCTGACTTTCGCGCGCCGGCTGTTGTGGGGCAAGGCCCCTGCCGCAGGCGGGGAAAACGGCGGCAGCGGAACAGGCGGGGCAGGCAGGACCCGCAATATCAAATTTCTCGCCCTGGCGCTTATGTTCGGCGCGGCCCTGGCCGGAGTCAACGACTTTTACTGGGGAACGCCCATTCCGCTCATTACGCGTTTTTACGCATTGCTGATCCACCCTGTGCTCCTCCTTCTCGCCCAATTGGGCCTGACGTCGGGCCAGCCCCTTTTCGCGGCCTTGGACTTGCCCTCTCTGCGCTATCTTGACCTTTCCGCCCGCCGCTTTGACGGCCTGTATTTCCTGCTGGTTTTTTTCGGCCTTCTGCTCTGGCTGGAACGCCGGCAGCCGCGTTTCTGGTGCCGCTGCCTCTGCCCGGCGGGCGCCCTGCTCGCCCTTGTCTCGCAACGGCCCCTGTTCAGGCGCAGGGTCGGGCGTTGCTCCCGATGTTCACGTTGCGCGCGTTTTTGTCCCATGGGAGCCATTGACCCGCAAACCATGCAAACCCGGCACCGCGAATGCATCGCCTGCCGCGCCTGCGTGGCTGCCTGCCCCACGCGGGCCGTCACCTTTGCCCCGTGGAAGGGCCATGCCGAAATTCCGCCGGAAAGGACGGCGGACATTGCCGGGCAGGCGGACTTGCCGGACGACCTTCCCAATGTTTCCCCCAGGATCGCCCATTTCCCCCTCCTGCCCTCGCGCCGGGCCTTTCTGGGTTCCGCCGGCCTGGGCCTGCTGCTGGCCGGCGTGCAGCGCTCGGACGCATACAGCCTTTTGAACGCGGACAACCGCAGTCTGCCGCCCCACTGCATCCGTCCGCCCGGCGCCGTGCCCGAACCGCTCTTCCTGGCTCTTTGCCTGCGTTGCGGGGAGTGTATGAAAGTCTGCCCTTCCAACGCCCTGCAGCCGGCCTGGCTGACCGCCGGCTTTGAAGGATTGTTCAGCCCCCTCCTGGCGCCCAGGCGCGGCCCTTGCGTACCGGACTGCAACGCCTGCGGTCAGGTTTGCCCCACCCAGGCCATCCGGCCCCTGCCCCTGGAGGAAAAACGCTGGGCCCGCGTGGGAACAGCCGTTGTGCTGCAAAATACCTGCCTTGCCTGGGCCTGGGGACGCGCCTGCATCGTATGCCAGGAGGTCTGCCCCTACGGCGCGGTCAAATTGCAAAAAATGGAGGGTTTTGCCGCGCCTGCGCCCGTGGTCAACAATGAACGCTGTTACGGCTGCGGTTACTGCGAACGCCATTGCCCGCTGTCTGTTCCCGCCATTGTTGTGGAACCGCTCAACGCCTTGCGGCTGACCGAGGCCTCATACAGGCGGACGGCCCTGGCGGCGGGCATGGACTACACTCTGCCCGAAGACGGCGCCGAACATCCAGAGACCGGAAGCGAAGCGGGAGCGCACGGCAAGCGTGAGGCCGGCCCGCAAGGGATAGGCATCCGTAAGCCCGGGGACGGGGCAACGGCTGCCGAAGGCTCCGGACATGAGCCGGACGCGCCGGAAGGGAGCCTGCCTCCGGGCTTCAGCCCATAATAAAACATTTGCACTTTGAAATTGCCCTGAGCCAGTGATCGACTTTCAAAGACCAATTGACGCCGCGATTCCAAAAAATGCTCCACGTCTAGGTCTTTTTGTGCTTCAGGCTTGTTCCTTCAACGATGAAATAGGCGTGTTCGGCGATGTTTTCCGCTCTCCGACAGATACGGCTGAAGGAGCGGGCAATGAGGATAAGATGCATGGCATACATTTTATTTGAGTACTCGTCCGGCGGTGGGTTCTGTTTCGCGGGCAGGCTGTCGTGGATAAGGCGTATTTCCATCTGAGTGATGTCGTCGGAGCCGCGGCAGACTTGTAGAGCCAGGGGAATATCCCTCTCTTGGAAGGCGTACAGGGCGTCATGCAGAGCCTTTTGGGCCGCCTCCACAAGCCGGGTCAATTGTGGAGCCGTCAGCATATCCCGCACATCCCGCATCAGCAGGGTGCGCTCGGCAACGCTTACCGCCTCGTCTCCTATGCGCTCAAGGTCAATGACCATGCGCAACGCGCCGACCACAAAGCGCAGATCTCCGGCCACAGGCTGCGCGCGGGCCAGAAGCGACAGGGCCATGGCGTCGATTTCATTTTCAAGTTCATCAAGGGCGCTGTCATTGTCTATGACCGCCACGGCGAGGGGGATGTTGCCTTCACGCAAGGCCGTGCAGGCATTGTTTACCGCGTTTCTGGTCAGGGCGCACATGACCAGGAGGCGGGTACGCAGTTGTTCCAACAGATGGTGCAAATATGTTTCCTGTATTGTCATTGTGCTACCCGAATCTTCCGGTTATGTAGTCTTCCGTTTGCTTGATTTTGGGGTGGGTAAACATGTCGTCCGTTTCCCCGTATTCCACAAGGTCGCCCATGTAGAAAAAGGCCGTGTGATCGGATACCCGGGCCGCCTGCTGCATATTGTGGGTGACGATGATGATGGTGAGCTGATTTTTCAGTTCGTGGATGCCTTCTTCAATCTTCTGGGTGGCGATGGGGTCAAGGGCGCTGGCCGGTTCATCCATGAGCAGCACCTCCGGTTCCACCGCAAGGGCGCGGGCGATGCAGAGCCGCTGCTGTTGCCCGCCCGAAAGCCCCAGAGCGGAAGCGTGCAGGCGCTCTTTGACCTCCTCGAAGATGGCGGCCCGACGCAGGGCGGCTTCCACCCTGTCGCCGATTTCCGCTTCGTTTTTCACGCCGTTGACCCGCAGGCCATAGGCCACGTTTTCAAAAATGGTCTTGGGAAAGGGATTGGGTTTCTGAAACACCATGCCCACGCGGCGGCGCAGGCTGACAACATCAATGCCCGTCTGGTAGATATCCTGGCCGTCCAGGGTGATGCTCCCTTCCACTCGTGTTCTGGGGATAAGGTCGTTCATGCGGTTGAGACAGCGCAGAAAAGTGCTTTTGCCGCATCCAGAGGGGCCGATGAGGGCTGTGGCCTTTCTGGGAGGAAAGACGAGGCTCACGTCATGCAGGGCGCGGTGTCCGCCATAATAGAAATTGACTTTTTCCGTTTTGATGCCTGCGTTCATAGTGCGCTCTTGTCGGCAAGGGGTATGGTGAAGTAAAAGGTTGTGGAAGCGCCGGAAGAAGGGCTTTCCACCCAGATGCGGCCGTTAAGGCATTCAATGATGTGTTTGCAGATGGCAAGACCGAGGCCGCTGCCTCCTCCCCTGTGTTTTTCAACGCGATAAAATCGCTCGAATATTCTGTCTTTGTCAGCCAGGGGGATGCCGCAGCCCTGATCGGATACGGCAAAAAGGGCCTCATTGCTCCGCGCGAACGCTCCGACGCCGATCTCACTGCCTTCCGGCGCGTAACGGCAGGCGTTTTCCAGCAGATTTCTGAACACTTGCTCCAGATGCCGGGGATCAGCGGCAACCAGAAGGCCGTCGGCAAAGCTTTCCTCAAGGCTCAGCTTTTTTTCGCTCAAAGCGCCGGAAAGCATGTGCGCGGCCGCCCGCAGCGGCTCCCTGGGGTTAACGCTCTTGACGTCCAGACGGAAGTTATCGTTTTCAAGACGGGACAGGGTTAAAAGCTCATTGACCATGCCGCTGATAAAGCAGCTGTGTTTGTGGATGACAGCGGCGAAATGTCTGCCCTGCTCCGGCATGTCGTCCATGTCCGCCAGCGTTTCCGCATACCCCTGCACGGCGGTGAGAGGAGTGCGCAACTCGTGGGAAACATTGGCCACAAAGTCCCTGCGCACGGTCTCAAGACGCATCAGTTCAGTGATGTCATGGAAAACGGCCACAAGTCCCAGGGAGTCGGCGGCTTCTTTGGTGGGCCGGGCCAGCAACACGAAGAACACGGTTTTTTCCTCGAGGGTTATTCTGAGGGAACGGTTTTGTCCGTAAGCGTCCGGTTCATTCAGCAGGGACGTGACCGCTTCCTGCAACTCGGGGCAGGGCACCGCCTCAATGATCTGCGCTCCTTCCGCGTGCCTCACCGACGAAAAAGCGACGGTAAAGGCCTTGTTTACGCGGCGGATGCGCCCTTTGGGGCCGAGCACCAGCACGCCTTCCGCCATAGTGTCCAGGATGGCGTTGAGTTGCGCCGCCTGGTCAGCCTCTGTGCGGACAAAATCCTCAAGGGATTGGGCCATATGATTCACCGCATCGGCGAGGGGCCTGAACTCCCTGCCCGGCACATAACGCAGACGGCGGGCGAAATTCCCCCGCGCGATCCCCTCAACAAGACGCGCCATGCCAGCCAGGGACTTTCCCAATCGTCTGGAAAAAGACCAGGCCAACAGGAGGGACAGAGCGACAAGGATTCCCGCCGTAAGCAAAAAACCTCCAATCTGGGCATTGGTGCGTTGCCTGACCCCGGCAAAGGGTGTGGCAAGGCGCAAAATGGTGTTGTCCCCTAATCTGAAGGCCGCGTACACAAGCTCCTGCTGCAAGGTATTGCTGAAACGCGCGGCAAAACCGCTCCCGTTCTGTAGCGCGTCGAGTATTTCCGGCCTGTCCGCGTGGTTGTCGGACAGGTCGCTGTCCTGCACGCCTGTGTCCGCAAGCACTACCCCTTCGGCATCGAGGAGGGTAAGGCGCATATCCGCGCGGGCGACGGCCGCGAGAACCGCCTTCTTGTCCTGTTTTTCTCCTTGGAATTCCAACAGGGCCTCCACCAGAACGGCTTCATGGGCGAGGCGATCGTAAGCCTCCTGGAGCAGCGCCTCGTTGAGCACAGGGCGCACGTAACAGATGGGGAAGAGCAACGAAAGCGCCGCCACCACAAGCAGACAGCCGAACAGTTCAGCGCGGAAAGAACCGAACAGGGCGCGCATGTTCATCACTCCCTGAAGCGGTAGCCGACACCGCGTACGGTTTCCAAGACTGCCGCGCCGTTTCCCATCTTGGCCCGCAAACGCCGCATGTGGGTATCCACAGTGCGGGCGTAGCCTTCAAAGTGGTAGCCCCAGACGCTGTTCAGGAGCTGTTCCCGCGTGCGCACCTGCCCGGCGTGACGCATGAGATTTTCCAGCAGGCGGAATTCCGTGGCCGTTATATCCAGGGCGACGGCGTTGAGAGCCGCCTTGTGGGCACGGACGTCCAGGGTGACGCCATGGCGGGAAAGCCGGGCGTCCTCAAAGGCGAGATGGGAGGCTCGCTGCAGAACATTGCGGATGCGCAGCAGCAGTTCCCGTACACTGAAGGGTTTGACCACATAATCCGTTGCTCCAAGTTCCAGGCCGACCACTCTGTCCATTTCCTCGCCTCTGGCCGTGAGCATGATGATGGGGATGGAGGCCGTTCCGGAATCCTTGGCAAGGGCTTTGCAGACCTCAAGTCCGTCTATGCCGGGCAGCATGACATCCAGCAGAACCAGGGCTGGCCGTTTGGCGCGGATCAACTCAAGCCCCTGCCTGCCGTCGCCGGAGCAGCATGTCAGAAAGCCGGCCTTTTGGATGTTGTGTTCCAAAAGTTCCCTGATATCCGCTTCGTCCTCAATAATGCAAATCGTCTGCTTTTCCATCACTGCCTCTGTTAGTGAGTACAGGCTAATCTTGCCTGACGACGGTTTTGTTAACGCATTGTGACAATTGCGTTACGGGATATTTTGTCACGGAAATTTGCGGGTTTCGTCACGCTTTTGCCATAGTCGGGCGCCATAAGTAAAGCACGGGCGGCTCCGGCGCCGTCGCGCAAGGCACTATAGTATAATCAACCAACGGGAGTTTGCCATGTCGTTTTATCGGATTCTTATGATGATCCTGTGCAGCGTGATGCTGAGCAGGCCGGCCCTTGCCGCGGAAGAAATTGTCATTAACGGCTCCACCACTGTTCTACCGGTCATGCAAAAAGCGGCTGAAAATTTCATGGCCGTCAATCCCAGCATAATTCTTTCCATCTCCGGCGGCGGATCGGGCAACGGCATCAAGGCCCTGACCGACGGGCTGTGTCAGGTAGCCATGTCTTCCCGCGATATGAAGGAGAATGAAGTGGCGCTGGCGAAAAAGAACGGCGTCACGCCTGTCCGCATCCCGGTTGCCGTGGACGCGCTTCTGCCCGTTGTGCACCCTTCCAACAAGCTCCAGGCAATCACTCTGGAACAACTGCGCGACATCTACACGGGAAAAATCACCAATTGGAAGGCTTTGGGCGGTACGGACAAAACCATTGCGGTCATCTCCCGCGACACTTCCTCCGGCACATATGAAACCTGGGAAGAAAAAGTCATGAAAAAGGAAAAAGTTGTGCCTTCGGCCCTGCTCCAGGCTTCCAACGGGGCCGTGGTGCAGGCGGTGTCAAAAAACCCCAATGCTGTCGGCTACATTGGTTTCGGCTATACAAACCCCGGCGTCAAGGGCCTGGGCATCGGCCAGGTGAAAGCCTCGCCGGAAACGGCTCTTTCCGGGCAATGGCCCATTGCGCGCGAACTTTATCTGTTCACCAACGGCGCGCCCTCCGGGAACGTCAAGAAATTGATCGATTACCTGCTTGACCCGCAAAAGGGTCAGAAGATGGTGCAGGAAACAGGATTTATCCCCCTGCCCAAAAAGAGATAACGTGTGAGATGGCTGGGGACGGGGCCAAAGCCCCGTCCCTGGATCTCGGACCTCATCCACGGAGCACGAACTGCACTGCGCTCGTTTACTAAGGACATGCCTATGTTTTTCCCCGTTTTCACATCCACGGAAAATTGGCGCGAAAAAAGCCTTCGCTGGCTGCTTGCGGGGGTGGCCTGCACATCTCTGGCGACCCTGTGCGCCATCATGCTTTTTCTTTTTGCCGAAGGCTTGCCCGTTTTTGCCGGATACAGCCCCTTTTCCTTTTTTTTGGGCAAATTTTGGTACCCCACGTCGGAGCCGCCGGAATTCGGCATTTTATCCCTGATTGCGGGTTCAGTGTCGGTCATGCTGCTGTCCACGCTCATCGCCGTGCCTTTGGGCGTCTGCACCGCCGCCTATCTCACGGAAATAGCGGGCGGCGCTGTGCGCCGCGTCGTCAAGCCGTTCATTGAACTGCTGGCGGCCCTGCCCTCAGTGGTTATAGGTTTTTTCGGCATGGTGGTGGTCGCTCCATTTCTGCAGGAAACTTTTGATCTGAGCACAGGTTTGAATCTTTTCAATGCGGCCCTCATGTTGGCCTTTATGAGCGTGCCTACCATCTGTTCCGTGGCGGAGGACGCGCTTTTTGCCGTACCGCGTTCCCTGCGCGAGGCGTCGCTGGCCCTTGGAGCGACGCGCTGGGAGACCAGCGTCAGAATGGTGCTGCCCGCCGCGCTCTCCGGCATCAGCACGGCGGTAATGCTGGGCATGTCGCGGGCCATCGGGGAGACGATGGTTGTTCTGATGGTGGCGGGCGGAGCGGCCATGCTGCCCGGTTCCGTTTTTGACCCGGTGAGGCCTATGCCGGCTTCCATTGCGGCGGAAATGGCCGAAGCCCCCTTTCGGGGCGAACACTATCACGCCCTTTTCGCCATCGGCCTCGTGCTTTTTCTGTTCACCCTGTGTTTTAATCTTGCCGCGAGTTTTATCTCCGAGCGTTACAGACATGCCGGGAGTTCGGAACTGTGAAAATACACGCCATACAACACCGCAAACGCGTGGAAGCCGGGATGTTCGGCTGTCTGCGTCTTTGCGCGCTGATCAACATCGCCGCGCTGACGGCTATCTGCATTTTTCTCGCTATACAGGGAGCGCCGGCCCTTTCCTGGGAATTTCTCACAGAGCCGCCTCGCAGGATGATGACCGCCGGGGGGGTATGGCCCTGCATCGTGGGCACGGCGCTGCTGAGCGCCGGAGCCTTGTTTGTGGCCTTTCCCACAGGCGTGGCGACCGCTGTCTATCTGCATGAATATGCCGGAAAAAGTCGGGCGGCATGGTATATCCGCCTGGGCATCGCAAACCTTGCCGGAGTGCCTTCCGTGGTTTTCGGTCTCTTTGGTCTGGCTTTTTTCGTGACTTGGTGCGGTTTCGGCGTGAGTATACTTTCCGGGGTTCTGACCCTGGCCGCTTTGTCCCTGCCCGTGATCATCAGTACGGCTGAAGAGGCATTGCGCCAGGTGCCGGACACATACCGGGAAGCTTCTCTGGCCCTTGGCGCCACCAAGGGCCAGACCATCTCCCGCGTGGTTTTTCCAGCCGCCCTGCCGGGCATGCTTACAGGAGCCATTCTGGGAGTAGCGCGCGCCGCCGGGGAAACAGCGGCCATCATGTTTACGGCGGCCGTCTTCTACACGCCCAAGACGCCCGATTCTCCGTTCAGTTCCGTCATGGCCCTGCCGTACCATATGTATGTGCTTGCCACGGCCGGAACGGAGATAGAGAAAACGCGACCCCTGCAATACGGCACGGCCCTTGTGCTTATCGCCTTGGTGCTCGGGATGAACATCGCGGCCATCATCCTGCGCGACAGACTGCGCTCCGCCAAAGCCCAGTAAATCGCGTAACGTCGCCTTCGGACGGTGCTTGCCTATCGGCCCTCCCCTCGCAATGATATTATTTTTTGCGTCTTACTATTAGCTCTTGATGCTTTTTGAATTAGGTGTAAGCATTTTTTCCGTATTCCATCTTTATTATTATCATCCATTGTGAATGAGCTGAGAACTTCGATGCCCATATTCATCCAATTGTCAATTTCATAATCAGGAGTATCTTCAAAAAAAGGTGGTGGGCAGACACGTGTGATAGAGTCTCCCTTTGTTAAAGATAGAACTTCAATAACAGCAATCGGCTGCGAGACGATTTTTTCCCCAGAAAGATTCTCCATCCAAATCCAGAACCTGCATCAACTTCATTTTTTAATTCTACAAATAAATCTATATTTGATGCGATATCTTCAGCATCTTTTTACATAATATAATTGAATATTTTTACAATATCCGCTGATAATGATGATTGTGGCCAAAAAACAATAAAAATTATAAAAAATAGCATTTTCATTATTTTTCTATGACTTTAAGTCTGTTATCGCCACTGTTTATTATTTTTTTCCAGCTTCAATGTCAACAACAATACAATACCGTTGACGCCTCTCCAGGATGTTTGCTGCTATCACCATGTATTAAAAATCCCCTTCTACAATTGGCATTATTCCCTGGAGGTGATAGGCTTAACCTATACGGCCCTCGTCGATTTGCAGGGTGTAGGTCAATAATCCATGTTCCTTTCGGGATAACTCCTTTATCGTGTATATGTTCTGTTTCCGGACGATCTTTACACTCTTGGAATCCGCTATATCCACGAGCGTACTCTCCATTTGGCCCGTGTAATTCTCCTCTTCTCTGTTTATAACTCAACGGCATTAAATAGTGTCGTCAATTGATTTTTGCCCAAATAGCGATGCACCTAATATGCACAGCGGCCAAAAATGATACCGTATTCTTCGCATAGCGTGTGGCAATGCCGCGCCAACGCTTTAA
>JAITGC010000092.1 GCA_031280915.1 Desulfovibrio sp. | reverse complement strand
AACGGTTTTATTCCAACTACCAACGAGAACCCCGCCCGCCGGCAACAAGCATACAATAATGTTACCCCCCCCCCCCCCCGAATATGTCTAACCAGGTAAAAACATTCACTATTCTCGTCGTTGACGACGATTCGTCCAGTCTGGAAATATTAAGTGCGGTACTTTCTCCGGAATATGAAATACTGACTGCCACAAGCGGACAGGAAGCCCTCGAAACGGCAAAAAACCGCAAGCCCGATCTCATCATTCTGGATATTATCATGCCGGATATTTCCGGTTTCGAGGTCATGGCCCGGCTCAAGGAAATGCCGGAGAGCAGGAATATCCCGATCATCTTCATTACCGCCCTCACAGGGGAAAAATACGAAGAAAAGGGACTTCTGCTGGGTGCGGCGGATTATATCACAAAACCCTTCATACCTGCCGTTGTCCGGGCGCGGGTACATACCCAGGAACAAAATATACGCCAGATGCGGGCGATTGAATTGCTCAGCATGATTGACGCGCTGACGGAAGTATCCAACCGCAGGAGTTTCGACATCCAGTTAACCATTTCCTGGGCGCACGCCCTTCGTGAAAAACGGCCTTTGTCCCTGTTGATGCTGGATGTGGATAACTTCAAGTGCTATAATGACACCTACGGTCATCTTATGGGTGACGAGATGCTCAAGGCCGTGGCCCAGGTATGCAAAAACACGATAAAACGAGCCGGCGACGTGGTTGCGCGCTTCGGCGGCGAGGAATTCGCCGTCCTGTTGCCCAACACGGAACTTGAATCGGCTCTGAGCATGGCCGAAAGCATGCGCGCACGGATGGAACAAACGCATGCCCGCACAACGGATGGGAAAAAGACCTCGGTCACTGTCAGCATCGGCGCGGCCTCCATCACGCCGGGGCCCGGCAATTCCCCGGCGGAATTGATAGCGAAGGCTGACGCCTGCCTGTATGCGGCAAAAAAATCGGGCAAAAACAAAGCCATGTCCGAGGGGTAAACGTCAGGGCAGAATCTGGACGGGCAGGTCGGGCGCCAGACGTATCTGCCCTTCCACCACAACCCTGTCGCCCTCATCCACCCCGTCCGCGACCACACTTTGCCCCTGATGTTCGAAAAGCGTGACGATTTTGCGATAGACGGCCTTATTGTCCGCGTTCACCACGTAAACGTAAGACTCTTCCCTACCGGACTGCACGGCGCGGTTCGGCACAATGAGAGCATTCGCGGCAATGCCGAGGGGCAATCCCACCTGAACAAACTGCCCTGGCCACAGACGGCGGCTCCGGTTGTCAAAATTGGCCCGCAGGCGAATGGTTCCGGTACGCGTGTCAACGGTATTGTCAATGAGCGTCAGTACGCCGTCTTCGGCAACGCCGCCGGCCGGCGCGGCACTGACCCGCACCTGGCCTTCGCGCATGCGCTCCTGAATGAGGGGAAGCCGCGCTTCCGGCACGGAAAAAAGCACATAGATGGGTGATATCGTGTCGATGGTGACAATAGGCGCGGCATCGGTGTTTTTGACCATATTGCCCTTGTCCACGCTGAGGGCGCCCACCCGTCCGGCAATGGGCGCGGTGATGGTGCAGTAGGAGAGGTCAAGTTCCGCGCTTTCCACAGCCGCTTTGTCCGCCTGTACCGTGGCCCCCAGCGAGGCCACATCGGTAACGGTCTTGTCATAGGCCTCCCGGCTCACATATCCGCCGCCCGCGAGTTGGCTGTAGCGGCGCATGTCATCCTCGGCCTTGTTCAACTGCGCCTGATCCTTGGCCAGCATACCGCGCTTTTCGCGCAGCACGGCTTCAAAGGGACGGGGATCAATGGTGACGAGCGGCTGACCTTCCGTCACGTCCTGCCCTTCCGTGAAATGCACCTGCTGGATCTCGCCGGTGACCCGGGACTTGACCTCCACAGTGGCGGAAGCCCGAACATTGCCCACAGCGTGCAGCAGTTGCGGAACATCGGCCCGTCGGACGGCGGCTACCCGTACCGGGGCCGGAGGCGGCCCTCCCCTGTCGTCTCCGGCCCCGGAGCAGGCGGTCAAAAACAGCGACATCAGTATCGCCACCCGGGACAACGCGTGTAATGAAGTATGCATATATTCTCACACCAGGCTCAGGACAACAAAAGGGCTTGCATTTTTTCTGCTTGTATATCACTTCTATCTGGCCGGCAAGCTTTGACCCCGGCGTCAGGCAAACACCGCCGGGCGGCAAAATTTGCTTTCGCCGTTAAGCGCCGCAGCACGTGTTAGAGCGGTTCAACATTGAAGATGTTTGACCGCGAAAATGATTGACCGCTGAGTGCGAATTTTTCTGAAAATCCGCGCCGCAAAATGCTTGCAAGGCGAACTTGCTTCACCGTCAGGCAGGCATTTCAAAGTGAAAATGCTCTAAAGTCAAGATGCTCTTAAAGAGGGGAACACAGTGGCCAAAAACCGCGCACTGCAGCAGTGGCGAGTGGAAGATTCCATCGAACTGTACGGCATCCGCAACTGGGGGGCCGGATATTTCACCATTTCCGAAAACGGCGAGGTCGTCATCTGCCCCCAAGGCCCCAAGGGGCCGCAGATATCCATCCCGGAAATCATTGCCGGCCTGCACGAGCGCGGTTACGATATGCCGGTGCTTCTGCGCGTGGAAAACATTCTCGACGCACGCATCGCCAATATCCACGAATCATTCCGCAAAGCCATCAAGAGCCTTTCATACAAAGGAGCTTACCGCGGGGTTTTTCCCATCAAGGTCAATCAACAGCAGCAAGTGGTGGAAAAAATCGCCCAGTTCGGCGCGCAGTATCATCATGGCTTTGAAGTCGGCTCAAAGGCGGAACTCATCGCAGCCGTGTCCCTGCTGAGGGATCAGGAAGCCTGCCTTATCTGCAACGGCTATAAGGACGAAGAATTCATTGATCTTGGCCTTCAGGCCTTGCGGCTCGGCTGCAATCTCTTCTTTGTTCTGGAAATGCCGGGAGAGCTTGACGTGCTGCTTGAGCGCAGCCAGGCGCTGAATATACGGCCAAATATCGGCGTGCGGGCCAAATTGGCCGTGAAGGCTGGAGGGCATTGGACGGATTCCGGTGGGGAGCGCTCCACCTTCGGCCTCTCCCCGGCGCAGATAGTGGATGTGGTGGACAAACTCAAAGCTTGCAACATGCTGGACTGCTTCCGCCTGCTGCACTACCACCTCGGCTCTCAGGTGCCGAATATCCGCGATATCCGCACGGGTGTGATGGAAAGCGCCAGGCTTTACGCCGGTCTTGCACAGGAAGGCGCTCCCATGGGCTATTTGGACCTCGGCGGCGGACTCGCCGTAGATTATGACGGTTCGCACACCAACTATATTTCCTCACGCAACTACACCCTGGACGAATACTGCGCGGACGTGGTGGAAACCATCATGAGCATTCTGGACGACCAGCAGATTCCCCATCCCAATATCATCACGGAATCCGGACGCGCCACAGTGGCCTATTATTCGGTATTGCTGTTCAATATCCTGGACGTGAGCGTGGTGGAAGAAGTGCAGTTGCCGGACAGCCTGCCGGGGGATACGCCCGAGCCGGTGCGCAACTTGCGGGAGGTTTTCTCCGGCATATCTCTGCGCAATCTGCAGGAGTGCTATAATGACGCCATTTATTATCGGGATGAAATGCGCCAGCTCTTTTTCACCGGGCGCGTGACCCTGCGCCAGCGCACGCTGGCGGAACGATTCTTCTGGGCCATCATTATGCGTATAGCCAGGGAAAAGAGCAAACTGAAAAATGTGCCGCGTGACCTGGAAGACATAGACGTGAGCCTGGCGGATATTTATTACGGCAATTTCAGCGTATTCCAGTCTCTGCCGGATTCCTGGGCCATAGATCAGCTTTTTCCCATTATGCCGATACACCGGCTCAAAGAATTTCCCTCCCGTCAAGGCATCATATCCGACATCACCTGTGACTCCGACGGCCGCATTGATCACTTCATCGACCCGCAGGGCATGAAGCCGACCTTGGACTTGCATCCGCTACGCGAGGGGGAGGAGTATTATCTCGGCGTGTTCCTGGTGGGAGCCTATCAGGAAACCCTGGGCGACCTTCACAACCTCATGGGGGATACCAACGTGGTTTCCATCCGGGCCGCTGAAGACGGTACCTACGAATACGTACGGGAAATCCGGGGAGATTCCGTTGCCGACATTCTCTCCTATGTCGAATACGAACCGCGTCGCATCCTCGAAGACCTGCGCTTCACGGCGGAAAACGCCGTGAAAAAGGGGCGTATTTCGCCCAGTGAACGCTTTGCCGTCATGCAGGCCTTTGAGGACGGGCTGCGGGGCTACACCTATTTTGAAAGATGAATAAACCACTACTCGCCGGGCAGAACGCTTCAAAGGCAGCATTACGCCCTTTGCGCGAGCCAGGCGGCAAAAGCCGTTTCGGCGCGGGCGGCGTACAGGGCCTTGCGCTCCTTTTTGCGGGCTTTTTCGCCAAGTTCGGGCATCAGGCCGAAGTGCGCGTTGGAGGGCTGAAAATATTTTGCGGGGCGGCGCAAGTGCCCGAGCAGCGCGCCCAGGGCGCTTTCTTTGGGAGGGGGCGTTATGGGGCGTCCGTGGGCACGGGCCGCGAGGAGAAGCCCCAGCCACAGGCCGCAGGCCGCCGACTCGACATATCCTTCCACACCGGTAATCTGCCCGGCCAGAAAAATGCGCGACCGCGTGTTCAGAGACAGGTCATCAGCCAGGGCCGCCGGCGCATTGACGTAAGTATTGCGGTGCATGCTGCCGAAACGCGCGAATTCCACATTTTCCATGCCGGGCACAAGGCGGAAGACCCTGGCTTGCTCGGATTGCACAAGACGTGTCTGGCAGCCGACCAGATTACAGGTTTCCATATTGCTGTTTTCCGCGCGTAGTTGCAGCACTGCCCACGGCCGGCGGCCGTTGCGGGGATCCGTGAAGCCCACAGGCTTGAGCGGGCCGAAGGTCAGGGTACGCGGGCCGCGATCGGCCAAAGCCTCCAGCGGCATACAGCCCTCAAAATGCCTCTCTTGCTCGAATTCGCGCGTTTCCGCGCGGCGCGCCGTGGAGAGCGCCGCATAGAAAGCCTCGTATTCTTCCCGGTTCATGGGGCAGTTCAGGTAATCGCCCTGACCGCCGGACGCGTTTTTTTCGGCCGCATAGCGTGAAGCCCTGAAAACAATGTTCCTGTCCAGGGAGTGGGTCCAAACAATGGGAGCTATGGCGTCGTAAAAATAGCAGTTATCCGCGCCAGCGGCTTGCGCGAGGGATTCGGCCAGACTTTCGGATGCCAGAGGCCCCGCCGCGATAACCACCGTAGCCGCTTCGGCAAGGACAGCATCGTCCAGGGAAGCGACGTGACGTTCCACCAACCGTATGCGGGGATGCTCGGCGATC
Organism: Desulfovibrio sp.; assembly: GCA_031280915.1. Classification (GTDB taxonomy): domain Bacteria; phylum Desulfobacterota; class Desulfovibrionia; order Desulfovibrionales; family Desulfovibrionaceae; genus Desulfovibrio. The sequence goes on along the minus strand of JAITGC010000092.1, from coordinate 2,497 downwards.
TGTGCCGTAATGGAGGCGGCAAAGGCCTCTCTGTCAACGGCAAGGGCCTTGTCTGCCGGTACGCGGTGGGCGTCCGCCGTCAGCATAAAGGCGCTCCCCAAGGCGCGCATCTCTGCCTTGAGCAAGCCGACAGCGGAGGTGGGCTCGTCCGAGCGCAGGGAATTGGAGCAAACCAATTCGGAGAGATGCCGGCTTGTATGCGCCGGAGAGCGTTGACCCGGCTTTTGCTCGTACAGGGTGACGTCAAGGCAGGCGCGGGCCAGCGCGAGGGCGCATTCGCAGCCGGCAAGTCCGGCGCCCACGATGGCTATGTCCGACCGCGTCATGGAAAGGCCGCGCACATTACAGGTAAAAACGCAGTCCGGCATAGCCCACGACGCGCGTGGCGTCGCCGGAGACCGAAGCCGAAGTGTCGTGCATGACAAGCTCGCCTGAAGGCTCGCCCATCGCCCGCGCGGCGTACAGGGCGACAGCGAGGGGGGCGGCCCCGCACATGGAGATGCCGCCCTCGGCCACTACGGCGAGCAGGCCGTCCGGATCACAGGAAAGAGCTCTCTCCAGAGCCATATCGTCTTTTTTCAGGGTGGTCTGCTCGTTTTCATAGTGGTTCATGTCCGAACTCACCACAACGCAGACATCAGCCGGCTCATTCCGCCACAGGGCAGCAAGGACGGCGGCCAGACCCAGACCGGCGGCCCGCAACGTCCTGGAATCCCGTGTGCCTATGCACACGGGCGCGATTTTCACCCGTTTTTGGGTGAGCGTTTGTAAAAAGGGGAGCAGAGCCTCAATGGAGTGTTCCCGCAGATGGCAGCGTGTGTCCGGTTCATAGACGCCCCTGGTCAGGGCTGCTGTCAATTCCGCATCCACTGCCGTCGGTCCCAGCGGCGTCAGCCATGTGCCGGCGGGCCATACGCCCAGGGGATGTCCCTGCCCTGTGTGGTTGGGGCACAATACAATAAAACGGCTCGGCAGGGCAAGACCGGCCAGGGTCGCTCCGATGATCCGTCCACAGTAAACGTGGCCCGCGTGGGGCAGCATGAGGGCGAAAAGACGTCCGCCGCCAGCCTTTGGCGGAGGAGCAGCGGCAGCCCCTTGGGCAAGGTGGCTTTTGACCGAGGATTCCAGGCTTTTGGGGTCAGCCGGGTAAAAAGTTCCGGCAACGGCGGGATAACGGAGAGCTGCGCTCATAGGATTCGTTTGCCTCCTATCCAGTGCGCCTTGACGCGGCCGTGCAAGGGTTGTCCCATAAAGGGCGTGTTGAGGCTTTTGGAAAACATGACGTCTGGCCCGGGCATCCAAAGTTCGTCAGGGTCAAAAAGGAAGAAATCCGCCGGGTCTCCCGGAGCGAAGCCGTTCCAGGGCAATTTGAAGATTTCTCCCGGCCGGCGGCACCAAAGGCGCGCCGGATCGGACTCATCCAGAATGCCTTCGCGCACCAAGCCCCAGGTGAGGCTCAAGGCCGTGTCCAGACCGGTGATGCCGCACGGGGCCTCATCCAGGGTGTCATCTTTTTCCTGGGCTGCATGGGGGGCGTGATCAGTGACCAGGATGTCGACAAGCCCGTTTTTTACCGCCTCACGCAAAGCTTTCCGATCTTTGGCTCCGCGCAGGGGGGGGCTTACCTTGGCCAGAGTATTGTAGCCCTCAAGGGCGCTTTCATCAAGCATCAGATAATGGGGACAGGTTTCCGCGCTCACCTTGACGCCGCGCGCCTTGCCCCAGGCTATCACATCCAGGGTAAGCGCGGCCGACACATGGGCTATATGCACCGGCAGACGAAGATATTCCGCCAGCATGATGTCGCGCGCGGCCTGCACGGCCTCGCCCACGTCCGGCTGGCCCTTGACGCCCAGCAAGCCGCTGACGGCCCCTTCATTCATGACCCAGCCCTTGGCAAGGCGCGCGTCTTCGCAGTGGTCGATGAAAATCATGTCCAAATCCGCCGCGTATTCCATAATACGGCGTAAAAGTTCCGTGTTTTCCACAGGACGACCGTCATTGGACAGGGCCGCGCAGCCGGCCGCCTTCAATTCGGCCAGGGGCGCCATTTCTTCCCCTTTCAGCCCCTTGGTTGCGGCGGCGATGGGGCACAGACGCGGGCCGTGGGGATGGCTTTGGGCGGCGCGCTCCAGCATGAAGCGGGTTACTGCGGCCGTGTCGTTGACGGGGTTGGTGTTGGCCATGCACATCACGGTGCTGAAACCGCCGTGCGCCGCCGCCGTCAGGCCGGAGGCAATGTCTTCCTTGTATTCAAAACCCGGCTCGCGCAGATGGGCGTGGGCGTCAATAAAGCCCGGCAGCAGCACAAGCCCACCCGCCTCGAAGACCTCGGCTTCTTCAGGGGCCGGGCTACGGCCCGGCGGGGTCATGGTCAGTATTTTGTCTCCATCCACCAGCAGATCCACAGGGGCGCCCTGATGGCGGGCATCGGCAATGCGCAGCATTGTGGCTTCATCCCTTTCGCACGCGGTTTCAGGCTAGAGCAATTTCACTT
>JAITGC010000043.1 GCA_031280915.1 Desulfovibrio sp. | reverse complement strand
ACCCTGGCGGGCGTGATGCTTTTCGGCACAGACGCGCAAATCCTGCAAGTTTGCCCGCCGCACCGCACGGACTGCATTTTGCGCAAGGTGGATGTTGACCGCTACGACGACCGGGATCTGATCCGCACCAACCTGCTCGACAGTTACGACAGGATACTGGCCTTCATTCAAAAGCACCTGCCGGATCCGTTCTATCTTGAAGGCATGGAGCGCCGCAGCCTGCGCGACGCCATTTTCCGCGAAGTCGCTTCCAACATTCTGATCCACCGCGAGTATTCCAGCGGCGTTCCGGCCCGGCTTATCATTGAGCGCGGCAAAGTGACCACCTACAATGCGAACCGCCCGCACGGCTTTGGCCTGCTCGACCCGGAAACCGCCGTCCCCTATCCCAAAAATCCGGTCCTCGGGGCCTTTTTCCGCTAGATCGACCGTGCCGACGAACTCGGTTCCGGCATGCGTAAAATGATGCTGTACGGCAAAAAGTACGGCGGTGCCGACCCTCAACTCATAGAGGGAGACGTTTTCCGCATGGTCATCAGTGTACCGGAGTTCGATTTTGTGGAGAAAGCCGGCTGGCAGTGCAACCCGGAACACTTCATCTGGCTGAATCAACTACTGTAGGTCGCCCGCATCCTCTCGCTTTTTGGGAGGCCATTGTCGGGCGGCATGCAGCACAGTCACGATTTGCACGGCATCAGGAGTGAGCACATACACCAGAATGTAATTCTTATGAACAATGAGTTCTCTGGTGCCGGGAATCCGGCCCGGCTTTCCCCTTTCAGCAAACACGGCCAGTTCATCGGCGGAATTCCGCAACAGGCCGTCCATATCCAGAGCGGCCTGAAGGTTTTCCCTGGCAATGTATTCCACAATCGCATCAAGGTCTTCTTCAGCGGGTTCCGACCAATCGACTTTCATCAGGAACGCGCCTCATGGGCCGCAAGCAGACGTTCGCGCCGTAGTCTGGAACGCTCGCGCACCTCATCGCTGGAAAGAATCCTGCCTTCCTGAATGGCTTTGAGGCCAGCTTCCACTTTGGCTTTGAACCATATCTCATATTCAGCCTTTTCCCTGGCCGTCTGCACATAATCGCGCATGAAGTCCCGGACCAACTGCGCTCCGGTTCTGTCGCTGATTCTGGCTGCCTCCGTAAAGGCTTCTTTCAAATGGTCATCCACCCGGATGGTAAAGGTAGATTCCTGCATATGCACCTCTTTTGTTGTGCGCAAACATTACACCATGCAACCTGGAGCGTCAAGCACGCTCCAGGTCAGGAGATTATACATGACAAATCCCATAGATATTCTCAGCAACCTGACTCCCGCCGACCTCGACGCTGGCGAAGTATTCAGCGGCACCCATTCCGGCCACAGGGTCAAAGGCTTCGCGGCACCGAGTCCGTTTACTCCGGCTGTGGACATGGGATGTTCCCGAACCCGGAGCCAAGCGGGACAAGACTGCGGCGGTGATAGAGGCCGCATACCCCGGAACACAAGCCCCACGTCGAGCGCGTTTTCAAAACATTCCTGCACCAGCACGTCGAATTGATGCAAGGCTACATACGCCAGCACGCGGAACAGCCCGCCAGCGCCAAGCAGGAACAGACCGTGGCCTTTGTAAACAAGAGTCTGGAACAGGCCGCCCGCACGTTTACCGGTGACTTTACCCCGCCCACCGAAGAAGAACAGGCAAAGGCTATGGCCGCTGTTGCGCACCTGCTGCAACCCAAGGCCAAACGCTTTGAAATTCCTGAAGGCGAACAAGACAAAATGGAATGCTGGCACGGTTTATATAACCGCTTTGCCGCCGGGGAAACTTTGCCACCGGATGAATATGTGTGGTTCGCCGGCTTCGCGCAAAGCTACAAATGCAAGGCATACTGCAAGATTCACGGGTTAGCGCCCGTGGAAGTGCGGAAATAGAAAAGCCCACTGTTGCACCAGTGGGCCGAAAACCCGCCGCGCAAGCGGCAAGCAAAGGAGTTGTAATTATGGCACAGCCAGTACCCGGCGTCAAAAACGCGGAGTTCACCAAGAAGAAATACGGCCAATTCCTACCGGAATCCATGACGGCGGCGGGCAACGCGGCAGCGGCAATTCTCACCGCCATGCCGGAAAAATGAAGTCCTTGCGGCGAAAGCCCGCGTGATCTAGTGTTTGACACAGCACCAATATGATTGAAGGAACCATATGGACGAAAGAACACTACTCGCACAAATCGCCGGAGGCGAGGACAGTACCCGCCAGTTCAAGGCGGACATTCGCAATGCGGAATCCCTGGCTTCCGAAATGGCCGCGTTCGCCAACTCGGAAGGCGGCACGCTGTTTATCGGCGTTGCGGATGGCGGTTCGGTGCCGGGTCTTTCCCGCGCCGATGTGAGCCGCGTCAACCAGCTTATCAGCAACGCGGCCAGCCAGCTTGTGCGTAGCCCGTTGACCGTGCATACGGAAAATGTCGTCCTGGAAAACGGTAACGTGGTCATCGTTCTCACCGTCCCCAAGGGCATGGACAAGCCCTATTTCGACAAAAACGGCGTTATCTGGCTGAAAACCGGCTCCGATAAACGCCGTGTCAACTCCAAGGAAGAATTGCGCCGCCTGTTCCAGATCAGTAACCAGTTCCACGCCGATGAGTTGCCCACCAAGGCCGGAATCGACAAACTGGATAAACTGCGCTTCCGCGACTTCCTGCGTGACGTGTACCAGCAGGACTACCCCGAATCCCCGGAAGACCTGACGCGCTTACTGCAAAACATGAATTTGGCGACAGATGCCGGGAAACTGAATCTGGCCGGTGTGCTCATGTTCGCCGAACGCCCGGAATGGATTGTGCCGCAGTTCGTGGTCAAAGCCATCCGCTACCCTGGCAATGAAATTCATGCCACGGACTACATAGACACCGAAGATTTTGCCGGGCCGCTTCGCAAAATATTTGACGACGCCCATGCCTTCATCATGCGCAACCTGCATAAAATCCAGGCCGGGCGCGGCATCAACTCGCCGGGGCTGCCGGAAATTCCCCCGAGCGTCTTTGAGGAACTCCTGGTCAACGCCTTGGTACATCGGGATTACCTTGTCAGCGCCGCGATCCGTATATTCATCTTCGATGACCGGATCGAAATAATCAGCCCCGGCCATCTGCCCAACAATCTGACCGTTGAAAAAATCAAGGCGGGCAACTCCAACATCCGCAACCCCATCCTGGTTTCCTATGTGGCCAAGGGACTGTTGCCCTACCACGGGCTTGGTTCCGGCATTAAACGCGCCTTGGCGGAATGGCCGGATATCGACTTTATCGATGACAACGAGGGCTGTTTGTTTAAGGCTATTGTGCGCCGGAAGGCTGTTTCCACCGACACATTGGTGACAGATTCACCAAAAAAAGAATCCGTGTCACCAAAAATGGCATCAATGCTGTCACCAGACATAAACGCCGCCATTATGGACATGATCCGGCAAGACAGCACTGTGACATCTGAAATCATTGCGAAATCGCTTAATGTTTCCAAGCGGACAATCCTTCGCCGCCTGGAGGAACTCAAAGGGCAGGGCGTTGTCCGCCGCATTGGGCCGAACAAGGGCGGCAGTTGGGAAGTCGTGGAATAGCCTGTTTTTGGATCAGTTATGTTTACCTCAAAGAAGTTTGAAATAATCAAAAACGCCCGTCTGGTTACGGTAATCGGCATCGGGGCGCTCGGGATACTTGCCGTTTCTTTTATCGTCGCTCATTTAGCCAGGATTGGCGTCAGTTCCGGAGCGACAATCAGCGACCTCACCGCAACCTTGTTGGGAGGGACGCTGATAGGCTTGTTTGTGACGGGACTTTTTTGCCTTCTTGCCTTCCATGCGTTTTCTTTTTTTGAGTCCGCAACGCTTCCTCAGGCCATACGTCTAAACGAAGCCATGCGGATGCTACACGCGAAAACGAACCGGGAAAGTCTGGCCGCGCTCAAGTATTACCGCATCTCCGTGTTCAAGGCGAAAAACGCACTTGGTGACGGCGTTGCAGAAAACGTCCCATGCAAGCTCATATCCACCTTTTTGTCGCCGGGCTTTCTCCGCTCCGATCAAAACGCCGCCCTTGGCTCCGACAATCATTGTTGCGACTTCACCCATATTCAAGAAATAATCGCAGCCAACAAAGCCATGTGGGGTGAAGCCGAGGAACAACCCGAGGAACAAGCGGGAGAAGTCTCTGTGGAGGTTGCCTCACTGGAACGCAAAATTACCGACCTGTTGGAAAAGAACAAGAAGATTAATTTGAACTCCACAGCGACCAATGCGCGAAATTCCCAATTGAAAACACAGCTGGCGGAAGCCGAAAGCCACATGGCCGTCCTTGTCGAACTCGCCAATAAGGTGACAAACGAAATCAAGCCGCCCCATCGCATCAAAAAGGACGAGATCAAGGCCAAATATGTCGCCATCGGCAAAATTTACGGCATCACTGAAGCGCCCGGCGCGTATGTGAGTATATTCCGTAAAAATATGCCGAAAGAGCTTATCAACTGGAGCGGAGCGCCAAACCAGGGCTCCGGGGACGAGGAAACCTAGCCGGGCTAGATTTGTTCCAGCACGGCTCTCCATCCCATACTTCATTAATTTAACTGAATAAAACTGCAACCCCTTCACTCTAGAACTAGATTGGAGGGGTTTTGTTGTGCCGAAACTTGAACTGGAATTTTTTCTCTCTTGATAGCAGTCTACACAGAAGTCTCCAGCCTGCCGCACTTCGCGCAGGCACAACACACCACCATGTAAGGAGACTCAGTATGCCCGTCAAAAAACTCAGCAACGATGAAGCCGCCGAATTCCTGGGCGTGAAGCCCAACACCCTGGAAGTCTGGCGTACCAAGAAGAAAGGCCCGAAATACTCCAAAATCGGTAGCCGCGTTCTCTATGACATCAACGACCTGGAGGAATATTTCGCGTCGCGCAGCGTCCACACCAAAGACACAGCCCCGCAACTCCGGAGCGCCCGATGAACGGCAACATCTTCCAGGAAGTCAAAGACGGCCTGCAATCCCGGCTGCCTGATGTGGTGCAAGACCTCCTGCCGGGTGGCAGAGTTTCCGGCAAGGAATACCTTTGCGCCTCGCTCCAGGGCGGAAGCGGCGAATCCTGCCGCACCAATCTGGAAACCGGCAAGGGCAGCGACTTTGCCTCCGGTGACGCATGGGGAGACATTATCGGCCTGGCGGCCAAAGTCTGGAACATACGCCAGGGCGAAGCCGCCAGGGAGCTTGGGAAACAATATGGCATCGGCACGGCACAGGTATTCCGCCCGCAGGCCACAAGTAGCTCAACGCCACCGGCCACGGCCACGTTTACGCCGATCCTGCCGGTTCCGCCGTCAGCGCCGGAGCCGCCGCGCCGTCATCCGCAACATGGGCAGTATAGCCAGAGTTGGCGTTATGAAGATGAACAGGGCCGCACCTTGGCCTATGCCGTCCGGTTCGATTTGCCGGACGGCAAAGCCGTTCTACCACTCAGTTACGGCCAATATGGTTCCAGCCCGCCGCAATGGGCATGGAAGGTTCTGCCGGAACCCCGCCCGCTGTATGGTTTACCCAAACTCGCGGCCATGCCGGATGCTTCCGTCTTACTGGTGGAAGGTGAAAAAACAGCGGACGCCGCGCAAGCCTATTTCCCGCATCATGCGGCCCTCACCTGGAGCGGCGGCAGTAACGCTGTAGGCAAAGCGGATTTCTCCCCACTCCAGGGAAGAAACGTCATCATCTGGCCGGACAATGACGAACCGGGCTTCGCAGCCGCTCTGGAGCTTGCTCGGATTCTGGACGGCACAGCGCAGAGCATTGCCATCATCCAACCGCCCGACACCTTGCCGGACGGCTGGGACTTGGCAGATCAGACCGAACCGGGGTTTCTACCGCAGGTACATATCAGAACCGCCATGTCGGAGAAGGATTTCACCCAAAAAGCCGCAAAACGGTATCCGAACCTTACGCCGTCCGTTTCCATGCCTGACGCGCCTACGCCGGAAACGGAGGACATTACCATCAAAGAATGGCCGGTGTTTTCCTTTGACGCCTGCCCCGGCATCTTGGGCGAGTTCGTGAGGCTGGCCACGCGGGACAGCGAGGCCGACCCGGCGGCAGTCGCCATTACCGCTCTGGTGCGCTTTTGCGCGGAAATCTACGGTCACGCTCCAGATCAGGGGCCGCACCTCTACATAGGCGAAACCGTCCATGCGCCGCGCCTGTTTGCGGTTATCTGCGGTAATTCCAGCAAGGCCCGGAAAGGCACGTCACGTCATCCGGTGACAAAGCTCTTTGGCCGGGAGCATTGCTATCTTGCCGATCTGCGGGAATGGGGCCTGCCCCTGCCCGCCAGGGAGAGCGGCGGGCCGCTGTCTACCGGCGAAGGGCTGGCCTATCACGTCCGCGATGAATCGGACGAGGAACGGGAGCGGCGGCAGCGGCAAAACCCCAATGAACCAATCCGCGAGAAAGGCGACAAGCGCCTGATGATTCAAGATGAAGAGTTTGCCAGCGGCCTCACCTGCACCAAACGCGAGGGCAACACGCTATCAATGGGACTCCGTTGCTTTTGGGATGACGGCGACTACGCCCCGCTCACCAAGAATAATCCCGTCACGGTCAAAGGGGCGCATATCAACATCATCACCCACATCACCATGCAGGAGCTTGCCGTCTGCCTTGGCGACGTGCAGGCCTTCAACGGGTTCGGCAACCGCTTTCTCTGGATTTGCGCCCGCCGCTCCAAGCTGGTAGCCATGCCGCCCCGGATGCCGGAAACGGAACTGGCCCCGATACAGCGCGAGTTGTGGCGGCGGGTGGCCCAAGCGCAGAAGCGCGGAGCCATGACCATGACCGCCAGCGCCCTGGAAATGTGGGAGGGCATCTATCCTGAAATCTCCAGGGAACACACCGGCCTTGCCGGGAGCATCATCAACCGGGCCGAAGCGCAGGCGCAACGCCTTGCCCTGGTCTACGCGCTGCTCGACGGCCAGGAGCACATTGATGTGCCACACTTGAAAGCCGCTCTGGCAATGTGGGGCTACGCTCAAGACTCGGCACTGTATATCTTCGGAGATCGGTCTGTTGACCCGCTTGAGGAAAAATTGCTGGAAATTCTGAAACAGGGGCCGCTATCGGCCACAGACTTGAGCGCCGCGTTCAGCCGGAATATCCCCAAGGAGCGATTGCAACCGCTTTTGCAGCAGTTGGAGGCACAGCAACGCATACACATCCATAAGGACAAGAGCGGGAAAGGCCGTCCCAAGCAGATTATCACCCTGCGCGAAATAACGACAATAAACGAAGGAAACGAAAATAACGAATCTAACGAAAAAAAGGAGGCAGCATGTTGATGCTTCTTTCGTTTCCTTCGTTTTTTTCTTATTTCGCCGGACGCCGGGATCATCTGGTGATTACGGTATTGTCGGCTAACGAAAGAAACGAAACATACGAACAAATGCGATCCAAGACGAGGGGCACTATTGCGGTAATTTCGTCAAATTCGTTTATTTCGTTTGCTGCATTCTTTCGTGACGCAACCACTATAGTGCCGTTTCGCTCCGGTGTTATTGCTGATAGCCAGCCTACCCGTTGTGGCCACACGCTGCGCGGTGTCCCCTGCCGGGGCTGGCGAGTGGCTGCGCCCCTTCGAACCCTGCAAAGGCAAAAGCCATGAAGGCAAAATCCGACACCCGCACCGCCCTGGTGAAGTTGCGCGTCACCCCTGCGGAGAAAGAGGCCATCACCGCCAAGGCGGATGCCCAGGGCCAGACCGTGACGGACTTCATCCGGCAACGCGCCCTGGACTATCGCCTGCGGCAAACGCCCCTGGAAAAAGAGCGCGTCCGCCAGCTTGCCCGTATCGGCGTGAACCTGAACCAGCTTGCGCGGTGGGCGAATGTCCACAAGAGCCGCGCCGAGGTCATAGACGTGCTGGTAGCCCTGGTCAGTCTGGAGCGGGAATTGAAAAATGCAGACACACCCCCGTCGCCTGATTCTGGAGAGCCGTCATGTATATGAAAGTCTTTCCCCACGGCCAGGGCGGCGGTGACGGCCCCACGCATTACCTTGTCCGCCCGGATTATCCGGGCCGCGACGAGCTTCCGCCGGAAGTGCTGCGCGGAGATGTGGATACCACCCGCGACCTCATCGACTCGCTGGATACCAAATGGAAGTTCACCGCCGGGGTGCTTTCCTGGCACCCGGACGATGCGGTGACGCCGGAACAGGAACAGCGGGTGATGGATGATTTTGAAGAAATGGCCTTCGCGGGCCTGGAGCCGGATCAGCGCAACATCCTGTGGGTGCGGCACTCCCACGCGGGGCACCATGAATTGCACTTTGTCATTCCGCGCGTGGAGCTTGCCAGCGGCAAGGCGTTCAATCCCTGCCCGCCCGGCTGGCAGAAACATTTTGATGTGTTCCGCGACCTGCACAACCATCGGGAGGGCTGGGCCAGACCGGACGACCCGGCCCGCGCCCGCCTGCATACGCCAGAACATGCGGATTTGCACAACGCCCGTCTGTTGCGCTGGGGCAAAACTCCTTCCAAGGATGATCGCGCCGCCGCCAAGGATGCCGTCCATGAATACATGCGGGCCAACATTGAGCAGGGGCTTATCCGTTGCCGCGCGGACGTGCTCCAGGCGCTTGCCGGGGCCGGGCTGGAAATCAACAGGGTGGGCAAAGATTACATAACCGTAAAAGACCCGGAGAGCGGAGAAAAAACTCCGCCTCAAGGGGGGAATATATGCAGAGCACTGGAAACTTGAACTCACTGACCGAAAAATTGAAAGCCAAGGCCGATCAGGAGCGCCGGGAGATGGAAAGTCTGACCCGGCAACAGCTCGACATCTTGAGTCAGAGTTTGCGCGAATCGTCGAAAGCCGCGCTGGGTACAACCGAGGCCGTTATCCTGCACCAGCTCACCAATTTGGAACAGAGCGTGACTTCACGCTGCCGGATTCTGAGCGCCGCTTTTGGCTGGAAATGTCTGCAAGCCCTGGCCTTAACTCTGTGCATTCTGACGAGCGCGATATTCAGTGGATGGGGACTGCTGACCCTGGCCGAGAAGAAGATCACGACCTTGCACCGGGAAATAACCACGCTGTCGGAACGGAAAGAATCCCTGGAAGCGCAGAGCGCCCTGATATGGGCCACGTTCAAGGGGCTGGAGCCGTATCGCTCGGAGGGCAAAGACTACCTGCTGACGCCCGAAGGCTGGAAAATCACCCATGCGGGAACGCTCGACAAGCCGGACGCCTGGATCATCGTGAGGAAATAGGCCATGACCGAACTGGAACGCACCCTCAAAAATACGTTGCTCACCCTGGAGCGGGAGTTGAGCGCCACGCAGAAAGCGCACGCCACATCTCTGGTCAACCATCAACGCAGTCTGGAGAGCCACGCCCAGGCCATCCAGCAGCTACAGGAGAACATCGGGCAACTCCAGGCCGAGCAACAGGAATCAGCGCGGCACTTGCAACGCTTGAGCGATATACACGCGAACTTGGAACCGCTCTTGTCGCGTTTGAACGCCTTGTTGAACGCCAAATAGAGCGGCTACAGGAGCGCAGCCGTGGGCCAAGGTTGGGGCGGTAATTTGGTCAAGATTTACACTCTGGAAAAAGTATGCGATATCTCAGTTGTGGGTGTTGCGCCACAGTGTGTAATGGCACGCTCGCAATAAGGATCAAAGGTGAGATTTATGGATAATGCATTCCCGTGGGTTCCATTTTATGAGGCTCTTGCTGATAGCCTTCTCTCATATAAGAATAAACGTGGTGACCTTTTTGAGCTGATAAAAAAGTCGTCTTCTGGGCAACCGCTGATGTAGTACCTCAATTTTCACCGCGAAGACTGGTGGGGGTCTCGTCAATACCAGATTGATCCATTTTCCGTGATCGGAATTCTGAATCGCGGTCAGATGACTTACTCGAATCGTACTGGGTTAGCCAATATCCTTGGTGATATATTTGGCATAAGCCTGCCTGCTCCTATACAATTTGACGGAATTCCAGTTCTAAACCCTTTAAAGTCATTCTTTGCGGGCGTTGATGAGGTATGGGCATTGTTTATTGCAGCAATGGAGGCTGCTGATACTGGCAAATTCACTGATGAATTCAAAATAGCTTTTGAAAGAGCAACTTCAGTAAAAGACAATGGGATAGCCTCTATTACAATGGGCTTATACTGGATTCGTCCAAATGTTTTTATGCCCCTTGATAAGAATTCTCGCATGTTCATCTCTGGCCGATATGGGGTAGACATGCCAAGCTCTTCTTGCAGTGGCGATGAGTATGTTTCCTTTCTCAATTCACTAAACAATAAAATATCTCAATTAACCCCCGATATTACGCTGCCTGAATTGTCGCATACAGCGTGGGAGCAAAATGAAAATTACGTGGATGAAAAAAAGCAACGAGCCGCTTTTAAAAAGTGGTATGCAAACAACGGTGGCTCTCCCAATTCCGCCAATACGATCTCTTCAGCTATTGGCAAGGCAAAGCTGAAAAATGGACGTAGCATCTTTTCGATTGCAACTTTCGACGTACTTGATTCCGCGATTAGAAACAGCGGCCTCGAAGGTTATTTTCAAACAAAGGGTGGCGATTACAGCAAAATGAGTGCTGTTTTTGATCTGGATGATAGTATTCAAGAAGACGATTTAAAAAGTGGCATCAAATACTATCTTAGCTTTCTTGAAAGTTCAGGCACAGTTCAACCGCAGCCAGAATATCTTGAGATAACCTCAAAGGAAGCAAAAATTATTGATATTGACTCATCAGACAGAGTGCTACTTGATGGACTGCACCACAGGCTCAAAGAATGGGCATATGACAAAAATATTGAATTTAAAAGAATTTATGAAACTGGGTTGCCTAACTTTATAGATGATGGACAAAGAATTGAATATCTTCAACTGTTGCGACAAATAAAAACTGTATGTGGGGGAGAGAAAATACCATATACACGCATTTATAATGTCTTAACGAGTGATACGCGCGGAATTGAAGCGCGAAAAGGCTACAACTATCTTAATGGCTGGACAGGCTTAAATCGGCCGTTAGAAGGAAAAGGAAACAATAGTGCTTTCAACCATATAATTGAAACGCATAAAGATTATATTTTTGACAGCACTATACCTGAAAAAGGATCTAGCATGACACAAGGTGATTTTCCCCAAAAAAACCTAACCAAAAACATCATTCTTTACGGCCCGCCAGGAACAGGCAAGACGTATAGTTCTATACAATATGCTGTCGCGATTATTGAGGGTAAGTCGCTTGTTGCTGTAAAAATGGAAAATTATGAAGCGGTATTTTTCCGTTACCTGAAGTACAAAGATGATGGGCTTATTGCCTTTACAACATTTCACCAGTCCTTCGGCTACGAGGAGTTCATAGAGGGTATTCGTCCAGTAATGTCTTCGGAAGAAAACACTGGGGCGGGGCAGGATATTGAGTATGAAATTCGTGACGGTATTTTTAAAGCGTTTTGCGATAAAGCCGGGGCACCTGTTGGGGATGGCACAAACGTAGACTTGGGAATTAACAAAAATCCCACGATCTGGAAAGTCTCGCTTGAAGGCACGGGGGACAACCCTACTCGAACGGATTGCATGGAGAGCGGCCACATCCGTATCGGATGGGCCAAATACGGGGAAAAAATCTCTGATGCCACGGATTACAGCGAGAACGGCGGCAAGGCTGTTCTCAATGCTTTTTATAACCGCATGCAGCTTGGTGATATTGTTTTGTCTTGCTATTCAAGCAAAACTATTGACGCTATTGGAGTTATTACAGGAGAACCTGAATGGGACGATAATGCGCCGCATTACAAGCGCCTTCGCAAGGTAAGATGGCTTGTTAAGGGCATCAATGAAGACATAATCGACCTTAACAGTGGAAAGAGCATGACTCTTTCGACAATTTATAAACTTGCCATTCCTGTAGCCGACATTCTTCAATTACTCCGCAAGGTCAACCCGGCTCTATTTCCTCAAGATGTGAAAATTTCAAACCGCGTTTTCATTATAGACGAGATAACTCGCGGTAATATTTCAAAAATATTTGGCGAATTGATAACTCTCATAGAGCCTTCAAAACGAATCGGGGCAAAGGAGCAGTTGCGAACCACATTGCCATATTCAGGGCATAATTTTGGTGTGCCTGATAATGTTTATATCCTTGCGACCATGAACACGGCAGACCGCTCTCTAGCCCGAATGGACACAGCCTTGCGGCGTCGGTTTTCTTTTGAGCCGATATATCCAGATGCAGATGCCTTGCCGACAAAAAACATTGGCAGAATTGATCTTGTGAAGATGCTTACGGCCATCAATAAACGTATTGCATCGTTACATGACAAAGAGCACTGCATCGGGCATTCCTATTTTTGGGATGTGGAAAGCCTCAATGACTTGGCAGAAGTGTTTAAAAATAAAATACTTCCCTTGCTGGAAGAGTACTTTTTCGAAGATTTGGAAAGGCTTCACATGGTGCTTGGCAATGCACCATTTTTTGTAAATGAAACTATTGATCCTTTTCTGCTTGGGTACGCTGAAGAATATCGGCTCACACCGCAATGGGTTCTTGATGATGATGCCCTACAATCGGAAGATACATATATAAAAATATACGACAGCCCCACCTCAGCTGAATTATCAAGGTAATAACGTGGCTACGAATGTTTTTTCCCTTTCTGAACATGATTTAATTATCAAGGGAAAGGATATTGAAGAATCCAGAGAAGAGTCTTTTGGTGTAGTTTTACGGGAAAGGGACTTTGACGCGCTCGAGCTTTGGGTGGCTGAACAAATGCGCCAGGAGGAGAAAAGCAGGCAGTTACCCCCTGCGAAGAAGACAGATTCGAGCAAAGCACCCATCAGGTATGATGCGAGGAAACGCGGGGCACTTCGTGTGCAAAACTTTGTGGGAATTGTCCAACTCCCCTCCGGGGATAGCCTAGAAATCCTGCCTAAGATAGCCAGAAAATTGGACGAAAACAGCAAGGAGCGTGGACGAAAAATCCTCCTTTCCATGCTGTCTACTGTACATAATTTTCCCCATATCACTTTTCGGCATGCCGGACTTGACTCCGGTCGCATGCCTCTTCTTGAAGTTTTTATCATTTGTTTTCTTGATGACATCGGAGCATTGATTCGGCGCGGTATCAGTTCAGGATATGCGCCGGTGGAAGAGAATCTCCAATGTCTGCGCGGAAAGCTACTCATGCCACACCATATTCGCGCCAATAGCATTCACCGCGAGCGTTTTTACGTCAGCTATGACGAATATTTGCCAGATAGAGCCGAAAACAGACTGTTAAAGACAGCGTTGTCCCATGTGCATTCCATCAGCAGAAACTTGGAAAGCAAGCGGCGGGGCAAACGCTTTCTTGATATGTTTGAAGATGTTCCGTTCTCGTGCAATATCAGGGATGATTTTGCTGCCAGTGCCAACCTTGATCGAAATACGCGCCATTATCGGACTCCACTTTTTTGGAGCCGTCTGCTGCTTCGAGGAGAAACGCCTATCCCAAGTCCTGGCGATCTTGGGTGCACGGCAGTGCTATTCCCTATGGAACGGCTGTTTGAAGCATACGTGGCGATTCATGTGCGACGGAAGCTGTCTCCGGGCGGCTGGAATGTAATAGCACAGGCTAAAAGAGAGTATCTTGTTGAAGAACATCAGAATACCCCCTTCCACACATTGAAGCCTGACTTGCTGCTGGAACGAAAAATGGAGCGGATTATTGCCGATACAAAGTGGAAACATATTGTTCGAAAGGATGACGTTTCCAGCGCCGACATGTATCAACTTTTTGCGTATTCAGAAAAATACATGGTCCAAAATCCCACTCGATTGTCTTTCCTCATTTATCCGAAAACAGATTCCTTTTGCGAGCCCTTGCCAGACTTCCACTTCTATAAGGATACCGCCATCCTTCGCGCTGTGCCCTTTGATCTGGAAACAAACGACTGCCCTTTGTTCGAGTACCTGAATGAACAGGCACAGCCACTCACTAAGCTTGGCGATTAATACGAGAAAAGCCTTTGCGGGTCGTTTTCGTGGTTAGAAAATTGGTTAGAAACCTGGTTAGGAAATGGTTAGGACTGACGGAAAAGCATCCCTGTACCCATGCCCCCAGCCGTGCTTGCCGAGTGCCCGTTATGGAGTTGTCCGCAGTTTTCCCCACACGCGGCAGCGCCATCAATCCCCCGCAAGCCGCGCCAATCAAGGCCCATTCCCATCCGGAAAAATATCCTTGTGGTTAGG
>JAITGC010000027.1 GCA_031280915.1 Desulfovibrio sp. | reverse complement strand
AACCCTCCAGCCGCAGGAGGCTTACGAGGCTCCCGTCATCGGCCACCAAAATGCCGCCATCGACCGTTTCCAGCTTGCAATAGCTGTGAACCGGCCCGGCAAAGGCTTCGGACAAGGCGCGTATGCCGCGCTCAATACCGTTTACGAACATATCCAGCATTACGAATCCCTTTTCAGCACGACCTGTTGAATGACCACGCCGCGTGGTGTTTTCACCGTGGATGCGCGGCAGACCAGAACCGTTGCGACGAGGCGTTGGGTGCTTTCAACGCCCTGGCTGGATTCGTAGGAAACAATCAGCGGAAACTCGATACGCCAGGAGGCTTTGCCGCCCACCAGACCGGAGGCGACAATGACGGGAGCGCGGGTGGTAATGGCGGAAGCGGAAAGCCGCTTTTCCCGAATCATGTCCAGAATGCCGGAACTGTTCAGTGAAGCGAGGAACGACTTGAACGCTTCGTCGTCGAAATTCTTCCGGATGGATTCAAGTTTTTCGCGCCATTCAAGAAAATTAAGAGACATAGCGCCGGTAATAGTGTCGGACGCCCAGGTCAGCAGCCCCTCCTGCGTCAATACCGGCTGGTCCAGAGGAATAAGGGGAGCAAGGCGTAAATCCGGAGTAGCCGCGAAATAGCGCGGTCCCGGCTGGTTCAGGAACAACAAGGCGATCACCGCAAGACTGATGCCTTGCGCGACCACCAGGCCCAAGGCCAGTTTCATGACGCGGCGAAATTGCGTCCTGTACCAGCCAAGTCCCCCGAAAACGGCTTCGGTTGACGGTGAAGAGGCATGAACATCATGCGCTCCTTCAACCTCCACCGTTGTCGAGGAACCTTGCGGTTGAGTATCTGCGGGATTGTTTTTGCTTTTTTTACGGAAAAAGTTCATGCCTCTTCACCTTTGCTTGTGGTTACAGACCGAGGTCGCCCAGGCCGGAAGTCTGGTCCGAGCCGAACAGTGTGGCCGAACCGGAACCGAGAAACTCACCCAGGCCGAGCGCCAGAGCGCCGATAACGACCTTCGTGATGCCCCCGGCATAAGTGCTCTGGCCTTGGTGTTTCCCTGCCTTGTACATTTCAACGCAGCCCCAAACGCCCATGCCAGCGCCCGCCGCATAGCCGCCCATCGTGATGCCCTTGGCGACCCCCTTGGCGTTTTCGGCCACGTTCTGCCCCATTTCTCCGAAAGCGACAGCGGCATGGGCAATTTCCGGCTGAAGCAGCCAGACCATGGCGACTCCCAGGAAAAAAGCCGTCCACCTGGCGGGAGAAACGGAGGTCAAAAGGTTGGTGGTGTTCATGTGTGATTTCCTCCACATCAGCCAATAATTTTGGCTATGTACGTTTGCACGCCACCGCCCACGGTGGCTCCAATGCCCCGAAGAAAAGTGACGAGGTTGACGGCGATAATTCCTCCGAACAGATGCACGATGCCCCGGCTGAAATTCATGGCTTGATTGGGCGTATCGCGCATGAGACACACCCCCCGCGCTATCCCGATGACTCCCACCGTCGCTATGGCGTACACGGCGAACTGGATGTAGACGGAGCCGGGAGAGGACGGCGGGCTGTAACTTAGTGATTGTTCCGATGTCTGGTTGAAAACAGTCATGGACAGGGAATCCATGAGCGTGGGGAGGTTCAGCAGCAGGACGGCGCAAAAAAAAGACCAGACCGCCAGGGAGCGGTTGAAACGCTGTTTCTGGCTCACCGCCTGCGCCAAAGCTACAACGGCGAAGACAACGCCAATCAGATACGCAAGGCGAACAAATACCGGCCACCATTGCTGGAGGTGCGGGATGACATTGGCAACGTAGTTTTCCATGCCACCCTCACCTGTTCTCTTTGACGTTGAGAACAAGGATGCCTACGGGCGTACCGCTTTCAAGAAACACGGTCGGCGGGCGCTCAAAGTTCCGTTCAAAGATTTTCCCGGCCTTTTCCCCCACCTTTCCGGCCGCGATCCATGCCTGGTCCGCAACGCTGTATGTGTTCCAGACCATTTGGTCGGTCGTGTCGCCGTTGTTTGTTCCGTAAATAGTGCTTTGCGAACCGCTGTAGCGTTTGGCGCTCCCAAGCCCCTCAAGAAAAGCGGAGGCCACCAGACCGCCCCAGCGTGAGAAAAAGTGCGTATCCACCCGGCTGGCCACCGACGCCTCGGTCGTGGCCGGGTCCACCGCATACGCTTCAAGCTGGACAGATTCGCCGGTCGGCAATATGGCCCTGGTAAACGCCAGTACAAGGCGCTCATCGTGACGCTGGAAGCCGCCAAGCAAGCGGGTATTGCGGTACTTTCCGGAGGCGATTGTCGCCATGACTGCGGATGGAACATCGCTGTTTACGCCGGTATCCACCACGGCATAGAGCAAGTCCCCAGGCTTTATTGACAAAGTGGACAAGGTCGCATCCGCCTGCGACAAGGCCACCGTTTTTTCAATGGAAACCGCACCACGCGCATCGGCGGAAAAATCCCGCAGCCACACGATCTGGCCCGTACCCACAGAAGCAGCCGCCAGCCTGGTATCCAACGCGGCTAAATCCTCCATCATACGTTTGAGCATGGCGTTGTCCGTCCGGGGAGCCTGTACCGGAGCGATACGCACCGGAGCGACGGCAGGCGGCGGCGGGGGTGTGTCTGGTTTTTTCCCGACGACTGGTGCTTTCTGCCCGACCGGAGTGGGAACAAAGCTGTCACCGGCCTGGAGCGCGGCATTTGCCCGCTGTGCGTCGTGGGTTTCCAGTTTTCGGTTGTATTCGTCCGAACCCTCGCCACCGGCTTGGCCGCTGACGGCTTCCGACCGCGTTGCAGCCATCTTCGCCGTGGCGGACGGTTTTTCCGGGGCGAACAGGGTAAACGAGACAAAAACAATAACGGCGGCGATAACTAGGCCGAGTAGGCAAAACATGATGAAACGCCGCTTTTTTTCAGTGCTTGTAATGTCGCTCATGTACGCGCCTCCTTATTTGAGGGAGTCTTTCAGGATGATGGTCTGAATCCTGCCGTTGATGGAGAACATCACCCGCGCTGTAACCGGCGCTTCGTAGCATTTGACGTTTCCCGCACCGTTCACCACGGCGGTCCAGGCAGGCCACATCAGAGTGTGGCTGGTCCGGATGTAGTGCCTGCCATTGTATTTCCAGACGTTCACCTTTTCCTGGCCCGGCTCCATGCGGACCCGTGCGGCCTCGACCGGAGGCACCCGATCCAGAAAGGCCAGCATTGCGGAATCAGCCGTTTCCTTGATGTTTTCGATGATGGGGACACTGGCCATGGGGCCGTGGTGGGCAAGCTGGAACAGCACCAGGGCGTCGGCCTTGCGCTGCGGAGAGCGCACGGAATCCGACTCCAGCCGAATCACCAGGGGGATGTCGCGTTTTTCAAGGGTGACGACGATGGTGGACGTGCCGTAGCCCTGCGTCGGCATGACGTTGAGCAGATTGCCGTCCGGCAAGTCCGGGCGAAGAACCTGAAAATAGTTCGGCCCGCCATTGGTGACGGAAGTGATCGGCCACGGCTGGCCGGTGGAATCGTGAAAGACGAGAGAGGTTGCGATATTGGCAGTAGTGAACACCCTGACCGGAGTTCCACCCGGTTCAAGGGAAACGCGCACCGTGCGCGAGTTCAACGAGGGCGATACCGGCAGCAAAGCCCGCTCCCTCTGGTCCGAGCGCTCCCGATAATCCTGAATCTGCCCCTCATCCAGCGGCATCATCTGGCGCAGGCTTTCTTCAAACAACGCCTGCGCTTCCCGCGCTTTTCCAGCGTCCGGGTTTGCCGTGACGGGCGGCTGTTTCCGTTGTAGCGTTGCCTCGGCGGTGGGCTGTTTTGCCGCTTCCTGAGACATCACAACATCCGTGTACTGCCCTAGAACCACTCCCTGTTGTCCGGACGTAGCAGCGGGAGACGGTGGCGGTTGTTTTGGGGCATCGTCGGCCCAGGAGGAACCGACTACTAACAAAACGGCCATCACCGCCCACAAGCAGCACAAGCACAAGCGTTTCATGATACTACCCCTGTTGTTACGCATAGTTCCCTCTGTACGGCGGGATTAGACGGCCTGCCGCAGTTGTTCAGTTCCTGAAAAAAGTTGGGAAAAAACGGGACTGTGCCGCAGAATTTCAGCGCACGGCTTGAAGTCGGCAGCGCGGACGTCAGGCCGGTTCGCTTCTGGTTGCCCATGACGCGCCCGGTACTGCGCTTCCTCGTGTTTCCGCTTGAAAGCGTTCATAAAATCCATGATTCCCTGGCCGTTGTTTGGCGCAACATCGGACGCCATCGGCGCGGCTCCTCTGGAGTGCAGATGCAGCCAAGTGCCAAAAGCCATTGCAACCTGGGCGTCATTGAAAGACTCCGTGAACTTCGCCGCTAGAGCGTCAAACAGCGGCCTCAAACGCGCTTTTTCCGCGTCTCGTTGCTCCTGCTGGCGTCTTTCCTGTTCTTCCTGCACCCGGAGCAACCGGCTCATTTCTTCACGGCGCTGCCGTTCCTGTTCTGCGGCTTCTTCGGCGGGAGAAAGCGGGTCGAGCCAGCGTTGCCCGCGAAGCCAGTTGCCCATCTGCGGCACAAAACGGCCTTGTTCGCGTTGCCAGCTTTCCGAGGCGACAAAACGCTGAATAGCGGCCCGTATTTGGTCCAGGAGAGGGAGTTGCCCGCTACGCTGGAGTTTGAGCCAGGCGACACGCGCAAAGCCCTTGGCATCCTTTTTGGGGTACAGCTCCCATGCGGTTTCAAAATCAGAGAGAGAAACAGACACACCCCCCGCCGCAGGCGGTTCAGAACCGGGAGAGACTTTCGGCGCTTCCGGCTCCGTGGGGGGTAAGGGGGGATTCTTTTCTTGAGATTGCTTGTTAAGATTATTTAAGTAGCCAGATTTTGGCTCCGGACAGGTAATTTCTGGCTGTGGGCCATCAGCTTTTGCCTCCTGGTCGCGCAGCTCACCGGGGTTGAGCATGTAGTAGACGGACGAGCGATACTGCTCCCGCCGGACCTCGATCAGCTTTGCCTTGACCAGCTCGGCCAGATAGTTTTTTACGCTGCTTACGCTGCATGAAAGCCGTGCGGCCAAAGTGTTCTGAGATGGCCAGCAATGGTCTTTTTCAGCGGCATAATTACAAAGCAGTGCGTACATAATTTTTGCTCCAAACGTGACGGGCTTTTCCAAAACAAACTGAGGAAGAATCGGCCCGTAAATGTTTCCTCTTGGCGCGAATGTCTTCATTTTCGCTTTCTCCCGGCCCCCGGAAAAAAGGACAAAAAAGAGCAAACCCGTGTATTGACAGCGAGCACCCTTTCGGGTAGCGTTATCTCTACGTTGACCGCGTAAGAGATTTACGCTTTGCAGATAAGCCGTTGAGTTCCAGCTCAAACGGCTTTTTGCCTTTTAGGGCCTCTTTGTTTTCCTCAATAAAGTTCCTTTCGATATGAGGTGGGTTGAGAGCGGCTGGCTCGTCAGGCCGTGACCACCACGCCACGACGACACCGGTCCTCCGGTGTTTCGCCTGTCGAAAGAAAAAAGCCCCCCTCCGGCCATGCTTTGGGCATGACTAGAGAGGGGCTTTCTGAGGAGGTAGCCCGAACAAAGTTTGTGTATGGTTGTGAATTGAAAGAAATTCTTTTTGCGATGGTATGTCACTAAAATGTCACATAAACGCAAAAAAGGGCCACAGTAAAAATACTGTGACCCATTGCTATTGCTGTATTTTCTGGCTTCTTTAGACGCGGAAAAGTGTTGACTTGGGAAGCTTGCGCTCTACCGTTGAACTATTCCCGCGAATAAATATTGTCCGATAGCGTTAAAACATCCAATTGTAATAAAATACAACGCCTGTTGGAGAATGTCAACAACCACTTGCGCATCAAGCAGGGCAGACGCATCTAAATTTTGGGGCTACTCAACACGCGCTCTTCCAAAAAGAGCGTTGAAGATGGCGGCAAAACCGTAGTCCCAAAATTTGGCGCATGCGACTCTAAGAAAATAAGATGCGTCTGCCCTGGCGCATCGAGGTACAGCCGTCGAGAGGCTTCAGGAGAACACATTTTTCATCTGCCAGGACAATTTTAAAGTGAGGTTGATGGGATGGCCCCGCCCGACTAAAGCGGGCATGCTGGATGTTTAGGGCGCCGCCGGCTCCAGGGGCATGTCCGCAGGAGCTTTGACGGTCACGGCATGTTTGACCTCGGCCTTGCCCTTGGCCGGGACAGTGATTTCCCAGAACAGGACGCGGTTTTTGCCGTCCTTTGTGGCTGGCGGGCTGTTCTGAGCGGCGACCTCCACAGCCTGATCGACCGCCACAGGCTCGGGGCGCTCCAGCCGCACGTTGACGGGCCGGTTGTGGGCATTGTTCAGGGTAAATATCCATGCCCAGTTCCAGACGCGTTTTTTGTCTATGAAGCCGCTTTCTCCGCGTTTTTTGTCGTCCGCCGTGACCGTGACGCGGACCCTGGGATCAACCCCGAAAAAGAGTCTCGCTTCATCGTCCTGCCCGCTTCGCGGCCTGAAAAGTCCTTGGCCGAGATACTGCCCGTCCACGCTGTATTCCGCCTCACCGGCAGGCCAGGCTTTGTTCGTCGGCGTGTACTTCGCCGTGAGCCAGACGCGGCCGTCGCCCCGTAGGGGGCGCGCAAGCCACTGCAATTCGGCTTTCCAGGCATCCTCAGCCATCACAAGACGCGAGACCCCTTCCGTCAGGCCCGTGATGTCCAGATTCCAGACGGCATATACGCCGGAAGTGTCCGCCTGTATTGACTGCTGCTCCACGTCCGTTTCTTCCTCCGGCCCGGCCGCCGGAGTCAGTTCTTCGAACCTGGCGGCGCGGAGGGCCGCCGGCGTGGGCCGCCGCAAGTCCGCTTGCGGCAGAACGGATTCCATCTCCCAGCGCGGCAGGGGGGCCGGTTCAAGCCTGCCGGGGCTGTGGGAAACAAGAGTCAATCTGGCCTTGTTCCAATCCATGCCTGTAAATTGTCGGATTTCTGCCGAGAGACGAACAGCGATCTCGTCTTTTTCCGGATCCGCCTCAAAGGTATATACAGGCCGCCAGCCGCAGTTTTGCAGGGTATAGCTGTAAGACACGGGCAGGCTTTCCCCGGCGGGAAGCGGCTTTCGCAGCGTCACCTCAACCCGCTGGCGCAGGGGATTGCTTTGCGGCAGGCGTCCGAGGGTCTGCGCGACAATCTCCAGTTCGCGCCGCAGTTGCATCTCCTCGGCCGCCGTCGAGGCGATGATTTCCGTCATGCGGCTGTCGCGTTGTTCCATTTCCCGGAAGGGAAGGCCCTGTTCGGGCAGGTTCTTCCAGAGAGCTGCCCGCGCCCGCGCGGACTCAAGCAGGCCGGTAAGCCGCGCCTGCTCCGCCAGCAGGTCCCGCCGGGATTGAGCCAGGCCGCTTCCGGAATCCTGCCGCAGGGATGTGGTTGTCCAGTGCGCTGGGGGATTGTCGGGAATTTCGACGCGCAGATTGCCGGCCTCGCCGGGAATGCTGAAAGCGACGATGCTCACTCCGTTCCCGGAGATGCTCTTGAGCCGCTCTTGGACAAAAAAACGCCCTCCGTTGGGAGAAAGTATGACCGTTTTTGGCAGCCCGGTTCCTGCATCCTCCGCCGCAGCGGAGGCGGCAAGCGCCGGAGCGAGAGTCAGGCAGGCCACCGCGATTGCCAGGCCGAGCGCCTTGCGGTTGTCATGTGCGATCATGTCCCTTCCCTTCAGCGCGTTAATTTGCGGAATTTTATTCTGTGCGGCGTATCCGCCGCCTTGCCCAGGCGTTTTTTCCTGTCTTCCTCGTATTCGGAATAGTTGCCTTCAAAATACACGGCGTCCGAGTCGCCTTCAAAGGCCAGGATGTGGGTGGCCACGCGGTCCAGAAACCACCGGTCATGGCTTATGACTAGGGAACAGCCGGCAAAGTTGTCCAGCGCGTCTTCCAGGGCGCGGGCCGTGTTGACGTCAATATCGTTGGTGGGTTCGTCGAGCAGCAGAACATTGGCTCCTGATTTGAGCATAATGGCCAGATGTAGGCGATTCCGCTCCCCGCCGGAAAGGGTTTCCACCTTTTTCTGCTGATCCGCGCCGTAAAAATTGAAGCGCGTACAATAGGCCCGCGCGTTCATTTCTCGCCCGCCGAGGCGGATATTTTCCTGCCCCTCGCTAATGAGTTCGTAAACCGTCCTGCCCTGCGTCAGTGAGGCCCGCGCTTGGTCCACATAGGCGAAGCGCACGGTTTCCCCTATGGACACCATGCCGGAATCCGGCTTTTCCTCGCCGGTCAGCAGCTTGAAAAGCGTTGTCTTGCCCGCGCCGTTGGGGCCGATGATGCCGACGACAGCCCCCGGAGGGATAAGCACATTGACGTTTTCCATAAGCAGCTTCTCTCCGAGGCTCTTGCTCAACTCGGACAGTTCGATGACGCTTTTCCCCAGGCGCGGTCCCGGCGGGATGTAAATTTCCAAATCCGGGGCGCGTTTTTCGCTTTCGTGGGAGAGCATGGCCTCGTAAGCGTTGATTCTGGCCTTGCCCTTGGCCTGTCTGCCCTTGGGCGACATGCGTATCCACTCCAACTCGCGGGCCAGGGTTTTCTGGCGTTCGGCTTCGGTTTTCTCCTCGCCGGCAAGTCGTTTCTGTTTCTGTTCAAGCCAGGAGGAGTAGTTGCCCTTCCAGGGGATGCCCCTGCCCCTGTCCAGTTCAAG
The DNA here is from genome assembly GCA_031280915.1 of Desulfovibrio sp. Lineage (GTDB taxonomy): Bacteria > Desulfobacterota > Desulfovibrionia > Desulfovibrionales > Desulfovibrionaceae > Desulfovibrio. The sequence goes on along the minus strand of JAITGC010000027.1, from coordinate 43,486 downwards.
TATCCAGCCGGCCACGTTGTCCAGAAAATACCTGTCATGGGTCACGGCGATGACGGTGCCGGGAAAGGTGGAGAGATAGTGCTCAAGCCAGGCCACGGATTCGGCGTCAAGATGGTTTGTCGGTTCGTCCAGCAGCAGAATGTCGGGATTGCGCAGCAGAAGCCGGCACAGGGCCACGCGGCGGCGTTCTCCGCCGGAGATGCGGTCAACGGGCATGTCCGCCGGCGGGCAGCGCAGGGCGTCCATCGCCATTTCCAGGCGCGCGTCCAAGTCCCAGATGTTTTTGGCGTCCATCACTTCCTGCACCTGGGCCTGCCTGGCGATCAGGGCGTCCATCTCCTCAGGTTCCATAGGCTCGGCAAAGCGGGCGTTGATGGACTCAAACTCCCTGGCCACGGCCGCAAGTTCACTGACGCCTTCTTCCACGACTTCACGCACGGTATGCCTTTCGCCGGAGAGGGGTTCCTGCTCCAGATAACCGATGCTGTAGCCTGGCGCGGGAACAGTTTTTCCGTCAAAGGCCGTGTCCACGCCGGCGAGTATTTTCAGCAGGGAGGATTTGCCGGCCCCATTCATGCCCAGCACACCGATTTTTGCCCCGTAAAAATAGGAAAGGGAAATATCCTTCAGCACTTCCTTCTGGCCGTGGCGTTTGGAAACGCGAATCATGGAATAGATGATTTTGTCCGGTTCGTTGCTCATTACATCCTCGCGAAAAATTCGTTCTTTTTCTTCTAGCCGGAATACGGCCTTTTTTCAAGGTGCAAAATCCGTACGCCCCTCAGGGGCTACGGCGGCCGATCCGCAAAGCCGCCCGCGAACGCCGGGGGCACGACCGCGCTTGTACCCGGTTGAGCGTGAGCGCGTGGAGCGCCGTTAAGCGCTGAAGCAAGCGTTAAAGTCAGAATGTTCTAAAGGCGGTGGCAGCGCGCGCGCTGACCGGGAGAGACGTCCTTCCAGGCCGGGATTTCCTCCCGGCAGACAGCCGTTGCCTGCGGACAGCGCGGATGAAAAGAACAGCCCGGCGGGGGAGCAAGCGGGCTTGGCGGTTCACCAGCCAGCAGCGGCGGGAGTTTTTTTTCCCACCGTCCGCCGGATGCGGAGGCCAACAAGGCTTGACTGTACGGGTGCGCGGCATTTTCAAAAAGCGCGTCGCGCGGAGCTTCTTCCACAATTCGTCCCAGATACATCACCAGTATCCTTTCGCACATGAAGCCGACCACCGCCATATCGTGGGAGATAAAGAGATAGGCCGGAGAAAGGCGTTCCTGCATATCGCGCAGTAAATTCAGGGTTTGCGCCTGTACGGAGGCGTCCAGAGACGATACCGGCTCGTCGCAGATGACCACGTCGGGGTGAGTGACAAGAGCGCGGGCCACCGCGATGCGCTGGCGCTGCCCCCCTGAAAATTCGTGCGGATAGCGCTTTCCCATACCATCCAGACTGACGGCGGCGAGCATGGCTTCAGCCCTTTCCCGCCGCTCGGCACGGGGGACGTTTCTCGCCGCCAGCGGTTCAGCCACGGAGGCATATACGGAACGCTTGGAATTGAGAGAGGATGACGGGTCCTGAAAAATCATCTGGATGCGCCCGGCGGCCCAACTGTCCGCTCCCGCTTCGGGAAGAGGTTTGCCGTCAAAAAGCGCGCGTCCCGAAGAAGGGCGCAGTAACCCGCAGGCCAGGCGACCCACAGTGCTTTTGCCGCAGCCGGATTCCCCCACAAGACCGAGGCATTCCCCCTTTCTCAAGGCGAAATTCACCCCATCGACAGCCGCAAGAGTTTTGCTTTCCGCAAAAAAACCGCGTCGCAGCCTGAATATCCGGGTCACGTCCTCAAAAGTCAGTATGGGAGGGGCTTGCGGCACTGTCGTATATCGCGCGGAAGGCCGGAGTGCTATGCCCCGGATACTCCGGCGGAGGTGAAGGTCGCCATTTCATTATACACAGCCGCCGCGCAGCACACAAGCGGATACGCCGCCGCCGCGCCCGTTCCCTCGCCCAGGCGCATCCCCAGACTGAGCAGCGGCCTCTGGTCGGGAACAAGTTTTTGCATCGCCCTCACATGACCAGGTTCGGCCGAGGAGTGCGACAGAATGGCGTATCCGGACATATCCGGACAAATTTTGACCGCTGCCGCATAGGCGGCGCTGCAGATAAAGCCGTCTATCAACACGGGCAGACCTCTGGCCGCGGCTCCCAGCATGATGCCGCAAAGAACCGCGATTTCAAAGCCTCCGAGGGCCGCCAGAACGCTCGCCGGATCATCGTCGCGCAGGAGAGCGGCGTTGACGCGCAGCGCCTGACGCACAATTTCAATTTTGTGAAACAGCATGGTTTGATCAGCGCCCGCGCCGGGTCCGACGGCCTCATCCGGCTCGAGGCGCAGCAAAGCGCAGTACAGGGCGGCAGCCGCGGTGGAGTTGGCGATGCCCATTTCTCCTGTGCCAATGCAGGCATACCCCCGCGTCGCGAAATCTTCGGCCAGGGCGATGCCCTTTTCAATGCCCCCGAGGCAAACCTCGCGGGACATGGCCGGCCCGCGGCTTATGTCCGCTGTGCCGTCACCGAGTCGTCTGTCCAGCAGCATGGGATGCCTTTCAAAGGGGCCGCCGGCGCAACCGGCGTCCACAATATGCAAATCCATGCCCGCGCGACGGCAGAGCACGTTGACCGCCGCGCCGCCGTCGAGAAAATTGCCTACCATTTGTCGCGTCACTATCTGCGGATATGGAGAGACATTTTGCGCCGCGACGCCATGATCGCCCGCCACGGTCAGCATGACGGCCGGCTCCACGACAATGGGAATACGGCCGCCCCCCATGGCGAAAAGCCGCGCCGCCACGTCTTCCAGGCTGCCCAGGCTGCCGCGCGGTTTTGTGAGGTTATCCAGATGCTTTCCGGCCGCGTCCAGATGTTTTTTCTCTATCGGTTTGATACCTACTGAGGGATATTTCATTTTCACTCCCGCTCCAAATAATATGCCTTCGCGAGTATAGCTTTTCGGGGCCGAATGTGGCAAGAACATTCACGGTCAGGTATTGGCTCACTTTGCTTGATATTGCGTCAGGCTCGCCCCGTGCGAAGCTCATGTATGTCTTGACACACTTCGCTCCGCCCGGGACTCGCCTTTCTTGTCTGAACCAAAGTGAGCCAATACCCACGGTCACATCTTCTGAACCTCGTGGAGTCGGGTATATGCGTATTTTTGCACTTTTGTCCTTTTTGTTCCTTTTTTCATTCCAGGCCTCTCTTTCGACGGCGTCGGCCGTTCCGGACGCTCCAAGTCCCAGGGTTACGCCTGTGGTGCGCGCTGTTCACGCGGTGGCTCCGGCGGTCGTCAACATCACCAGCACCCATATTATCGAGGGTTCGCGGGTATCTCCGCTGGAACGTTTTTTCGGGCCGGACTTTTTTTACGGCATGCCCGGCGAGCCGGCGCGGCGGCAAAAGCGGACCAGCCTCGGGTCGGGAGTTATTGTGGACGGTGCGAATGGGCTTGTGTTGACCAATGCCCACGTCATCGCCGGAGGGGATGACGTGGTGGTGCGTCTTCTGGACGGACGAGAATTTTCCGCCGCTGTATGCGGTGCCGACCCGGATTTCGATATTGCCGTGTTGCGGATCGTCGGAGCGCACAACCTACCTGAAGCGCAAATGGGCGACTCCTCTGATATTTTGCCCGGCGAAACCGTCATCGCCATCGGCAACCCTTTCGGATTTACGCATACGGTCACAACGGGCGTTGTCTCCGCCCTCGGACGTACCATACGCAACGAGAGCGGTGTTTTTACGGATTTGATACAGACGGACGCGGCCATCAATCCCGGCAACAGCGGCGGCCCGCTGCTGAATATCGAAGGCAGGCTTATAGGCGTCAATACGGCTGTTGACGCGCGGGCCGAGGGCATAGGTTTCGCCATCCCCGTCAACAAGGCCCGGCGCGTCATGGATGACCTGGTGAAGCAGGGCGGAGTGGCGCCGCTCTGGCTGGGGATGATGGTGCAGGATATGGACAGCCGTACGGCCATGGCCCTGGGGCTCAAGGATGTCACAGGCGTGCTTGTCAATGCCGTGTACGAGGGTGCGCCCGCGGCCAGGGCGGGCATTATGCCCGGCGACGTGCTGTTGAGCGTCAATGCCTCCCCCGTGCAAGACAAGCGGGATTATGTCAATGTGCTGCGCAACCAGACCGAGGACGCGATCCTGCGCCTCCAGTTGCACCGGGGCGACAAAAGTGTGGTCGTGAGCCTGAAGCCGGCACGTTTTGAGGATGTCGCGGCCCAGGCGCTGATGGAGCAGCGCTGGGGTCTCACAGCGCGGGAAAGCGGGGGGGGGCTTGCTGTGAGCGCCGTGCGGCGTGACGGCCCGGCGGATTTTTTGCGCAAGGGAGACATGATCGTCGCCGTTGGGGCGGTGCGTATCAAGACCATGCGGGAGCTTTTGCAGGCTTTTCGCAGAGAGCGTCTTGCCGGGCAGGTGCTCTTGCAGGTTGTGCGCGACGGGCGGCAGTATTATGCCCGGCTGGTGTTGTGATCCGGCTCGGCCCGGCCGGAAGCGACGAAGGTCAGGGCAAAGGAAATCAGTAGAAAAATCAGAAAAATTACATCGGCCGGAGCGTAGCTGCCGCTCAAATCATGGGCGAATCCCATGATGGGAAAACCGAGACAGCGCAGCAGAATAAACAGGGAAACAAATTTGTAGGCCGGCAGGAAATTATCGCCGCCAAAGCAATGGGAAGTCACCGCGGGCAGAATTGTCCAAAGTCCGCCCGCGCAGCTTCCAAAAGCGATACAGAAAAGGATGAGCCCGGGTCGCGTCGGCGGCAGAAAGCCAAGGGCAAGGCTTGCGAAACTCAGCAGCATGACCGCCCGCGTTGCCGTGATGGGCGTGAACCTGTCGCAGACGGCGCCCCAGGCATATTTCGCAAAGGCCGCGAACAAGGCCGACATGCAGGCCAGCAGCATGGCCGGATACGCTTCAAGGCCCACATCCGCGAAGCGCGGCTTGAGTTGGCTCAGGACGCCGGAAGCGACCAGCAGCGCCAGGCCGAAGGCGAGGCCGAGGGCATAGGCCTTGGGGTTGTGCGCCATGTGAGAAAAAACGTTCCTGTCCGGTAAGGCATGAGGCTCCTGGGGCCTGGAAGCATTGCCATCCGGTTGGAGTCCCATGGCCTCTGGCGAATCCCGCACAATCAGCCAGGAAAGAGGCGCGAGCAGCAGAGTGGCGGCGCCGAACGCCATATAGGCATCCCTGATGCCGAAGGCCTGTATCAGCGGCAGGGCCAGTAAGGGCAGCACGGCCCCTGAAAATGACGTGCCCGTATTGACAAGGCCGAAAGCGCGGCCTCGATAGCGGCAGAACCAGTTGCTGACGAGGGCGTTGCCGACCACGCCGCCGCAGGCTTGCGTCGCCACGCAGGAAATGGTGTAGAGGGCGGTGAACGTCCAGATATTGCCGCTGAAACCCAGAAAAAATGTGGCGACTCCCCCCGTCAGGGCGCCGGAGACCATCAGGATGCGGAGCGAAAACCGGGCCGAAAGGCTGGCCATGACGGGCATGGCGATCTGCCCGGCCAGAACGGCAAGCCCCATGCCGAGATTGATCTGTCCGCGCGACCAGCCGTTCGCTTCGCACAGAGGCTCCATAAAGGCGTTCATGATATAGGTGACGCAGCCCTGCAGCATGAAATTGCCGCTCAAGGAGACGAGTCCCACTTTCCAGCCGTAAAACATGTATTATCTCAATATGTTATAAGTACAACGCCGTCCACGTCCAAAGGGCAGGGGCTTTGCGTTTTTTTGCCGTTATTGTTTCTTTTTATGGCTTGAGCGCAAGTGCAGGCGTATGGGCGCGTGAGCAATGCCGAACAGGGCGCGGAGCGCGCGTTCCAGGTAGCGCGCGTAATTTTCGGGCACACGTTCAGCGTCGCTGACAAAAAAAACAAAGGTGGGCGGCGCTGTTTCAGCCTGGGTGAGATAATAGAATTTTGCCCGTGCCCGTTTAACCACCGGAGGCTGGTGTTTTGCCAGCACTTCCTCCATGGCTCTGTTGAGCTGTCCTGTGGGTACGCGAATGTGGCATTCCGCGTGGATTTTTTCCGCAAGACGCATGATTTCTTCAAGATTTTGTCCTGTTTTCGCGGAAACAGGCAAGACGGGAACGTGGGCGCAAAAGCTCAGCATGGCGCGGACGTTTTTTTCCAGTTGTTTGAGGGCGGCGCGCGGGGCCAGATCGCATTTGTTGATAAGGATGAGGAAAGGGATTTTGCGCGTACCCAGAAGATCAACAAGCCGTTTGTCCTGCTGGCTCACGCCCTGGGCCGCGTCCAGCACAAGCAGGGTGACATCGGCTTTACTGGCGGATTTGAGCGATGAATTGACCGAGTATTTTTCCAGGCTGTCCGTTATTTTCGCACGCCGGCGCACACCGGCGGTGTCCACAAAGACATACTCCCGTTCCTTGCGGGCAAAACGCACGTCCACGCTGTCCCGCGTGGTGCCGGCGATGCTGGAGACGATCATCCGTTCTTCGCCCGTGAGGGCATTCACCAACGAGGATTTACCGGCATTTGGCCGTCCGAGCATGGCCAGGCGCAGAGCCGTCTTTGGTGGAGAAACAGCCTCGCCGGGCGCATCTTCCCGTCGCGCGAGTTCCGCCAGCATTTCGGCCAGCAGGGGCATATTGTGCCCATGCTCGGCGGAAACGGCGACAAGCGGCAGGCCTAGAGCGTGAAATTCCGCCGTCAGTTCATCTTCCCGCTCAATACCGTCCACTTTGTTGACAATACACAAAGAGGGCAGACCCGTGCGGCGCAGATAGGCGGCCAGGTGCTCGTCCAGGGGCAAAAGCCCGTCGCGTCCGTCCACCACCAGGGCAACGCCGGCGGCGGCGGCCAGGGCCGCCTCTGTTTGGCGCAGGATATCCGCCTCAAAGCCGCGCAGGCTTTCGGGGCCTTCAGCCACGGCGGCGTGCGCGTCCAGGGTGACGCCGCCGGTGTCCATAACAGCATAGGCGGGCAGGCCGTTTCGTCGTACAATGCCCTCCATGCGATCCCGCGTCACGCCCGGCCTGTCGTGGGTGATGGCGCGTTTGGCGCGAATGAGGCGATTGAACAGGGTGGATTTGCCCACATTGGGACGTCCCGCCAGCACGACATGAGGCAAGCCGGCCGGCTGCGCGGCGGTCGACGGCCGACGTATGTCTTTGGGCGGATTTGGTGGGGATATAGCGTTGCTCATGCCGAATTTTATACCTGAATCTGAAAGGGGCACAATCATTTTGCCGGAAAAATTTTCGGCAATCAGTATGGAATGTGAGCGGTTATTTTTGTAGCATGCCCAGCATCAATTCCACCACCCGGGCTTTGTTGCCGGTAAAATCAAGTCTGGCCTGCCGTTCGAAGAAACGCGCCCGGCGCGGGTATTTGAGCATCGCCAGAAAAACGTTGCGTATTTTCGCGTCGCTCACCTTGGGAAGAATGCCGAGAAAGGCAAAGCCGTTGCACGGCCTGGCAAAGGTGTGCCTTGCCTCGCGTTGGTGGTGTGCCGCCACAATGGCCGGCACACGCATATGGGCCAATTCATAGACCGTGCGGCCGGCCGAGCATATGGCCAAATCCGCGCCTTCCATCATGCGGCTCATGATATTGGTGGCCCAGGCGAATTCTACCAGGGGATTGTCCAGTTTTCGCAGATGTTCTTCCATGGCCGCTTTGTGGGCGTAACCCGGCCCCGCCACCAGACGGATGGCGATATCGTAGGCGCGACATACAGGTTCGATGACGTCCAGCACGCGGCGCGAAAAATCCTGCGAATCCGTGCCGCCGAAGGTGATAAGCACGGTTTTTACCCGTGGTCTCAGGTCATTGCGCGCGGCGTCCACAAATTCGTCGCGCAGGCAGAAATATTCCGGCCCGCAACGCAGCCGTTCCGTGTTTTCACCGTCTTCATACAGGGCGTTGATGACCACGTCGGCCAGTTCCGCGCCCGGGCCTTCATCCTCAAAGTTGACGCGGCGCGTGCCCGCGCCCACAAGGGCGGTCATGTAAGGCATGTCCGTATTCAGGATATCGTTGACAACCATGTCCGGCCTCAGGGCGAGCACTGTTTCGGACAGCGGCTCATCTCCCTGACGCGTTATTTTATGATCTTTTCTGGCGATGCTTTCCACGGCGAGTTCGCTCTGCCGGGTGCAGACAAAGGATATTTTGTGGTTGGTGATTTCATGGGCCAGCATGAGGGCGCGGAAAACATGCCCCATGCCGATGGCCGGATAGCCCGCCACCACAAAGACTATGTGCCGCCGCAGGAGCAGGCGTTCGCATATCCACCAGTCCTGGTAGCTTTGAATTTCGATGGCCCGCTCGTTGAGGAAATAGGGGATGATTTTTTGGCGGGAGGGTTCTTCGGCCGTGAGCGTGGGCAGACCGAGGATGATGAGCGCGCGGCTCTCCACCAGGAATTGGTCTTCCTTGTCGCTCAACAGTTCTTCCAGTGTGCCGCCGCGTACATTCCAGACGCGCTGGCGTACGCTTTTCACGGTCACCAGGCTGTCGGCCCCGGCTTCGTGGTATTTTTTCCAGGCGTCCTCCATATCCACCCAGGTCAGGAGCGGGCAGGAGGCGCGCAGAATGCAGCAATGCCTGTAGCGGGCGGCCAGTTCAGTGAGGATCCCGCGCAGTTCCGCCACAATGTCCAGGCTGTTGAAGCGCAAATGGCTGTTGCGGCGGCATTTCACACCCATGCGCCCGCAGATGAGTTCGATTTCCTGACTGTCGGTGACGACAAAAACGTCTTCGCCGGGAGCAAAAGCGCGCGCGGTATGGATGGCCCGCTCAATCAGGGTCACGCCGGCCAGCCGTTTGACAAGCTGGTCAGGTATAACCGCGTTTTTCTTGATCGCCGGAATGACGACGCAACGCTCTTTCACGGCGGGGCCTTCAGCTCAGGCGGGCCAACACGTCCCGCGCGGACGCGAGCATATATTCGAGTTCGGTCTCGCTCAGCCAGTGCTGGAAAGGAAAGGAAACCATGCTGTCGAAAAAGGCGTCCCCATTGGGACAGTCGGCCTCGCCGAAGCCGAGGCGGCGGTAAAAATCATAGCGGTTGAGGGGGATGTACTGCACAACGCATTTCACGCCTTTTTCGTCAGACATGGCGCGTATGAAATCATCGCGCATCTGCGGGCCTGTGGTCATGCGCGCGGCCAGCAGGTGGTAATTGTGGCGGCGGTCGGCCACGCGGTGAAATTCCAGTTCCGGGAAGCCGGCCAAGGCGTCTATGAAGTGCAAAGCCCTGGCCCGCTTTTCGTCATTAATCCGGTCAATGCGCTCCAGCATTTTCGCGCCCAGAGCGCATTCCACCTCGCCCAGGCAGAAGTTGTTGGGCATGAGCGGCTCATGGTTCAGCATCGGCATATCCACATTGCCCATGGCGGGTTTCCAGTAATCGGGCCTCGCGAAGGCATAGGCGCAGTGGCCGTTATGGCGCAGGGCGGGAACAATGGCCGCGAGGGCCGGATCCCTGACATAGAGCATGCCGCCTTCGCCTAGGGTGGTGAGATTTTTGTGCGAGTGAAAGGAAAAGATGGACATATCGCCGAAAGTGCCGGCTTTTTTGCCGTCCACCTCAGCGCCGATGGCCTGGGCCGCGTCTTCAATAAGGATAAGCCCGCGTTTCCGGCACAGAGATGTGATTTCCGGCATATCGGCCACATAACCGTAAAGGTGCACCACAATCACGGCCCTGGTGCGGGGGGTAAGGGCCTTTTCCACGGTTTCTGCGGTCACCACGCGGGTGCGCATATCCACATCAGCCCAGACAGGGCGCGCGCCCTTTTTGAGGTAGGGATAGCAGGAGGCCGTAAAGGTGTGGGCCGGAACGACAATCTCATCGTTCGGTTTGAAACGGCAAAGCTGGGCCGATATTTCCAGGGCCGCGCAGCCGTTCATGGTGGTGAAGCAGCTTCCTGCCGGTACATTCTGGTATTCGGCGAATTTGCGCTCGAATTCGTCACGGTGGCGGCCCTGGGTGAGCGTTTCCGCATTGCGCATGGTCTCCACGACCACGGCGATTTCTTCTTCAGTGTAGCGTATGGAGCGGCCGCTGAAGTTGACTTTGATGTTCATGCCCTTTTCCTTTTTGAATTCCGCAACGGTTCGGGACTATAGCCCGCGAACGGCATGGAATGCAAGACCCGGCGGGCCATGCCGGGACATCTGCTGGCGGAAAGGGACCCTTGGCCAAAAGATCCCTTTCCGTATTGTGAACCTCTGCTCTACAGCACCAGCGCGAAGTGCGCGTCGCCGTCTTTTTTTATCCGCTCCACCAGGCCGAATTCCCAGTCAAAGTAGCCTTGCATGGCTTCGGGTTTGGCGTTGATGTCGGTGTAGGGTTTATACCACACGTCATCCTCGGCGCAAAGGGCCGTCTGCATGCCTTCTTCCAGGGCAAGTTCCGCGGCTGTCCAAGCCGGTGTGCCTCCGGCAAGAACGGATATGGCGGCTTCGGGCCACAGCCTCGCGGCATCGCGGGCGGCAAAACGGGCGTGAGCTTCGGTGTCGGAAGTGAGCACAATGGCTGTGGCTTCAGGGTACGCTTGTCGTGCGCATTCAAGGTAGCCGCGCGTTACCCATGCCGCGCCCGGGATGTGGCCTGTGCGATGGGTTTTGCTTACCCCAACGTTGATGACCAGCGGAGGCGTCGCGCCCGCGCATTGCGTCCGTAGCGCCAGCGGCTTGACAAGGGCGGCTTCCGGAACCGCGGGCATGGCCTGGGACACTTCGCCCCGGTCCAGGCCCTTTTTGCCGAAGCCGGACCCGCCAAGCCCGCCGCGCAGCACATGGACGTTGGGCAGACCCATCTGCTTGAGCCAGTGGGCTGTCATAATGGCCCGCGCTTCCGTATCGTCAACAAGCACGTACCGGGCGTTGCGCACGGCGGCGTATTCATCCGTGGCCTGCACGAGCTGCCCGCCCTGGGCATTGCGTGAACCGGGGATATGGCCGAAAACAAATTCTTCCGGCTGGCGCACATCAAAAATGTACAGGGTTTTTGCCGCTGCTTCGGCCTGCCACTGTTGTACTGTGTCCGCATCGACAAAAGCGATGCCGTACTTTTGCGCCACAGCCGCCGTGCGTTTGCGGGCCGTCTCGAGGGCTTGCGGCGAAGGCGGCGCCGTGCGGCGCACAGCGCCGTATTCAAGCGTAAACCCGGCAAGCTGCCAGTTCATCGTGCCGCCCTTGAGGGCCACAACCTTGTTGGGTATGCCCGCGTTGCGCAGGGTCTGGGTACCGATGATGCTGCGTGTCCGTCCGGCGCAGTTGATGATGACGGTGGTCTCGTCATCCGGAACAAGGTCGGCGAATCTGTAGGTCACTTCGCAGCCCGGCGCGTTGGAACTGCCGGGAATGGTCATGTTGTTGTATTCTTCGCGCGGGCGCACATCAATAATGGCGAACTTTTCGCCGGAATCGATAATGGCCTTGATGGCCGCCGGCTCCAGGCGAGGGGTATGTTGCTCTTCTTCAACGTATTCGCCAAAGCCTTTACTGAGAGCGCCAACACCGGTGAATTCCACATATCCGGCTTCCAGCCAGGCTTTCATGCCGCCCTTGAGCACACAAGGCCGCGCGTATCCCATGTCCGCGAGAACACGGGCGGCGCGTTCCGCACGCGAGGGCCCCGTTTCTTCTCCGCTGTCCACAAGGATCACCGGCACAACGGCGCACGGCACAAGGTCAAGAACCATCATTTCCAGGCGGCCTAACGGCGCGCAACTGGCGAGCAGCATGTGGCTACGGGAAAATTCCTCCTGTTCGCGCACATCAAGAACAGCGAATTCTCCGCGCTCGGCGAACAGGGCTTTGATCTCCTGAGGGGTACGATACTGAATCTGGGACATGATTACTCCTTAAAAGGCAATAGAGTGCATATTCCGCTTCAGCGCACAGGGCGATGAACGCGCGGCCCGCGCGGGGATATCCGGCGGGCGATACTTGCCGTCGTCTACCACAGGCCCAGCAGCTTCCACCAGAACGGGCCCGTGCCGCCCCAGATGACAAGGTGCACCAGCGAGGTTAGAAAGCCGATCTTCCACCAGGTGGGCAGGGGCACAAACCCGGCGCCGTAGAAAATGGGACCGGGGCCGGCGCTGTAGTGGGTCAGCGAGTAGCAGAGGCAGCCCGCGTAACAGAAAAGCAGGGCCGAAAGGTAGCCCGGCGCGCCCATGCCCACGGCCACGGCCAAAAACGCCGCGTACATGGCCGCCACGTGCGCGGTCATGCTGGCAAAGCCGTATTGCGAGTAAAGGTATATGACGAATAATGCCGCCAAGGCCACGGGCCAACTGAAACCAACCATGGACGCGCTCACGGTCTTGGCGAACCAGGAGATAAAGCCCTTGCTGGAAAGCTGCCCGGCCATGCCCACGAGAACGCCCATCCAGACAACCGTGTCCCAGGCGCCGTTTTCATTGAGCACATCCTTCCATTCAATGACCTTGCCGATCAGCATGATGGAAACAGCTATCAGGCCCACCAACGTGGGGTTGAGCTTTGTTATGGGGCCGGTGCACCAGAGGAGCAGAGCCAGAAGGAATACGCCCAGCAGAATGAGTTCGGGCTTCGTTATGGGGCCGAGTTTTTTCAGTTCCGTGCGGGCCAGTTCCTTGGCCTCCGGTGAGTGCTTCATTTCCGGCGGATAGATGCGGTATACGAAATACGGCACCACGATCATGCCGATAACGCCGGGCACCAGAGCCGCAAGGGTCCACATGCCCCAGGAAATCTCGATGCCCGCAGTGGTGCGCGCAAGCTCGGTGGCCAGAGGGTTGCCGGTCATGGCGGTCATGAACAGGGCGGAAAGCACGCCGTCAACCTGATAATAGGCCATGATGAGAAAGGCGCCCGCCCGCGTGCTGGTCTGGCCCGGTTCGGAACCAAGAACGGAAATAACGCTGCGCAGGATGGGGAAAATAACGCCGCCCGCCCGGGCGGTGGACGAAGGCGTAGCCGGCGCCACAAAAAGCCCGCTCAGGGTGAAGGCATAGGCCACTTTCAGCGTGCTGTCGCCGATGGCCCGCAAAATGATATAGGCGATGCGTCTGCCCAGGCCGGTCCTGATAAACCCCCGCGAAAAGAAGAATGCGGCCGCGATGAGCCAGATGGAAGGGGACGCGAACCCGCTTAGCGCTTCACGCATGCTGAGGGTGTTGGTCAGGGCTGTGATGGTCAGGCCTATGATGGCCACCGCGCCTATGGGCAGCGGCTGCACGATGAATCCGCAAATGATGGCCACCATCAGGGCGAAAAGTTGCCAGTCTTGCGGCTTCAGCCCCGCGGGTACGGGAATGAGCCAGATGATCAGGCCAAGGAGGATGGGAATAGCCGCTTTTGTGATGTTGTTCATGAAACCTCCTGCTACAAAGATGAAGGGAGTATGGCGCCAAAACAATGAGGTAGCACTTTTTGTGCCAAAAAGCACAAGCTTATAATAGATTGATATTTAATGATAAATTATGTTTTGACAGAAAGAGAGATTGTGTGATTATTCCATAACTGAAAATCTGTTGCGAAAATGCAATTTTGTCTCCGGAGACGCAATGGCCGAAACAACTCCCTATCGTTTCGTCCTGCTGGCGCACTCGCAGGATCTTGTCGAATCCGTGCGCGCGCTCGCGGATATGAACGGCTACACCCTTGAATGGCGCCTTGTGGATTTTGATACCGCCGTGCCCATGGCCCGAGAGTGCCTTGAGGCCGGGGCCGACGTGATCATTTGCCACGGCGGAACGGGCAATGGCATTGTGCGGGCTTTGGGCGGCAACGTGGTGATCATCGATCGCACGGATATGGACGTCATCAAAACCATCCGGGAGGCGGCGCGCGTGAGCCGCGAAATTATTTTCGCCGCTCATCGGAATGAACATCACGACATCGCGCTTATGGAGGAATTGCTCGACGTGCGTATTCATCACGTCAGCTATGAAGATTCCCGCCTTCTCTTTGCAACCCTGACCCAGTTGTACGCCCGGGGTGTGCGCGTGCTGGTTGGCGGGGGCGTGACCAAGCAGGGTATGGATGACCTCGGCGGCAAAGGGTTTGTTATCGCGGCGAACCCGCACAACATCAAGGAGGCCCTGGACAGGGCCTGTGCGCTGGCCGGGCAGATGCAGCGGGAGAGGGCGCAGCATGAAAATTTGCTCGCCATTTTCCGCCGCCTTGAGGAAGGCGTCGTGTGTGTGCGCTCTGACGGCCTGCCGGTGTTTGTCAACAGCAAGGCCGCGAAGCTGCTGGACATCAAAGCGCCGTACACGGATGAAACCGCGCGCCGCATGTTTGCGACGCTTCATCTTTTCGAGACGCTGCGCGACAAGGAAGAACGCAAGGATGCTCTTGTGGAAATCAACGGAGAACAACTGGTTGTCACCACTCTACCCGTCACTGCCAGGCCGGGGCTGTCCGCTGCGGTAGCCCTGTTCCGCGACGTGCCTTCGTTACAGAAAATCAACCGGAAAATCGGCGAAGAGCTGTACAGCAAAGGCTTCGTCACCCGATATGCCCTTGCGGACATCAAGGGCGTGAGTCCTGCTGTCAGTGACCTGAAGAACAAAATCCTCCGCTTCGCCAAGGTGGATGCTTCGGTGCTTGTCTACGGAGAGACGGGCACCGGCAAAGAGCTGGTGGCCCACACCCTGCACGCCAATAGCAAGCGCGCGGAAAAAGCCTTTGTCGCCGTCAACTTCGCGGCCTTGCCCGCGAACCTTCTTGAAAGCGAATTGTTCGGGTACGAAGACGGAGCCTTCACCGGGGCGCGGCGGGGCGGCAAGGCCGGCCTTTTTGAACTGGCGCACAAAGGCACCCTGTTTCTGGACGAAGTGGGGGAAATCAGCCACGAAATGCAATTGCGGCTTTTGCGGGTGATTGAGGCCAAGGAAGTTATGCGCATCGGCGGCAACCGCTACCTGCCTGTGGACGTGCGCGTGGTCGGCGCGTCGCACAAATTTTTGCCCGATCTCGCGGCCGAAAATCGTTTTCGATTTGACCTGTACCATCGCCTGGCGACCCTGAAACTGCATGTGCCGCCCTTGCGCGACAGGCTGGAGGATATTCCGGCATTGCTGCAAAATCTTTTGAACCGTTATGGCCGGACGGAACGTGTTCTCAACGGGGAAATATACCGGGAAATCATGCGCCACAAATGGCCGGGAAACATTCGGGAACTTCTGTCGGCGATGGAAAGCTATCTTGTCCTTCTGAATACGGATGTGCCGGACCCGGAACTGTTTGCCGCCATCATGCGCGAGAACAGTGTGACGCGCCCTGCCCCAGGGGCAGCCTCAGCCGTTTTTTCTCCGGGCGCATCGCTGCAGGAAAATCTGCACCTGGCCCGCAGCCGCATTATTGAAGCGGCCATACGGCATCATAACGGCGACAAGAAAGCGGCCTCCGACGCCCTGGGCATCAGTTATTCCACCTTGTGGCGGAATCAGAAAATGTTTGGGCCCTTTGATGTAGAAGTCATCTCATAATCAACTGACTGGTTGATTATGGGATAACTTGTAATGGCGTATAGTATGCCGAGCCCCGGAGGGAAGAATTATGGAGCACATACTTTACCCTCGCGCCCGGACGAATCTGGCAGTGCGCGTCATTTACCGGCTTCCGCAACCAGAGCGCATACGGCACGTAAACCCAGCAGATAGCTCGTAACGCCGAAACCGGCGACAGTCCCGGCGCAAACCCCGGACAACACCGAATGGCGGCGGAAGGCTTCGCGGGCATGGATATTGGACATATGCGTCTCTACTACCGGCACGTCAAGCAAGGCCAGAGCGTCCATGACAGCGTAACTGTAGTGCGTCCATGCTCCGGCGTTGATGACGACGCCGTCAATGGTCTCGTCGGGAATGCGGTGGATGCGTTCCACCATGGCTCCTTCGTGATTGGTCTGAAAGAAATCAAGATCAACGCCGATCTCTTCGGCAAGGGCGGCCAGGCGGGCGTTGATTTCTTCCAGGGTGGCGCTGCCGTAATGAACCGGATCACGCCTGCCGAACATGTTCAGATTGACGCCGTGCAATATCAGAATGCGCATGACTGTCTCTTTTGCCGCCGCCGGGACGCGCGTTTTGCCCATGGCGCCCGGAGCCTGTTTTTGAGGTTATGCTTCGGTTTTTTCGCCGGACAGAGCCATGTTGACGGCTTCTTCCGCCTCAACGGGGAGTTCTTGTCCCGTCCAAAGCCTGAACTGCGCCGCCCCCTGGCCCAGAAACATGGACAGCCCGGAAAGGCGCTGCCGGCCCGCCGCGCCGGCTTCTCGCAGAAAGCGCGTTTCAAGCGGGTTGTAAACAATGTCGTATGCCGTGAGCGGCTGGCCGTCTCGCGGGCGAACGGCTTTTTCGAAATGGTAGGGCGTCCTTTCCGTCTCCTTGCCGCGCATGCCCAAGGGCGTGGCGTTGATGACCAGCCCCGCCGGAACTCCATGCCGTTCTTTCCAGAGCAGCGGTGTGCAGCCGAACTGTCGCACCAGCGGCAGATGGGATTTGTCCGAGGGGGTGGCGACGAAAATCCGCCGGAAGCGGCGCAGGGCAAGGCCGGTCACGGCCGCTCGCGCCGCACCGCCCGCCCCCAACAGAAGAACATCCGTATTTTCCGCGTCAAGGCCGGCCAGCGGACGCAAAAACCCCGCCACGTCAGTATTTTCGCCACACAACTTCGCGCCGTCGCGGTAAATGGTATTGACCGCGCCAGCCAGGCGGGCCTGTTCGCTGACGGCGTCAAGCAGCGGCATCAGGGCGATTTTGTGCGGTATGGTTATGGACGCGCCCTGAATGCCGAGCAGACGCATACTTTCAACAAAGGCGACCAGTTTTTCCGGCGGGATTTCCCAGCACAGATAGACGGCGGGCATTCCAAGGGCCTGAAAAGCCGTATTGTGCAGAAGGGGGGAGAGCGTCTGCCCCAGCGGCCAGCCCGCGACGCCGTAAAGGGCCGTCGGCATGAAAGGGGGCCTTATGGATAATGGGCGGCGGGAGGACGGCATACGGACAGGATAGCCCAAAACGGCATGTCCAGGCAAGAGGCATAAACCTGTATGGGCCGACGCTTCGTCACCTCCGCGCGGGCAGCGCCGTGCGCTCCCGCTTCGCTGACTTGGCAGTGAGCGGTTTTTGCCGGAGAACCGGCTATGCGTGTTTGAGTTCAATGGCCTTCTGGAGCATCTGGTCGGCCGTGGTCACCACCTTGCTGTTGGACTGGAAACCGCGCTGGGTCACAATGAGATTGACCATTTCCGCCGCCATGTCCACATTGGAAAGCTCGATATTGTAGGCGTGCACTTTCCCGTAATTTTCCGTGCCGGGTATGCCCATGTCCATCTGGCCGGCCGCGTCCGTGGCGGCAAAAAGATTGTTGCCCTGTCGGCGCAGACCATCTTCGCTGGTGAAGCGGCAAAGGGGTATTTGCCAGAGATTTTGTCCCTGGCCGTTTGAATAATGCCCGGTGACAATGCCGTCTGTTCCGATGCTGTAATAGCTCAGTACCCCTTCGGGGTATCCGTCCTGTTCGGCCATGTAAAGAAACGGGGAGCTGTTGTAGGCGGTGGTGGCGTTCTGCGCGCGTACGGCCGTTGCTCCCATGGAGGGCAGATTGCTCCCGGCTGTCCCCACAGTCGCCGCCGAGCCGGAACCGCCTTCCCATCCGCCCGCGGCGTTGATGCCGAAGTCCAGAGCCACAGGCGCGCCGCCAAGGGAAAACACTGGAAGGCCGCCGGTCAGCGAGGCCGGCTGCCAGTCGCTCAAAATTTTGCTGCCGGCCACGGAGGGTGTGAAGGCGGACATGTCCACAAGCTGGCCGTTTCCGCCAAAGGCGAGCGTGCCGGCCATCAGGAGGCCTTCGCCCGGGGGAAGCGGCGTGCCGTCTTCGGATGGCTCCGGTTTGACGGCGACAATAAATTCCACAACGGAACCCGGGGAGGGGGCCACGCTGACCTTGTCAAAGTATATTGTGGCTTCCCTGCTCTTCCCATCGGGGTCGTAGAGAGTAATTGGCTGGGAAAAGCCGGAAGAGGGCAGCGGCGGAGCGGCGTTGGCGTCGTATGCGCCGAGAAGGGAAAAGTAAGGATTGCCTGCATCGGAGATTTTGTCGTCAGACAATCCGAGGTTGAGAGTCATATTCACCTTGCCGCTGGCTTTGGCCGACATGGTGGAGAATCTGTCGATCAGCACGGGCTGCAATGCCCCCCATGTCCCGTCTTCATTCAATGTGTAGCCGTTGAGGGCCAGACCTTCGGGATTGCGCAGAATCCCCTGATTATCCGGACGAAAATCTCCGGCGCGCGTATAGTACAGGGCAACGCCGTCCGTGACCTGAAAAAATCCTTTTCCGCTGATGGCCAGATCAGTGAGCGTGTTGCTTGATTCCATGCCGCCCTGTTGAAAGATTGTGCGCACCGTCTCCACCTGCAATCCCTTGCCGAGCTGGCCGACAGCCACGCGGGAATCCGCCTGATTGAGCCACCATTCCCCCATATGGGCCTGAGTGGTGTAAATCAGGTCGGAATACTGGATATCCTGATGTTTGAAGGCGATGGTGCTGATATTGGCGATGTTGTTGGTGGTCACCGCCATGCCTTCGCTCAGGCCTTTCATGCCGGTCGCGCCGATATAGAGTGCGGAATTCATGCTGCGCTCCTTGAAAAACGGGATATGGGAAAAATCTTCCTCTCCGCCCGGTTATAAGCACAGACCGTGCCAAAGGGGATTGGCCTTTTCCATCGGAAATTTTCAGGCGGCGGTTCAGTTTGCCGTCAGCCGGGGAAAGCAAATTTCCCCCGACAGGAGTTTCATGGCGCTCGGCCTGAGCGGAAAACTCGACCTGACGCAGGATCACGGCAAACTGAACCATTACCTGGGCCTCGGCATATTTGACATCGGGGCCGCATAGCGGCTATGCTCGCCAAGCAAAATTTTGTGGGATCAAGCCCTTATTTTGGAGGATGTATTGAATCAGTTCAGCCGCAATCTGATGCTCTGGGCGATTATTGTCCTGGCGATGATTATGCTTTTCAACACCTTTGAGCACACGCAGATATCCGCGCAGCGGGTTCCCTATACGGATTTTCTGACGAAACTCAATGACGGACAGTTGTTGTCCGTAACAATACAGGGGCATACTCTGACGGGTAGATCCCCTGACGGTCGGAGCATTCAAACCTATGCGCCGCAGGATCCCGGTCTTGTGGCCCGGCTCATTGAGAAAAAAGTCGAAATCAAGGTCGAGCCGCCCGAAGATCAGCCCTGGTATATGACGCTGCTGGTTTCCTGGTTCCCCATGCTGCTGCTCGTCGGCGTCTGGGTATTTTTCATGCGGCAGATGCAGGGCGGCAGCGGAAAAGCCATGAGTTTCGGTCGCGCGCGCGCGCGCATGCTCAATCAGGACAGCGCGCGCGTAACGTTTGAAGATGTGGCGGGAGTGGATGAAGCCAAGGATGAACTTTCCGAAGTTGTGGAATTTTTATCCAATCCGAAAAAATTTACCCGCCTTGGAGGGCGCATCCCCAAAGGCGTTCTGCTGGTCGGGCCTCCCGGAACAGGCAAAACCCTTTTGGCGCGCGCTGTGGCCGGCGAAGCCGGTGTGCCCTTTTTTTCAATTTCCGGTTCCGATTTTGTGGAAATGTTTGTGGGCGTTGGGGCGTCCCGTGTGCGGGATTTGTTTGTTCAGGGCAAAAAAAACGCGCCTTGTCTGATTTTTATTGACGAAATAGACGCCGTCGGCCGCCAGCGCGGAGCCGGTTTGGGCGGCGGGCATGACGAACGCGAGCAGACCCTGAACCAACTGCTTGTGGAAATGGACGGTTTTGAGAGCAATGAGGGCGTTATCCTGATAGCCGCGACGAACCGTCCGGATGTGCTTGATCCGGCTCTTTTGCGGCCGGGGCGCTTCGACAGGCAGGTGATTGTTCCCACGCCCGATTTGCGCGGCCGGAAACGCATTTTGGAAGTGCATACCAAACGTACGCCTCTGGGCACGGATGTGGACCTGGATGTCCTGGCTCGCGGCACTCCCGGCTTTTCTGGGGCAGATTTGGAAAACTTGGTCAATGAAGCCGCGCTGCAGGCCGCCAAGCTCAATCAGGAAAGTCTTGACATGAGTGACTTCGAGTACGCCAAGGACAAGGTGCTCATGGGGCGTGAGCGGCGAAGCCTTATCCTCTCGGAAGAGGAAAAACGCATCACAGCCTATCATGAGGCCGGTCATGCCCTGGCGGCCAAACTTCTGCCGGGCGCGGATCCTGTGCACAAAGTCACCATAATCCCGCGCGGCCGCGCTCTGGGCGTCACCATGCAACTGCCCGAAGAGGATCGCCACGGCTATTCGCGGACGTATCTGCGCAACAATCTTGTTGTCCTTCTTGGCGGCAGGGTTGCCGAGGAGCTGATTTTCGACGATATTACCACAGGTGCTTCCAATGATATTGAGCGCGTCACCCGCATGGCCCGCAAGATGGTGTGCGAATGGGGCATGAGTGACGTCATCGGAACCCTTGCCATAGGGGAAACCGGTGAGGAGGTTTTCATCGGCCGGGAGTGGATTCAGAACAAAAATTACAGTGAGGATACGGCCCGTCTGGTGGATGCCGAGGTCAAGCGCATTGTGGAAGAGGCTCACAGCCGCTGCCGCGAGCTGCTGCAAAGCAACGCCGAAAACCTGCGCCGCATTGCCGGGGCCTTGCTTGAGCGGGAGACAATAAACGGCGACGAACTTGACAAGCTCATGCGCGACGAGAAATTGCCCCCGCTTGAGTCCAACGGCGGCGCCGGGGAAACTGAAGAAAATGGGGAGGAGCCGGATAACGGGGAGCGGGATTTCGCCCTTGAGCCGGACACGGCAGATAAAAATCAGCCCTATGCCAAGGAAGAAAAAGATAGCTGAGCTCCTTGCGTCCTTGCCGTCGTGGCATGGGGTGGGGGGACGTTCCATTGCCTCCTCCGCGTCTTTCGGCATTATGGGCATAGTCAACCTGACGCCGGACTCTTTTTATGACGGAGGGCGCTCCCCGACAACCGGGGAGGGGATTGACCGTGCCTTGCAGTTCTGCGGCGATGGGGCCGATATTGTGGATTTTGGCGCGGAAAGCACAAAGCCCGGCGCAGAAGAGCTTGCTCCTGTGGAAGAGCAATTCCGTCTGTTGCCGGTCCTTCACGCCATACGTAAGGCCGTTCCGGATATGGTCATCTCCGTGGACACCTATCATGCCGAAACGGCCGCTTCGGCCCTTGAATCCGGCGCGGACGTCATCAACGACGTTTCGGCCTGCGACTTTGACCCCGGCCTTACGGATGTGCTTGTTCAATATAAGCCGGGATATGTGCTCATGCACCATCAAGGCAGACCGAAAACCATGCAGGAGAAGCCGCGCTATGGCAATGTCCGCCGCCAAGTGGCATTTTTTTTCGAGCGCGAGATGACGCGCCTTGTTAAAGCCGGTCTTCCGGAAAACCGCATTGTGCTTGATCCGGGAATAGGCTTCGGCAAAACATGTGCCCATAATGTGGAACTGCTCTCGCATCCGGAGGATTGGTTTTCCTTCGGCAGACCGATTCTTGTGGGAATATCCATGAAATCCCTGTTCGGCGATCTGCTTGGCCTGCCGCCGGAGGAGCGCGGCGGCGCCACCCGGATAGCCACGGTACTGCTCTGGGAGAAGGGTGTTTTCTGGCACCGTGTGCACGATGTGGCCGGTACTCGCCGTGCCCTTACTCTTGCGGCAGCCCTGCGGCCCGAACAATGGAAGGTGCGGCGGTGATAGGGGGCCTTTTCTTGTCCTGGCGGGATCTGCTGGATATCGCGCTGGTGAGCGTGCTCTTGTACCAGATCATCCAGCTTCTGCGCGGTACGCGCGCCCTGGCCGTGCTGACGGGGCTTGGACTTTTGACCGTGCTTTACTACATGGCCAGATATTTTGGGCTGAACACACTTTTCTGGCTGTTGCAGCATATTTTCACATCATTGTTCATTGTTATTGTCATTTTGTTTCAGGAGGACATCCGTCAGGCCCTCGGAGAAATCGGGGCGCGCGGGATATTCAAGCGGAATAAGCTGCAGCAGGGCGGCATAGAGGAAATCGTCATGGCCTGCCAGGAAATGGCAAGGCTCCGTATAGGCGCGCTGATTGTCATTGAGCGCGGAATGCGCCTCGGGGATATGGTGGCCCGTGAAGGGGTGCGGATTGATGCGCTCCTTTCCCGGCGTCTGCTCATGAATATTTTTCATCCCAAAGCGCCTCTGCACGACGGCGCCGTTATTGTCAGCAACGGGCGCATCGTGGCTGCGGCCTGCATTCTGCCCTTGGCCATAGCCGACGGGCAGAGCTTCGGTACGCGCCACCGCGCGGCCCTGGGCATCACCAAAGAAAGCGACGCTGTGTCGGTTGTTGTTTCGGAAGAGCGCGGAGAAATTTCGTTGGCCATCAGGGGGAAGTTGACTCTTATTTCTGACGCCGCGCGGTTAAGGCAGGTTCTCAATGAAGTTTTCTAAGCACAGCAGTATCGCCTTCAGTCTGTTTTCCCTTGTTGTGGCCGTTTTTGTCTCGGTCAGCATATGGTATATGGTGAGCGTACGCGAGCGGCGGGAAACGCAGATTGACGTCATTGTGGATTATTTCGGCATTCCGGCGGATCTTGTGGTCACCGAAGGGCTGGTGGAGAAGGTCACTGTGCGTCTTCGCGGGCCGGAAACCTTGCTGCGCACCTTTACCCAGCAACGCCTGGTGTGGACCGTGAATCTTTCCAACGTCAGGAAGGGCGCCACGACAGTGCCCCTGACCAGCGAAATTCTGGGCCGCTCCGCCCAGACGTTTGATGTTGTGGATATCCAGCCTTCGCGTATTGTGGTCAAAGCCGACAGACTTGTAGAACGCAGCGTGCCCCTGCGCTATATTCTTGATTCGCCCTTACGCGGAGATGCCCTGACAGTGGGAGAGGTTGACATAACGCCGCCCGCGGTGGTGCTGCGCGGTCCGGAAAGGGTGGTTTCCGGCATTTCCAGTTTGCCTGTGACCATAACCCTTGACCCCAGGGCGGCGGGATCCAGGGTGACGGAAAACATCACCCTGGATACTCCCAATTTCGTCACTTCCTCTCCTCCTGTCGTACAGGTCAAATATGCCATTACCAGCGGACGGGCGGTGCTTTCCCGTCAGTGCAGGATCAATCTTATCGCTGAAAACAGCCGGCTTTATGACGTAAGCCCGGAGGAAGTCACTATATCTGTGGAAGTTCCGGAAGCTCTGAGCAAAAATTCCAGGTATCTCAATCAATTGGAGGTCAGCGCTATTCCTCCCAAACTTGAGTCGGGTCAGAAAGCCAAAGCGATCCTGCAATTCCGTGTGCCCGAGGGCATGACTGTGCTGAACCCGCCTCTGGAGGAAGTTATCATAACGCGGAAAGGAGAATCCAAGCCGCAGAATCCTTAGAGCATCTCAACTTTGACACTTCTGCGGCGCTGAGCGGCGAAAGTAAATTTCGCCTGCGCCTTGGCGGTGGGCGGCGATGCATTCGCCCCGCCGTCAAGCAAGCATTTCAAAGTGAAAATGTTATAAAGTCGTATAGCCGGGTTTCAGTGAGGGAACGGTATGTCTGAACGATTTTTCGGTACGGATGGTCTGCGCGGGGCGGTCAACGTCCATCCCATGACCGTGGATGTGGCCTTGCGCCTGGGCATAGCCGCCGGGGTGCGCTTCAGGCGCGGAATGCATTTACATAAGGTCGTGATAGGCAAAGACACGCGTCTTTCCGGATATATGTTTGAATCCGCGCTCACGGCCGGGCTGTGCGCCGCCGGAATGCACGTCATCATGACCGGCCCTCTGCCCACTCCCGCCATTTCCTTTCTCACCCGCAGCATGCGGGCGGACTTGGGTGTGGTGATCTCCGCCTCGCACAATCCTTTCTATGACAACGGCATCAAATTTTTTGATGCGGACGGTTATAAACTGCCGGACCAGATTGAAAATGAAATCGCCGGGATGGTGCTCGACGAGGGGATGGCATGGCCTTATCCCGATACGCGGCATATCGGGCGGGCCACAAAAATAGAAGATGCCGGGGGCCGATATATCGTCTATACCAAGAGTTCCTTCCCCGCCCATCTTACTCTCGCCGGTATGCGTATTGTTGTGGATTGCGCCAATGGCGCGAGCTACAGAGTTGCTCCCCTGGCTCTTGAGGAATTGGGGGCCGAGGTTATACGTATAGGCACAAATCCCAACGGCCTCAATATTAACGACCATTGCGGCTCGTTGCATCCTGAGGTGGCGGCGGCCAAAGTGCGTGAGGTGCGCGCCGATGTGGGGCTGGCTTTGGACGGAGATGCCGACCGGCTGATTGTTGTGGACGAAAAGGGAGCTGTTCTGGACGGAGATCAGTTGATGGCCATTTGCGCGCAGGCCATGATGGCGCGCGGCGAATTGCCGGGCAATCTGCTGGTGACCACGGTTATGAGCAACATGGCCCTTGAGCTTTTTATGAATGCCCACGGCGGGCGGCTTCTGCGCACCACCGTCGGCGATCGTTATGTGGTCGAGGCCATGCGGCGGGAAGACGCTATGCTCGGCGGCGAACAGTCGGGACACCTTATTTTCAGGCGCTACAGCACAACAGGCGACGGCCTGCTGGCCGCGCTGCAGATTCTGCGTATCATGCGTGAAAAGGAAAAACCCCTTTCAGAGCTTGCCGGCCTTTTGACGCTTTTTCCGCAAAAACTTGTTAATGTTCGTGTGGAAAAGCGTCTGCCCTTTGAAGAGCGGCCAGCCATCGGCAAGGCCGTGGCGCTGGTGGAAGAATCCCTTGCCGGGCGCGGCAGAGTGCTTTTGCGTTATTCCGGCACGGAATCCCTGTGCCGTATTATGGTGGAAGGCGAAGACGAGGACAAAGTCAAAATGTATGCCGCGGAACTGGCCGAAATTGTAGTCAGGGAACTGCGGTAATTTTTGCGGGCAAATCGGACAGCCCGGCTGTTCTCTGAGAGAGGGCGGCTTTTTTGCCCGTCCGTTGGTATGAAGAGACGGTTTTTCGCAGTGAGCGCGTCCTTTGTTGCCTTGGGGCGCGGCGCGGAAAAAGTCAGCCGTATTCCCTCTCAGGGCATGGCGTTTATTTTTTGGAGTTTGGCGTACAGCGTGTTGCGGCCGATGCCGAGCGCCCGGGCCGCCTTGCTGACGTTGCCGTTGTGAACGCGCAAGGCCTCGCGTATGGTGTCGGCCATGGTGTTCGTCAGATTGAATTTCTCAATGGGGTTGGAAGAAGAGGCGGGAACTCCCCTCTCTGTCAGATAGTTCGGCAGGTCGTCAGGGCACAGCACGTCGTTTTTCGCCACGTTGATGGCGCATTCCACGCAGTGGATCAACTCGCGCACATTGCCGGGCCATGCGTGAGCCAGAAAGATTTCCATGACAGCCGGATCAATGCGCTTAAAGGGCAAACGGAAATCGTCGGCGAATTTGCGGGCATAGTATTCAGCTAGAAGGCAGATGTCTTCCTTGCGTTGTCTCAATGGGGGAATATGCAGAGTGACCACATTGATGCGGTAGAACAGATCACGGCGGAAAGCGCCTGTGTCCACCATCTCGGACAGATTGCGGTTGGAGGCTATGACGACTTTTACATCTACAGGGTATTCCTGTTCGTCGCCCACGCGATTCACTCGCCGTTCCGACAAGGGGCGCAGGAGATTGATCTGCATGTCCAAGGGCATTTCTGAAATTTCGTCCAGAAAAAGAGTCCCCTGGTCCGCCTGACGGAATTTGCCGACGCGGCCCTGCCGGTGAGCGCCGGTGAACGCGCCGCCTTTGTAGCCGAAAAGTTCGCTCTGGATAAGCTCACGAGGGAAAGCGCCGCAGTTGACGGGCACAAAAGGCCCTGTGGCGCGTGGGCTGGCCTCGTGTATGGCTCTGGCGAAAAGTTCCTTGCCTGTGCCTGTTTCGCCGAGGAGAAGCAGTGTGGAAGGCGTTTGCGCGGCCTGTCGGGCGCGGCGCACAACTTGGGCAATGTCGTGGCTGCGATAGTATACGCCGCCGAACCATCGGGCTTCGCCATTGTGCACGGGCGGCAGGCTGCGCGGGGCATAGCCGGGAATATGGGTGTGGCGGGATTCGGATAACATAACGACCGTATGGTGCGGTATGTTGTCGTCGTCGAAAACAGGAGCGACACGCGCCGTCAGGGAGGATTTTGTCAGGCAGCGCACGTCCACGGGGTCTTCGCGGAATTCTTCATGGGCCGGCCCCGTTTTTTGGCGGAAATGAAGGAAGTCGTATTCAATATGGGCGTCGGCGCGCTGACCGCGCATGCCCCCTTCTTCGCCCAGCAAGATATTGGCCAATTTGTTGGAATAGGTGATAATACCGCGATGGTCGGCAACCAGCACACCCAAATTCGCCACATTGGAAATTGTGGTCAGCAACGAATCGTATTTTTTTTCGAAATGCGATATGTACAGCCTGAAAAGCGCGTGTTCGATTTCGTGGGCCGCTTTAATCACTACGCCAAGGGCAAATCTGTGATCCTCCGCGCAGGGGCCGGAGATATCCAGGCAACCCCAAATGTTGCCGTATGGGTCAATGATGGGAGCCGCCGAACAGTTCCAGGCTTGATGGGTACGGCAATAGTGCTCACTGCCGAGCACGACTTGGGGTTTGCCAACGAACAGCGTCGTGCCGATGGCATTGGTGCCTACAGCAGATTCTGTCCAGTCGGCGCCGGTAACGAAATTGAGTTTGTCGGCCTTTTTCAAAATCCGGCGTGAGCCGCGTGTGCGGATAAGCCTGCCGACATCGTCCGTCACGGTTATGAGTTGATTTTTGTCCCGAACAATGGAATAAAGCCGGTTTTCCACATCCAGGGCGACGGCGTGGTACATGGAGAGAAAAGGTTCCAACTTATTTTCGGGCGTGAGATCAAAATTGTGTTTTCCGGAAGGCTCCACTCCCATATCCCGACATCGCCGCCATGAGGTGAACAGGGTGTTGTCAAGGACGGAATCACAATACTGTCCGTAATCCACAAAATGTTTCCACTGCTCGTAAGTAGGGAGGTGTTTTTGCTTTGGACTGCGGCCACTATGCCCAACAAACGGATTATCTGCATTCAGAGCAGGGGATGTGGGGAATCCGCAATTGTGACGAGGTTCGTCCGGCATAAGGGGTTCCTCAGCAGTATTTGCTTATTGTCTTTGGCAAAATTATAGCACAATTTTTGAAAAAGGTAAAGAGAAATGCTCTCTGATGTCATGTTTCAAAAGGTTGTTCACCCGCCCTCAAATTCGGTAAAGCTGGAGTTCCGACACGACAGCAAACCGGCTGAAGGAGAAGGTGAACCGCCGCAAGAATGCCAAAGTGACGGCAAAAGGCCGAGAGAAAAGAACGGATGTGGGAAAGCGCCCCGCCGCCACTGTGGCGGCCGTTCTTGCCCATTGGGCGCGAACGCGCTATAGTGGCGGAGGAAATGCATTCGCTTACGGGGGTTCCGCATCATGAATAAAAGTCTTCTGGCCCTGCTTTTGGGCGTGTGTCTGGTGGGGATGGGTCTGCTCATATACCAGGAAAAGCAGGACGGTTCACGGTCGCCCAAGCCCGTTGAAGCCGCTCCGGAGGAGCGGCGGACTCCCATGCCTGTGCCGCAGGGGTTGAGCGCTGTGCCAATGCTGCCGGCCGCTCCCGCCCCCGCAACCTTGCCCCCCCTCCGTTCCGATGCGCAGTCCGCGGCAAAAAGCCCGCCCGCATCCAGAGAGAGCGCCGCGAAAACGGAAAACAAGACGGAGGGTAAGATAAAACCCGTAGAGGCGAAATCTGTTGAATCCGGAAACGGAAACGCGCAAACCCATGCCGTGAAAGTGGATGAGGCCAAAGCAAATGGGGATGGAAGCGGGAATAGGCAAGATGTGGGCAAACTCCCGCCCAGGGAAGAAAATGCGGCTTTGATGGAAGCGTCCAATGCTGTCTCCGTCCCGGCTGCTCCGAGTGTTCCGCCCGTTCCTCAAGCAAGCGTTCCGAATTCGGCGGCGAAAGCCGCCAACACCCTGCCGCGAAAGCCCCAACAGGACGCGAAGCTGCTTGTCCTGACGCGGGACAAGGGGGTGACCGTGCGTCTGACAAACAGCGGGCCCGTGCGCTATCAGAGTATGACGCTGACCGGCCCGGACAGGATAGTTGTGGATGTGGAAGGCATTGTCGGCCTTAAAGCCCCGGGTGTGCCGAAAAATTCGCTGGTGCGCAATGTGCGTTTGGGCAAAAATAACGGAAAAGTCCGCGTTGTCGTCGATTTGGCGGCAAAACCGGCGAGCGCGCGTTTTATTTTGTCCCAGGACAAGGATACTCTGGATATTCGGCTTGACCAGTAAGCGAGGGATTTGCGAGATAACGCCCGCGCGTTATTCTTCCATTTCCCGTCCGCGCGTGTTCGCCTTGAGTACCGCCTCGACCAAAAGGCCGGCCAGCCCCGCCCTGTCCAGGTGATTGACCCCCGCAATGGTCAGGCCGGCGGGGGAGCAGACGGCGTCGCGCAATTGCATGAGATGCTCTTCCCGTTCTCCGGCCAGGCGCGCCGAACCGGCAAAAAGCGCGACGACGAGTTCGCGGGCCTGTTGATGGGGAAAGCCCAGGGTGACGCCTGCCTGCACCAAACCTCGCATCATTTCGAAGACATACGCCGGGCCGGCTCCCACAAGAGCGGAAAAAGCGGTGAATTGAGCCTCAGTCAAGGGCAGGCACAGCCCCAGCGCACCGAACAGGGCCAAGACCTCATCCTTGCTGGTTTGGCTTAAGGCCTCATCTTCCAGGCAGAGGGCGAAAACTCCCTCACCCACCAGGGCCGGCGTATTGGGCATACAACGCGCCATCGGGCTTGCGCCCCGGCAGAGATCTTTGAGGCGTTTGAGGCTGACGCCGGCCGCTATGGAGATGAGGAGCTTGTCGCTGTTCAGAGCCGGGAGGATTTCTTCTACAACGGCGGCAATCTGATAGGGTTTGACTGCCAGAATGATGATTTCGGAGTCCCGCGCCAAGGCGTGTGCATCGGGTTTGACGCGCACTCCTTTTGCGGCCAGAGGGGCGATGCGTCCCGGCGTACGCGTATGGCCCGCAAAGGCGTAGCTGTCGCCGAGGGCATCCACAAGACCGCCCAAAATGGCTCCTCCCATATTGCCGCAGCCTATGCAGCCCACAGTGCGCATCAGTTTTTGATTTCCTGCATTTTGGGCAGCGTTTTGACGAGTTGCAGAGCTATCCGCAATTGGCTGTCGCGGGCAAGCTGCTCCTTGGCTTCCGTTGATTTGTCCTTGCCGGCGCTTTTTTTCTGCTTGGCGTTTTCCAGGTGGCGGTTCAAAGTCTGCTCGCGAACCTGAAAGCGCTGATTGTCCTTGTCGTCCGGCTGCGGCGTTTCAAGGGGCATTTCCATATCCGGCGCGATGCCTTCGGCCTGGATGGAGCTGCCGTTCGGCGTATAGTAAAAGGCCACTGTGAGTTTAAGTCCAGAACCGTCTGGCAGGGGGATAATTTTTTGTACGGAACCTTTGCCGAAAGATCTTTCGCCCAGTATAAGGGCGCGTTTTTGATCTCGCAACGCCCCGGCCACAATTTCCGAAGCGGAGGCGGAACCGGCGTTGATTAGGGCTACTATGGGCACATGGATGTCATCAGACTGGCTGGAGGCTTCGTAAGTATGTCCGTTTTTTTCATCGCGCCCCTTGATGGACACGATGCTTCCCCGCTCCAGAAAGAGGTCCGACACGCTGACGGCCTGATCCAGCAGGCCGCCGGGGTTATTGCGCAAATCAAGGACAATGCCCTTGATGCCGCCTTCTTTTTTGGCTTCTTTTTCCGCGGCCTTGAGGGCTTCTTTCAATTCCTCCGTCGTGCGCTCGGAAAAGCGTGTCAGGCGTATCCAGTAATATCCGTCTTCCAGCTTTTTGGATTTGACGCTGATGAGCGGAATGGCGTCGCGCACGATGCGGAATGTCTGGGGCGTCTTGGCATTGCTGTGCAGAACGACGAGTTCCACCTCGGTTCCCTTGGCGCCGCGGATGCGTGAGACGACTTCCTGCAGAGAAAGCTCCTGCGCGGCCTGGCCGTTAATGGAAAGGATGACGTCGCCGGTTTGCAGACCGGCGCGGAAAGCGGGCGTGTCCTCAATGGGGGTCACAATGACAACTTGGCCGTTTTCCAGGGAAATCTCTATGCCTACGCCGAAGAATTCGCCTGAGGTTGTCTGCTGCATCTCCTTGAACTCTTCCGGGGTGAGAAAATTGGAGTGAGGATCAAGACCCTGCAGCATGCCCTTGACGGAGCTGTTGACGAGATCGGTTTGCGTGACGTCTTTGACGTAGTGCCGTTCCACCAGATCCAGCACCTGACTGAAGCGCTTGAGGGCGTCATATTTGCCGGGTGTTGTTTTGGGAGAGGCGTTTTTGACCATTTCCGAGGCCAGGGCGCCGGGGAAGGGAAAGACCAGGAGGCAAAGCAGCGTGAGGCAACCACAAATTTTCAGAGGCATAGATCGTTTCTCCCGGCCTTTGGATATGTATCTTAGAGCAAGTGTCAAAGTGAAATTGCTCTGGAGTGTTTTCCCTTTGAAATGCTTGCTTGACGGCGAAGCAAGTTCGTCTTGCGAGCATTTCGTGGCGCGGATTTTCAAAAAAATCCGCGCTGAGCGGTCAAACATTTTCAATGTTTGGACCGCCGCTCTAAACGGAGCGTATCTGTTTTTAATATGCGGTTTTGCGTAAAAAGCCAAGAAAAAAAGCCGCCTTGCGGCGGCGTTTTTCGTGTGCGGTCTGCGAGGATTATGCGCAACCGTCTCCCACTTTGAAAAAGGCGGCGCCTTTGGCTCCACAAACGGGGCAGTCATCACAGGGGCCTTCATGGGTATAGCCACAGACGGAGCAGACGTAATAATCCGTTTTGGCAAGGCCGGCGGGATTGGCGATGGCCTTTTTGTACAGATTGGCATGCACCTCTTCCACCTTGTTGGCAAAGTCAAAGTATTTGGCAACGGCTTCTTTGCCTTCCGCCTTGGCGTCTTTGATCATGCCCGGATACATCTTGGTGAACTCGTAGGTTTCACCTTCCAGGGCGGCCTTGAGGTTCGCGGCCGTGTCGCCGATATGTCCGGCATTTTTCAAATGGGTGTGGGCATGTACGGTCTCGGCGGCGGCGGCGGCGCGGAAGAGTTTGGCGACCTGGGGCAGGCCCTCCTTGTCGGCAACCTTGGCGAAGGCGAGATACTTGCGGTTGGCTTGGGATTCACCGGCAAAAGCCGCCATAAGGTTTTCCTGTGTTTTGCTCATTTTCGAACTCCTGGTTTGAGGATTATTAAGAGATTTTTCTTAATAGGAATAATTCCTATTTAACATATAATTTTTCTCATTGTAAAGATTTTTTTAGAAAAAATAATTTCTTGAAATTTCACTACGATATACATTTATACGTGCCGTATTTCTTAAAAAAGCAAGGGGCATGCCAGTCTGAGAGGCAGAGCAATTTCAAAGTGAAATTGTTCCAGGCATCAGGCCCGCTGCCAATCCTTGACCAGCAGTTCCACGGATGCCATGCCGCTGTACCTGTCCAGCCGCGCTGTATAGGCCAGACGGATGTGTTGCCCCACAAGGGATTCGGGGATGTCCCGCCCCATGCGCCAGGCTTTGGCCGTGACGATAAGGCCGGTTGCATCCTGTACCTTGAGTTGAACATGTTCACGTCCGCCGCCCAGAAAGCCCCGCGCTTTCACCAGCAGCGGCGGCGAGGCGAAAACTGGTTCGCCGTTGCCAGGCCCGAAGGGCTGCAGGAGATCAAGTTCTTTCAAGAAGCCGTGCTCCGTGGCCTTGACCAGAGCAAGTTCGCATTCCAGTTCAAGGGGGGCCGGACCGGGGTCATCCCCTCCCATCACTTGCGCGGCCAGAGCTTCAAAGTCGTTCCGGAATTCCGCCAGGTGTTCCGGGGCCAGCCGCGCGCCGGCGGCCATGCGGTGACCGCCGAAGCCCAAAAGTCTCCCGGACAGAGCCTCCAGCGCGGCGTGTAGGTCAAATCCCCGCACGGAGCGGCCGGAACCCTTGAGGATCCCTTTGTCGGCGCAAAATATGATGGTGGGGCGGTTAAATTCCTCCACCAGGCGCGAGGCGACAATGCCCACAATGCCGCTGTTCCAGGCCGGCCCGTACAATACAAGGGCCGCGCGTTTTTTTTGGGCGAGCAGCGTCAGGGCCTGACGACGGGCCTCGGCCATAATTGCCTCTTCCTCGTCTTTTCGTTGTCTGTTGAGGGCGTCAAGTTCGGCGGCCAGCGCCTGGGCTTTGGCGGGGTTTTCCTCGCGCAGGAGTTTCAGGGCAAGGGTCGCGCTGGCCATGCGCCCGGCGGCATTGAGGCGCGGCGTGAGGCGAAAGCCCACTTGGCCGCTGGTCAGCCAGGCTGATTTGTCAGAGCCGCTGACGGCCTTGAGAGCGGCCACGCCCGGCCGGGCCGTCAGAGCCAAGGTGTTGAGTCCCGCGCGCACCAGAATGCGATTTTCTTCCGTCAGGCGCATGACGTCGGCAATGGTGCCCAAGGCCACGAAGTCAAGAGCCGTATCCATTTTGTAGCGCTTGCCCGTGCGGGGAGCGAGGGCCGCATTGACCGCGGCCATGAGATAAAAGGCGACGCCCACGCCCGCGAGACCGGGACAGGGGCATGAACCCAGGCGGGGATTGCACACGGCGTGGGCTGGCGGCAATTCTCCGGGCGGCAGGTGATGGTCGCTGATGATGACCGTAAAACCCAGTTCGCGCGCGCGCGCCACAGGGCCGACATCGGAAATGCCGCAGTCCACGGTGAGGAGTGTTGAACAGCCGGCGGCGGCCAATGCCTCAATGCCTTCAATATTCAGCCCGTAGCCCTCAAGGCGCCTGTCCGGGAGGCGGCAGTCCGCCGTCAGGCCGTGGCAGGCCAGCACGTCAAGGACAAGGGCGGCGGCCGTGACGCCGTCCACATCGTAATCGCCCCATACGGCAAGTTTTTTGCCGGACAGGAGTTCTTCAGCGAGCAGGGCGGCGGTTTCCTCCATACCGGGCCAGGCGGCTGGCAAGGGCAGGCGGCCCGGCAGGGGGGAGAGGAAATTTTCCATATCCTCAAGGCTCGTGAAACCACGTCGCCATAGAATTTCAAGCAGAAGCGGCGAGATTGAGAGCTTGTCGGCCCAGTTGCCGGGGGGCTGGCCTTCCATCCGGCGGAAACGCCAGATTTTCAAGGTTCGTCCTGTGCGGCTTTGCCCGCGCCGCCTGTTTTGTTTTGGTTCCGCATCAGAGCCAACGCGGCCTTGACCCGCTCCTTCACGGCTTGGCTCTGAACGTCCGGAATCAAATTTTTCTGCGAAAGCCAGGCCAGGAACTTGACGGAATTTTCGTGTCCCGGCGCGATGTCCAGCGCCTTGAAAAGGTGTTCAATGCATTTGGCGATGTCTTTGGTTTCCAGAAAAACGCGAGCCATGTTCATATGCAGATTTTCGTCTTGCGGGCTCAGGTCAAGGGCCCGCTGGTAATATTCCAGAGATTGGGCAAGCATCTTGTTTTTGCGCAGGTTGATGCCAAAGTCGTTGAAAAGATGTTTGTGCTCCGCTTCAAAGGCATTATCCAATTTGACCAGGCGTTCGAAAATGTTCTGGGCCTTGTCCGTGTCGCCGCGCTCAAGATAGGTCAGGCCTATGCCGAAGTTGGCCCGCACGTTGTCCACGTCCACTTTGAGCGCACGGGAATACTCATATTCCGCGCTGAAGGTGTCGCCGTTCTGCCGGTGCTCGTCGGCCTTGTTTACGGCCTGCTCCAGTTCCTGTATTTTGGGGAAAACGGAGTTCATGTAGAATTCCGGTTCCGGCGAGAACTTGGAGATCAGTTCCTCCATGGTTATTTTGCGTTTTGGGCCGCTGGGCACATAATTCGTGTTGAGCGGCTGGCAGTCGAGCTCGTTTCCGCGCTGTTCGATAAACCAGTACATTTTTTGTACTGTTTTGCGCGTGGTTGTGCCGGTACCGACCTTGCGGACTTCTTGGGTGGAAAAAACGCCGCGCACCGCGGTTTTGCCGGAAGATTGTTCGGTATTCATATGAGTTGTTCCCTACAAGTTATCTCATAATCAACTGACTGGTTGATTATGAGAAGATCGCTTTGCCGAAAAGCGTGGTTTTCGGCTCGCCCACGGCGGCCCTGCCGCCGCCCTGCCGGGCGGCTTTAGAAGCCACTCATAATTTGATTATGAGATGGCTTCCAGTATACGCGCGGCCTGCGATGGTTTTTACCGCAGCCGGGCTTGCTCCATTTCCCGGAGGATATTCAGCGCCGCCTCACGGGGCGAATCGGCCCGCCCCACTGTGTGGAGGATGTCGTAAAATTTCAAATCCAGAAAAATCTTGTAGCCCAATGCCTTCAAGTCTCCAAGCAGATTCGGCCCGGCCAGGGTGAAAAGTTCCAGCCCAATTTTGCACCAGGGTATAATGCCGGCCAATTCACGGGCCAACATCAAGGCCCTGTGGCTTTCGGGCACATCCAGCGCCAGAACTAACCGGGCCACGGCGATTCTCCGAGGATGTTTTCCACCAAGCCGGGATTGCGGGCCGGAACCAGGGTACCCGCAAGGTACACTGCCCTGAGCGCGTCATAGGCGGCCTCAAGCTCATCGTTGACCACCAGGGCGTCATACCAGCCGGATTTGGCCATTTCCACGCGTGCGTTGGTCAGGCGATGCTCAATGGCCGCCTCGTCGTCCAGGCCGCGCTGGCGCAGGCGCTGTTCCAGCCTGGGTATGTCCGGCGGCAGAATGAAAACAAAAACAGCCGCCGGAAGGGTGAGTTTCAACTGCTGGGCGCCCTGCACGTCAATGTCGAAAATCACATCCCGGCCTTCTTTGAGCATGCGCTTCACAGGGGCCAGGGGCGTGCCGTAGAGATTGCCGTGCACCTCCGCCCATTCGGCGAAATGATCCAGCGCCCGCAGGCGCTCGAATTCCTCGCGGGACAGAAAAATGTAGTCGCTGCCGTCTACTTCGCCCCGGCGCGACTGGCGCGTGGTACAGGAAACAGAATAGCCGAAGTCGGGAAATTCCGCCCTGAGGCGGGCGACAAGCGTCGTCTTGCCCGCTCCGGAAGGAGCGCTGATGACAAGGGCTAGTCCTTCGCGTCGCATGGCGCTTCCGCCTCCTGGACAAACCTGGCTCTGACGGTTTCCGTCTGGATGGATGACAAAAAAACGTGGTGTGAATCCGTAACCAGAATGGAGCGCGTTTTGCGTCCCTGGGTGGCGTCCACCAGACGTCCCTCGGCGCGCGCGTCCTCACGGAGCCGCTTCATGGGTGAGGATGCCGGGTTAAAGACGCCGACAATTCTTTTGGCCAGTACATAATTGCCGAAGCCGATATTGATGAGCCGTTCTTCCAACATTGGCGGTTATTCCAAATTTTGCGCCTGTTCGCGGCATTTTTCCAGCTCGTTTTTGATGTCCACCACCAAGCGTGAAATGCTGACGTCCGGCAATTTTGAGCCGCAGGTATTGATCTCGCGGAAACATTCCTGCAAGGTGAAATCCAGACGCCGGCCCACATCCGTCCCGTCGCGCAGAAGCTCGCGCAGCCGTATCAGGTGCGCCGTCAGCCGCGTCAGTTCTTCGCTGACATCCAGCCTGTCGGCAAGGATGACCATTTCTTGCAACAAGCGGTTTTCGTCCACTTCCGCGGCGGTCAGGGTCAATGTTTCGGCAATGCGTTCCCGCAAAGCTTCGGCGCGTTCTTCGCGGATCTCCGGCGCACGTTCGGTGAGCACACCTGTCCAGTTTTCCAGCCGTTCGATACGCATGAGCAAATCCGCCTCCAGCAGACGGCCTTCCGCGGCCCGGGATTCATTCCAGTCTTCCAGGGCCAGAGTGAGACCTTCCTCCACGCGGAAAACGATGCTCTCGTCCGGTTCTTCATCCATTTTGTTCCAGATCTGCGGAACGGGCAACAGGGCATTATAATCCGGCGTAAAGACATCCCCGCGCACCCGGGCCAAGGACTGGAGGCTTTCAAGCATTGCTCCGGCCAATTTAAGATCAAGGCTGGCCGCAACGCCGTCCGGCGGCGCGCCGAGGTGCAGGCTGATTTCAATCCGGCCGCGTGCGGCGAACCGGCGCGCCGTTTTTTCCAGGCGCATCTCCAGTCCCCGCATCGTCACCGGCAGTCGCCACTTTATCTCAAGGTGGCGGCCGTTGACGCTCTTGACCTCCCAGTGCTGGGCAAGGCCGTCGTTTTCCAGAAGACAGCGGCCAAAACCGGTCATGCTGTGGGGCATTGCGCTACCTCGGGTTTTTCTAATAGTACCTTGATGCCGTGGGCAATCTCACGGATTGCCGGCATTTCCTCAATTGAAGCCGGCGCCGCAGCCACCCATGCCGCAGGAGGGTATGCCCTGACCCATGGGTTGCACCGGGCCGGGCTTAAAGGGAAAAGCCCCTTTTTTAAGCGGGCTTGGGGCGCTTATCTGCCGCCTTGCGGCCCGCGCGCCGCATTTTGGGCACGGAGGAAACTCATCCCCGCGCACCAAGTCTTCAAATTTCGTCTCGCAGGCGGTGCAGGCAAAATCAAACATGGGCATCAGAAACACCTCCCTATATCCGTATGTCATTCTTGGGGAAACACCCTACCATACATCAGACTGGTTCGCCAGTCCCGAATTATCTGGTTTCAGGATTGGTAAAATATAATGTAAATCAAAGTATTAACAGTCAATGAGCTGTAGGGAAGTCGGAGAATTTTGCCGAGCGGTTGTTGTGCTTTTTCTTGGCAGGAAGGCCAGGACGTTCTGCGTGGAGTATCCTCTTGCGGCTCTGCAACGACGGGGCGGGCGTTTTTGTTGACCTGCAGGCGGATTCGCCCTATATTAATCAGATGCACAACAGTATGTACTGCCGTCTCCCCGTGCTGTCCCTGACGCCGTTCAACCCCGTCAAAGGAGAGGCGCGTTTTTTCGCCTTGCGTCTGCCCCGGCCTGCCGGGCCGGCATGGACGCGCTGGCGCCCCGGTCAGTTTGTCATGCTCAGGCCGGATTCCTTCGGCCTTGAATTGCCGTGGGGGCGTCCTTTCTGCATCTGCCACGTCACGGACGGCTGCCTGATCTGTTTTTTCCAGGTTCTGGGACGCGGCACAAGCCGCATGGCGGCCTTGAAGCAGGGCGATATGGTCAGCCTTTGGGGGCCGCTGGGCAACGGCTTTGCCGTGGAAGAAGACAACCCTACGCTTCTTCTGGCCGGAGGAATGGGTGTTGCGCCTTTTGTGGGCTATGTCAACACCCACCCGAAACCCTGGAACGTGTCCATGCTTTTCGGGCACCGGGAGGCCCAGGAATGCTATCCTGTCAATAATATAAACGAATTTATACCGTTGGACTGCTGGTTGGAATGTGGCCCGGACGATTTGCGGCATTTTGTTGACGCCGTGCGTGTGCGTATGAGCGAGTGCGCGTCGTGCGGCGGCCTTGTGCTGGCCTGCGGGCCGACGCCTTTTCTGCGCGCTGTGCGCGACCTGGCTCTGGAGTTGGAGGTTAGAACCCAGCTTTCTCTGGAGAGCCTCATGGCCTGCGGCGTGGGCGCTTGTCTTGGCTGTGCGGCGATAACGACGCCGGCCTGGCCGACCCCTGAAAAACGTGGCCGACCGGTGCAGATATGCCGGCAAGGCCCGGTTTTTTGGGCCGACCAGATCGAGTTGTGACATGGGCACGGAACTTTCGGTCACCCTGCGCGGGCAAACACACGATCTTGTCCTGAAAAATCCGGTGCTCACAGCCTCCGGCACGTTCGGCTACGGACTGGAATTCGCTCCTTACGGCGATCTGAAAAGTTTGGGCGGCCTTGTTGTCAAGGGACTCTCCCTCAGGCCGAGGGACGGCAACCCCTGCCCGCGCATTGTGGAAACCCCGGCCGGAATGCTCAATGCCGTGGGTCTGCAAAACGACGGCGTGGAAAATTTTTGCGCCGAAAAACTGCCTTTGCTTCCTTGGCGGGAAACAGCCGTCATAGTCAATATTTACGCCTCATCTGTGGACGAATTCGCCAGGCTCGCCCAACGGCTGGATTGCGAGCGGGGTGTGGCTGCGCTGGAGATCAATGTTTCCTGCCCCAATGTCGCCCAGGGAGGCGCGCTCTTCGGCCAGGACGCCAGCCTCGCCGCCGCCGTGACGACCGCCGTGCGCAAGGCCGCTCCTTCCAAGCACATCATGGTCAAGCTCTCGCCCAACGTCACGGATATAGTTCGTATCGCTCAAAGCGTGGAAAACGCCGGAGCGGACAGCGTCTCCTGCATTAATACCCTGCAGGGCATGGCGCTGGATTTGCGTTCGCGCCGTCCTGTTCTCGGCAATGTGATGGGTGGGCTTTCCGGTCCGGCCATCAAGCCCGTAGCCCTGCGTTGCGTCTGGCAGGTCGCGAGGGCGGTGCGCATACCCGTTGTGGGCGTTGGAGGCATCATAAATCCTGTGGACGCGCTGGAGTTTATTCTCGCCGGGGCGTATGCCATACAGGTGGGTACCGGCAGTTTCATGCGACCGGACTGCGCCTTCGCCCTGGCGGCCAAACTGCCTGCGGTCTGTGCGGAGTACGGCGTTGAAAGCCTGGATGACCTGCGCGCAACCCTTACAATGGACTGACAATGCCCCTTGCCGTTATTCCTGTGCGCAATGAGCGGGAAACAAAAATTTTTTTTGATTTGCCCTTTGCCGTCCATGCCAATCATTCCCTGTGGACGCCTCCTCTTGTTGATCGGGAACGCGCCTTGCTGACGCCCGGCAATCATCCTTTCTGGGAGAGCGCCGAGCGGGAGCTTTTTCTCGCCCTGCGCGACGGGCGGCCCGTAGGCCGCATAGCGGCCATTGTGGACAGAAAATACAATGATTACGCCGGGGAAGAATGCGGCGCCTTCGGTTTTTTTGAATGTTTTGACGACGCCGAAGCCGCCCATGCCTTGCTCACCGCCGTCCGGGTCTGGCTGGCGGCTGCGGGAATGGCCTTTATGCGCGGCCCCCTTAATCCGTCCACCAACTATACCTGCGGAGTGTTGGTGGAGGGCTTCGATATTCCTCCCACCATCATGATGCCCTGGAATCCGGAATATTATCCCGTCCTGCTGGAAACCTGGACTCTGCGCAAAGAACAGGATCTTTTCGCCTGGCTGATCAGGCGGGCAACCATTACAACACCGGACTGGCTGAGCGCGGAGGTTGACCGCCTCAAGGCCGCCGGCGGCTTTACCTGCCGTGCTTCCTCCAAGGCCACGCTGGAAGCGGACATACGGCTTATGTTGGATATTTACCGTCTGGCCTGGGCCGATAATTGGGGGTTTTCCCCCTTGTCCGGGGGGGAAGCCGAGGAACTTGTCAGGGAGCTTAAACCCGTCCTGAATCCGGATTTTTTCGTGCTCTTTTTTCGCAATGGTTCGGCCGCTGCCGGCATGGTGGCCCTGCCTGACATGAACCCCCTGCTCAAACGGTTTAACGGGCGGATCGGCATGAGCGCGCCCTGGCACTGGTGGCGGACGCGCGGGCTAATCAGGAGCGGGTACAGGATTATGCTTTTCGGCATCAGGCCGGAATTCCGCCTTTTGGGCCTTCCTCTTCTGCTTTTGGACTACATGTTTGAAAAAGCCCGTGAAAATCCTCATTTTCAGTGGGTGGAAGGCTCCTGGCTGCTGGAGGACAATGCGGCCGTCAATGATTTGCTGGAAGATTTTTCGGGAGTAATTTCCAAACGCTACAGAATTTACCGGCGGGAAATCCGATCGTGAATATGGAGCCCCTGCGCGGAAAGCGCGTTCTCGTCACCGGCGGCACGGGATTTGTGGGTCGCCATCTTCTGCCGCTGCTGCTTGAAACCGGTGCGCAAGTCACCTGCCTGACGCGGGCTTCTTCCAGAACGGCGCATTTGCCGCAAAAAGCCGCTGTCGTCCAAGCTGATCTTCAAAGCGGCGCGGGTCTTGCCCAGGCCCTGGAAGGCCAGGAGGTCGTCATCCATCTGGCGGCTCTGCTTTTTGGCCTTGGCTGGCAGGATTATCTCAGGGCCAATGCTGTAGCGGCCGCTGTTTTGGCCAAGGCCATCAGCCGAACGGCCTCGGTGGAACGCGTGGTGCTGGTTTCCAGTTTGGCGGCCGCCGGACCATGCGCCGTCTCTCCCGGTGTCGCGGAGGATGCTCTGCCCATGCCCGTGTCCGCCTACGGCTGGTCAAAACTGCTGGTGGAGCGGACATTGCTTCCCTTGGGCGTTAAGCTTGTCATCCTTCGCCCTCCCATCATTTATGGCTCGGCGGATAGAGGACTTCTGCCTGTCTTTCGGGGCCTTCGCAGGGGTTTTGCCGTCAGTCCCGGCATGTTCAGGGAATTTCCGGTATCCGTCCTGCATGTCCGCGATATGGCGCGGGCCGTGTTGCGCGTGTGCGCCCCCGAAGCGGAGGGCTTGTATCATCTCAACGATGGACAGGAACATACCATGGCCGGATTTTGCCGGGTGGCCGGCCGGGCGCTCCACAGTCTTACCGGCCGGCCGGCCGGAGGACATGTGCGCGTGTTGCGTCCGCCCTTGCCGTTTATGGTCGCCACAGCGGCCATGTCCACAGCATTTGCAGGCCTGGCTTCCTGTTTTGCTCCTTTTGCCCGCGTGCCCAACTGGAATATGGACAAATGCCGGGAAGCGCGCCAGGCCGGCTGGCTGGCCGACGCGGGCCGCATCGGGCGCGAACTGGGCTGGAAGCCGGGCATGCCCCTTGCTGAAGGCTTGGCCGAAACCGTCGAAGGTTATTTGAGAGAAAAAATGCTCTGAGTCCGATGCGTAAAGATCCCTTTTTTTATCATGAAAATCAGCATTCAAGAGCTTTCTAAAGCCTATAACGGGCGGGATGTTTTCAGCGTCTTTTCGTTGGAGGTGGACGCCGGCGTGCGCCTGTGCGTATGTGGTCCCAACGGCACGGGTAAATCAACGTTATTGCGTTTGATGGCCGGAGTGGAGACTCCGGACGGAGGGCGCGTCGTCCTGCCCAAGGGTTGCCGATTGGGATACGTTGAACAGGAACTGAACCAGGTTTCGCTGGATACGCCGTTGCTGACCTATGTGTTGGCGGTTCTGCATGACTGGAACGAATTCTGGACGGATTGGGAAGCCGCGGCGGACGCGGGGGACGAAACGCGCCTCACGGAGCTTATGCGTCGTCAGGTGGAACTGGAAAGTCTGTATGGGTACAATCCCGATCAGCGAGCCAAGGCGGTGCTCTCCGGTCTGGGTTTCGCCGAGTCCAAATGGACTCGCCCTCTGCGCAGCCTTTCCGGCGGCTGGCGGGAGAGGGCAAAACTCGCCCGTGTGCTCACAGCCGGGGCGGATGTGCTTCTCCTTGACGAGCCTACCAATCATCTGGATATGGAAGCGGTGGAATGGCTGGAGTCCTTTCTGCTGGATTTCAGAGGCGCCCTGGTTTTTGTGGCGCACGATCGCGTCTTCATGGATAGAGTGGGTACCCATGTTCTGTATCTGGGGCTGTCAAAGCCTGTTTTCCGTAAAACGAGCTACAGCCGTTTTCTTGTCCAGCAGGAAGAGTTTGAGGCGCAACGCGAGCGGGAGGCGAAAGCCGTTCAGGATGAAATCAGCCGCAAGCTGGCTTTTGTGGAACGGTTTCGCGCCAAGGCCACCAAGGCTCGTCAGGCCGGTTCCCGTCAGAAGATGGCCAGAAAGCTGGAAAAAGAGCTGGAGGATTTAAGACCGGAACCCAAACGCAGGGAACTCAATTTTTCCTGGCCTGAAGCCGCTCCTTCGGAAAAGGTCGTAATGGCGGCGGCTGATTTGGCCTTTGTTTTTTCTGACGGCCGCCGTTTGTGGCCGCCGCTCACGTTCACCCTGTACCGGGGGCAGCGTGTCGCCCTGGCGGGGCGCAACGGCAGCGGCAAATCCACTTTGATCAAATTACTGGCCGGTGCGCTGGAACGCACGGACGGCAATCTGGTTTGCGCCTCACAGATGCGTCCGGGGTATTACGCCCAGCACCAGATGGAAACACTGAGGCCGGAGGCCGCTGTACTGGCGGAAATCCGCCGCCTCTCCGACCCGCGTTGTACGGAAGAGGAACTGATGAGCGTGCTTGGCCTTTTTCTGCTGGGGAGGGAATACTTTGACCGGCAGACAGCCTCTCTCTCCGGCGGAGAAAAAAGCCGCCTTGTGCTGGCGAGCCTTTTTTTAAGGCGTTGCAACACGCTGCTTTTGGATGAACCGACCAATCATCTGGACTTGGAAAGCCGCGAGGCTCTTGTGGCGGCCTTGCGGAGATTTTCCGGCACGATGGTGATAATAGCCCATGATCGCTGGCTGCTCTCGCAGGTGAGGGCGGAAATCTGGGAACTCAAGGCCGAGGGGCTGACGCGCTGGGAGGATTTCGCCGCTTGGGACGTTTCGCGCAAAATGGCGGTATCTCCTGTGGAAACGCCGCAGCGCGCGGTCGCGTCTGGTCGTGAAGAACAAAAGCGTCTTAAGCGGGAAGCCGCCGAGAAACGCAATGCTCTGCACAAGGAACTCAAACCCCTGCAAGGGCGTTACGTGGATATGGAAGCCGAACTCGAAAGTATTTTGGCGGAACAGGGGGAGACGGAGAGCCTGCTCGCCGATCCCAGGATTTACGCCGATCACGCCCGCGCCAGCGATCTGCTCCTGCGTTTTGAGGCCGCCAGGCGCAAAAGTGAGGATATTCTTTCGGCGATGGCGGAAGTGGAAGAAAAAATGGGCGCCATCAGGGAAAAGCATCGAATTTTCGAATTTTCGTCGCCCGTGTCACGGATGTGACGCGCCGACGATCTCCCACAGTATCGCGGAGAAGAGGATGACGGCGACCAGGATGGAAGTGGCGGTGGGCATTGTTTGGCGGGGCGGGCGATTTCTCGCGTCAAAACGTCCGGAGAAAATGCCTTTTGCGGGTTGGTGGGAATTTCCCGGCGGCAAAATTGAGGCCGGAGAGACTCCTTACGCGGCTTTGTGCCGCGAATTGGGGGAAGAATTGGGCATTCTCGTGCGGAACGCTGAATTTTTGAAAACGGCCGCGCATTACTATGCCGAACGCGGTTTGGAAATCAGGTTGCATTTTTTCCATGT
The DNA here is from genome assembly GCA_031280915.1 of Desulfovibrio sp. Lineage (GTDB taxonomy): Bacteria > Desulfobacterota > Desulfovibrionia > Desulfovibrionales > Desulfovibrionaceae > Desulfovibrio. Next base: position 336 of record JAITGC010000027.1, on the reverse strand, counting down.
GCGGGCTTTTCTGAAAGAGCCGGCCCCATTGGAGGGGCAGCATCTGCTCTGGGTCAGTCCGGTGGAAGCGCAAGCCCTGAATTTTCTGCCGGCCGACACCGCTGTGTTAAACGAGTTGTGCGGCATTGCGCACGAAGACCATTGAAGGTTGTCGGTTTGATTGCGGAAGGATGAACTGCCGGGGTAAAAATTTGTTTTTACCGTCCGTGTGTCCGGTCTCGAATTATTAGAGTGGTTCAACATTGAAAATGTTTGACCGCTCAGCGCGGATCGTCAGCCGTAGCCCCGTCAGGGGCATATTCGGCATCCGTAGCCCGAAGGGGCGTACGGATGCCT
>JAITGC010000023.1 GCA_031280915.1 Desulfovibrio sp. | reverse complement strand
CCTTGGAGCCAAATTCGTACTTTTTGTGCGCCTTGCCCTTGCCAATGCAGGAGACGTCGGGTTCGTGCAGGCTGTAAATCTTGTTTTTGTCATGACGCTCTTGATTGACGACACACCGTAGAGCAGATTAACTTTGACACTTGCCGTGGCGCTTAACGGCGAAAGTAAATTTCGCCTACGCCCTGGCAGTGAGCGGCGAGACGTTCGCCCCGCCGCCAGAGCAATTTCAAAGTGAAATTGCTCTGGCAATAGATTTGACTATTGCGAATATACTGTTTAATTTCCCCTCTGCTTTTCGCCGGACGCGATGTTCCGGCTTCATAAACACAACCGGAGAATTCCATGAAAAAAATTTTTCTTTCCTCACTGCTGTCCGTTTTTGCCGCATCTTCAGCCTATGCCGCCTGCACACAGGAAGAAGCGCAGCAAAAAGCCATGGCCGTTTCAACTCAAATTCAGGCCCTGGCCCAAAAAGACGCCAAGCGTTTCCAGGAAGTTATAACGGAATTCCAAAAAAAGTCGCAGGAGTTGGCCAACATTCAGGATTTGGATGCGGTCTGCAAGTATTACGACGAGATGCTTGAAAAAACAAAATAAGCAATTTCACTTTGAAATTGCTGAGGCTGTTGACAAAGTCCTCTTTGGCAACAGCCCGCCACGAAGGCGTAGGCGGGATTCATTCCCGCCGTAAAACGCCGGAGTGAGCGTTAACGTTACAATGCTTTAATATACCCGCCCTTCGGACGTAAGACGCCCGGAGGGGGGCGTCATTCATGCCTTTTGTCCGGTTTTTTCGTTTTTTCCCACTTTGGGAGAAGTCTTGGGGCAGGTTTTGCCCTCCTCAAAAACCAGGGAAAGCACCTCATCGTATTGGCGCACAGGATGTACCTTGACGCGCTTGAGCAATTCCCCGGGCACGTCTTCCAGATCTTTTTTATTCTGATGCGGCAGCACAACGTGTTTCAGACCACGCGCCACACCGGCCAGAATTTTTTCCTTGATGCCGCCAACAGGCAGCACGCGGCCCCGTAAAGTGATTTCGCCCGTCATGCAGTAATCGGCCCTGACGCTGCGTCCGCTCAAGGCGGCAATAAGGGCCGTGGTCAGGGTGATGCCGGCTGAGGGGCCGTCCTTGGGCGTGGCGCCGGCGGGCACGTGGATGTGAATGTCGTGCCTGGCGGTAAAATTGGGATCCAGCCCCAGGCTTTCCGCCCGACCGCGTATATAGCTCACCGCCGCCTGGGCGCTTTCCTTCATCACGTCGCCCAACTGGCCTGTAAGCACGAGACCGCCCTTGCCCTTCATGATGCTGGCCTCAACGGTCAGCACCTCGCCGCCCGCCGGCGTCCAGGCAAGCCCCAGAGCCATACCGGGCATGAGATGCTTTTCTTTTTCGTCTTCCACAAAACGCGGTACGCCCAGCAGCTTGCCTACATCTTCCGGCCCGACAACAAAGGGGCCTTTTTTGCCTTCAGCCTTGCGGCGCGCAAGTTTTCGGCAGATGGACGCCAACTCGCGCTCCAGATTGCGCAGGCCCGCCTCGCGCGTGTATTCTCTGATGACCACCTCCACGGCCGCATCGCTGATTTCGACCTTGCTGCCGGCCAGCCCGCTTTCCGGAATCTTTTTGGGCACAAGGTGCTTGGCCGCGATTTCCACCTTTTCCTGCATGGTATAGCCCGCCAGAGGGATAACTTCCATGCGGTCGCGCAGGGGCGCGGGGATGGTCTCCAGATGGTTGGCCGTGCAGAGAAACATCACCCGCGACAGGTCAAAGGGCACATTGAGGTAGTGGTCGCTGAAGGTGTGGTTCTGTTCCGGATCAAGCACCTCCAGCAGGGCGGACGAGGGGTCTCCCCTGAAGTCCGTACCCAGTTTGTCCACTTCATCCAGCACTATCACCGGATTGCGCGTGCCGGCCTGTTTGAGGGCCTGAATGACCCGCCCCGGCATGGAACCGATATAGGTACGCCGATGACCGCGAATTTCGGCCTCGTCATGCATTCCGCCCAGGGAAAGGCGCTGAAATCTGCGCCCCAGGGCGCGGGCGATGGAGCGTCCGAGGGAGGTTTTGCCCACGCCCGGAGGCCCTGTAAAACAGAGAATAGGCCCCTTGGACTGCGGATTGAGCTTGCGTACGCTCAGAAACTCCAGAATACGGTCTTTTATTTTGTCCAGCCCGCAGTGATCCTCATCCAGAACTTTTTTGGCGTAGGCGATGTCCAGGCGATCGCGGGAAAGTTTTTTCCAGGGCAGTTCCACCAGCCAGTCGAGATAGGTGCGCACGACGTTGGCTTCCGAGGAGTCCGCGTGCATGTTTGAAAGGCGGCGCAGTTGTTTGTCGGCTTCCTTGCGGACATCCTTGGGAAGGCCGGCCTTGGTCAGGGCCTTTTTGAGCGTTTCCAGCTCTTCCGCCTCCTCTCCCTCGTCGCCCAGTTCGTGGCGTATGGCCTTGATCTGCTCGCGCAGATAATAGTCTTTTTGCGCCTTGTCCATACCTTCGCGGGCGGAACTCTGGATTTTGGCCTGCACCGCCGCCACTTCCAGCTCACGCTGGAGTTGGTCGTTGACCAGAGAAAGGCGCCGCACGGGATCCTCCTCTTCCAGAACGCTCTGCGCGTCAGCCATTTTCAGACGCATGTTGGCGGCGATGAGGTCAGCCAGGCGGCCGCAGTCATCCACATTTTGCAGTACCGCCATCATGTCCGGCGAGGAAACGCCGCGCAGGGAAAATATTTTTTCGCTCTGTTCCCGCACGGCGCGCAACAGGGCTTCCACTGAAGGATTATTCTCCGAAACGGTTTCCGGGACGGGCGCGACGCTTGCCTCAAAATAGGGCGCTTCCCGCAGGTAGGCCGTCACTCGGACGCGGCTTACGCCCTGCACGAGAATTTTTATCCGTGAATCCGGCATTTTGAGCAAACGCATCACCTGCACGACAGTACCCACTTTATAAAGATCGTCAGGCCCGGGATCTTCGATCCCTTCTTCCTTCTGGGCCACCACCAGCAGATACCGGCCTTCGTTCAAGGCGTTCTCCACAGCCTTGACGGATTTTTCCCTACCGATGAACAGAGGCAGAATCATGTGATTGAAAATGATGACGTCGCGCACCGGCAGCACGGGCAAAACATCGGGAATGTCCGGCGCGGGAGCCTCGATGGCTGTTTCTTCAGACGCATCGGACGGGGGTGACGGCGTCTGCTCCTGCTCACCGTCGCCGGAGGTCTGTTGCGGAGCCTTTGTGGCATCCGTATTTTGCGTGTTGTCGTCAATCATGTGCTCTCCTTATATATAAAACGGCATAATTATCAGAATCGTGGGCGCCGAAAAGCCTGAAAAGTCCAGATCGTCACAATACGCCGGCTTTGCCCTCAACGGAAAATTTTTTGCTGCACCATGCTGTAGCAGTCGTCCTCGGTAACAATGACATGATCCAGAAAACGCAAACCCATGCGCGGCGCGAGCTGCCGAAGTTCTTCCGTCAGGGCGGCGTCCTCCTCCGAAGGTTCGGGGGAGCCTCCCGGATGGTTGTGCGCCAGGATAATACCGCTGGCTTTGCGTACCAGCGCCGCCTCCAGCACGTCGCGCGGCCGCACGGCCACGGCGTCCACACCGCCACGTCCGAGGCGTTCCCAGGCGATAAGGCCGTTTTTGCCGTTGACCAAAGCCACCCAGCATTCCTCATGGGGGCAGCCGGCCAGCCTGGCCCGCGCCATGTCCGCCACAGCCGGCGGAGTGGCGAGTTCTTCCCGCGCATGTACAGGCGAAGCCGCGTAACGGGCCAAAAGCTCACGCAGAACCCGCCAAAGCGCCATAAGCCCAGGTCCGAAGCCGGGCACGTCCAGCAGTTCGTCGGGCCGGGCGTCCAGCACTCCGCGCAAGCTCTTGAATCTCTGAAGCAATTTTCCGGCCAAAGGGCGCGTGTCCTTGCGCGTCAGCCCGTAGCCCAGAAAAAGTTCCAGTACCTCGTAATCCGCCAGCCCCGGAGCGTCACGCGCCAGTCTGGCGCGCAATCGCGCGCGGTGGCCGCTGTGCGGGCATGTCGGAAATTCCACCGGCATAAGATAAGCACTCCTGCCCAACAGGCAAGGGGAAGACGGCAAGGGAAAAATTATCCCCAACCCTCCGCGGGGCCGGAGCCATTTCACTTTGAAATTGCTCCGACGGCGGTGCGAGGGGAACCCGGCAACGACGCAGCGTTTCCGCAAGGGATAGGCATCCGATATGCCCCTGACGGGGCTACGGCTGACGATCCGCGCTGAGCGGTCAAACATTTTCAATGGTAAACCGCTCTGACGCCAAAAAGCATTTGTTTCATTTTTGGGAGATATTTTTATTTTTGAGATGTTCCCTTGGCATGGTCGGGCTTTCATTTGGATCGGCCACTCTGAAAAGCGGAAAAAAAATTTTGCGCTTTCATTTTTTCCTCTTGACAGCCCCATGAAATTAAGTGAACATTCATTCACTCCCAACCAATACCCGGCAAATGGGGTACCCAGTTCATGCGCCGCACGACAGGCGCGACGGGATCGCCGCCGGGCACGTTGGGTAACCCCGGCCTGAGGTTTGAGCGAGCATTCGAGTTTGGCTTGGGCCTGAAAGTGCCGGCCTGTAATCCCCACGGGTATGGACTTCGGCGGTGTCGTGAATTCCGCCGGCGGCCCCAGCCTCATGAGAAAAGCTCGTTGTTCCGCC
>JAITGC010000090.1 GCA_031280915.1 Desulfovibrio sp. | reverse complement strand
TCGCCCGAAGCCGTAGGCTTCGTAAGGAGCAAAGCGGCTTTGCCGCTGCCGCGAATCTGGAAACATAACGCTGTAACATATTTAATTATAAGTATAAAAATTTAGATGCGTCAGCCCTGACGGGGAGGGAGAAAGCGGGTGGCCGGGGGAATCCCCCTTTCGGCGGAGCCGGCGGGCTTCTTCAATGATGCCTGGGGCCACCGGCGGGGATATGTGACGCGACACCGCCGGGGCCATGATGCTCAGGGGGAACGCGGACCGGTCCATCAGGTTCCGGTAAGCTGGAACTTGAGATCATCCGACACGCCCGGCGGCGATTCCGTCCGGCCTGCCGCACGACCTGAAACGGAGTACTCTGTCGGGCATTTGTCGAAAATTTGCTAATAATTACATGTATAATGCGAAACGTCAACGACACATCGAGGAAAAAATTTTTGCCGCGTGGGCGCGAACCGTCCGCGTGTAAGGCGAAGGCGGAATTTCCGTTATCCGGAAACTCCGCCTTCAACTTGGGACAACAAGATTTGCCGTGGACAGGGCATCTCTTCCGTATTGTTTACCGTTGTTCAAACTTAAAAGTCAAGATAAAAAAGTTTGAGTCCTATCGATTCTTTAGTCGCTCGTAAGATAGATTGCCCTACGAGAGAAGACGACCGTCCGACAGAACGGGGCCATTCCCTGAACATTTCAACGCGAGCTGTTATCGAAGTTATGTCTGATTGCAATCTTGCCGAAATTGTGGGGAAAAATATTTCCGAACGCCGGAAAAAACTGGGGATCAGTCAGAAGGAACTGGCGGTGGCCTTGGGTATTACCCAGGAAGCGATGATGAGAATGGAAAAAGGGAAAATCGCTCCAAAAATGTCACGGATATCCGATCTCTCCGCGAAATTGCAATGTTCGTCCGCATGCCTGTTCCGACAGTACAACCCGGCGACGGAAAAGCTCGCTGAAAACATCGCCGAGGTGCTGGGGGAACTCCCGGCAGACGGGCAGAAGACCGTGCTTGAGCTTGTCGTTTACGTCGTTCAGGCGATGTCCAAACAGAGCGCGAAGGCGTAGTCCATTTGGCGCCCGCCCCTTTCCCCTGGTTTTTCTGGGGGAGAGAGGCGGGCGTTCCTGTTTCCGGTTCTCGCGCGGGAGTGGCGCGAATCCGGCGATGCTATCAGCCGTTCGCCAGATATGTTTCGGCCACGCTGGCGATTATGCCGTCATAGGCATGCTCTCCCCCCTTGTATTCATAGTGGACGTGGCCGCCGGGGCCGCTATCGCTGACGTAGTCCCAGTCGGATGTCGCCATGTCGATTTTCCCGTCGGCTCTGATATGGATGCCGATGTCCGCCAAGTTGGGGATAATGGAGAAATCCACCCCGCTAAAGCTGCTGACGGCGATTTCCATACTGGAACTGGAGGAAAGCAGAGCGTCCAGGTCGTTGAAATCGTTGACCAGCATATCCCTGAACAACACATCCGTGCCCTCGCCGCCCCTGATGGACACATTGTCCCCGTTGTCCTGGATCAGGCCGCCGATACGCAGGATGTCGTCGCCCTCTCCAAGGTCGATGGTGACGGCGTTGCCGGAGCTGGAGGATGTGTCGATTTTGCCGCCTATGCTGACGATGTCGTCGCCCTCGCCGGTTTCGATGAGTACGGCGCCATCGTACTGGGCTTCTATCTTGCCTCCAATCGTCAGTATGTCGCCGCCTTTGCCGGTTTCGACGTGCACTGTGCCGTCCTCGGCGTATATGTCCATCCCGAAGGCCAGCACGTCGCCGCCGTCGCCGGCGTTGATGTGCAGTGCAGAGCCTCCCAGCGCCCAGGCGCCCCTGTCCACCGTCAGCGTATCGTCGCCGTTGCCGGCGTTGATGTCCACTGCGCTGTCGGCGCCGGCGTACAGGTAAGTCCCGAAGGTCAGCACGTCGTCGCCGTCGCCGGCGCTGATGTTCACCGTGCCGTTGTCCAGGGCCTCCACGTCCTCGAACGTCAGCACGTCGTTGCCGTTGCCGGTGCTGATGTTCACCGTGCTGTTGTCCACGGCCTCCACGTAACCCTTGACCGTCAGCATGTCATGGCCATCGCCGGTGCTGACGGCGACAGTGCTGCCGCCGACGACGTTCCCCAGGTTCACGTCGGGGATCGTCACCGTGTCGTCGCCGTCGCCGGTACTGATGGCGGAAGAGAAGATAATGCTGCCGGCGATGTTGACGTCATCTTGCCTGTCGCTGGCGGTGATGCTGTATCCCTCGCCGCCATTGCCGTGGCCGTAATGCGTTTCGCCCTGTATCCTGTGGGTGGCGTACCAGGCGTCAGCGCCGTACAGGCTGGAGAAGGAGGCGCTCTGGAAGACGTTTTCGTTTTGCGGCACGATGATTTGCACCACGTGCTCCTGTCCGTCATTGCCCGTGACGCTGTAATACCCTTCCAGGGGGGAGGGGGAGGCCGTGCAGGCCAGGCGGCCCGCTTCGGTCAGGGTGAAGACCAGAGCGCCGCCGACCAGGGAAGGCGTCAGGTAGTTTTCGATATCCGTTGTGCCGAAGGCGGCCCATCCGTTAAGGGCGATGCTGTTGGCTCCTTGCCCGATCTTGCTCACATCTACATGGTCTCCGGTCTGCGCGTAGTCTGAATGCAGCACGGCGCGGACGTCATAGGCGTTGGCCGGCGGCGGCGGAGCGGCAAGAAAGCGGGGCGGCTCCGCGGGCGTCTCCGGCAGGAACGGCAGGGCCTGGAGCAGGGGCGGGCCGTCCGCGTCCACGTCCGTGCCATCCTTTCCCGTTCCCTGCCCTTTGCGGGTGGTCGCGGCAAAGGCCAGGGGCTGGAGGGTATCCAGGCTGTCGGAGTCGCTGCTGGTGAGGTTGAAGTTCTCGTTCAGGCCGTCCAGATGTTTCAAGCCGTTGATGAGGTCGCTGTCGATGAAGTCTGTATAGCGCCCGCCGCGCGAGCTTATGCCCACGCCCATGGCCGGGGTGATTTCCGGCGCGAAGGATTCAAAGAAGTCCATGCCCGCGACCAGCCGGCCGCCAATTTGGAATTGAGGAAGGTTTTCTTTGGAGAATTCAACATAGAAGTTTTCGAGTTCCAGGGAAGCTCCGTCTTCAAAGGTGAAGACCAAGCTGTTGTCCACACGGCTGATCTCGGCATTTTCTGTTAAAAAGTTCAGTATAATCTTGCGGTTGTCATCAGGTGAGGGAAAGGACGTCCGTATTGCCTGCCCCCATTCCGGTCTGTCGATCATCATGTCAGCCATACGCTTCTCCTTGTAGAGGGCGGCCTTGTGTATGAATGTTTGTTCACAGGCCGCCGGAAAGGTTTCGCCTCCGGGAAGAGACGGCGGAAACAGGACGCAACAAAGCGCCCCGGCCAGCGGGACAAAAGGAGGATCAGAGGGGTGGCTGACATGAACAGGCCCATTGCGGACGTTCCCCGAGAGACGGTTTTGGCCCGTTGTCCGCGATGAGGGGCGCACGGCCCCGCGCCGGTTCATGAGGCTGGGTTTTCCGGCGGGGTATGCGGCGACGCCGTCGGAGACCATGCCCAAGGGAAACTGAGGCCAGTACAAGCCGGATTGCAGGCTTCGGACTGGGGTAACCCAACGTGCTCGGCGAGCGAGCCCGCCTGGCCTGTCGCGTAGCCTCAGGCGGGGTACCCCATCTGCCGAGTATTGGTTGGGGATGAGTCCAGACTTACATGTGTCATACGTTGGTGTCAACAAAAAAACTGGGAAGAAGAAAAATTTTTGCCGCGTTCCTGTGCTGCCGCGATTCGGGAAGATTTTCCGGAGGGCTGACCGTCATAGTTGCAGGGCCGCGAAATCCGCGAGCCGCGCGAAGCGATCGCGCAGGGCGCGCAGCATGGTCAAGCGGTTGTTCCTGATGGAGGCGTCCTCGCACATCACCATTACGTTGTCAAAAAAAGCGTCCACCGCCGGGCGTAGTTCCGCAAGACAAGTCAGGGCCGCCGGATGGTCGCCTGTGGCCTGGAGCTTGTCCAGTTTGGGCAAAATCTTTTCCAGGGTTTCGGCAAGGGCTTTCTCCGCGTCTTCAGCCAAAAGGGCGGCGTCCCAGCTTTCCGGCAGCGGTCCATCCCCTTGCTTGCGCACAATATTGGTCACGCGTTTGAAGGCGTACACGGCTTCCTCAAAACCTGCTTCCCGGCTGAAGGCCGTCAGCGCCGCAAGGCGGGCCATGCAGTCGCCGGGGCGATCCAGGCCCGCCTTGAGTACCGCATCGGCCAGCAGGGTGCTTTCTCCTTGAGCCAGGATGTGCCCGCGCAGCCTGCCGGCCATAAATTCCATGAGCTTGTTCAGGGTTTCCGCCACGGGCAGTTCTTTGCCTTGGGCGGTATAGCCATCCAGGGCGCTGGCGAGGAGAGCGCGGACGTCCAGATCAAAGCCGAAGGCCAGTGCAATGCGTATGATGCCGAGGGCGCAGCGTCTGAGGCCGTTGGGATCGGCCGCGCCGGTGGGCGTCATGTTCAGGCCGAAGCAGCCGGCAAGGGTGTCCGCTTTGTCCGCCAGGGCCAGCAGCGCGCCCGTGACGCTTCGGGGCAGCGGAGAATCCGGCCCGGCGGGGAGATATTGCTCTTTCAGGGCCTCGGCCACTTCAGGAGCTTCTCCCTTGTGCCCGGCATAAATGCCGCCCATGATGCCCTGCAGGTCGTCAAATTCGCCCACAAGCCCGGTGACGAGATCCGCTTTGGAAAGCCTGCCGGCGCGCGCCGCCTGCCGGATAAGGCCGGGCGCGTACTGTTGGGCCAGAGAGGCGCACAGCCTTTCCAGGCGACGGGTCTTGTCGCCCATGCCGCCCATGCCGCCGATAAAGATGACCTGCTCAAGCTTTTCAAGCCAGAGGTCAAAATTTTCCTTCATGTCCGCGCGCCAGAAAAAGCGCGCGTCTTCCAACCGGGCGCGGAGTACGCGCTCCCAGCCGTGTTTGACCAGCGGAAGGTCTTGTGGAGTCAGATTGAGGACAGTGAGAAAATGCGGCAGCAGGGCACCGTCAGGCCCTTCAAGGCCGAAACTTTTTTGATGGCTTTCCATGCTTGTTAAAAGCGCTTCACGCGGCACTTCCAGAAAGGCGGGATCAAAATTCCCCAGCAGAGGAACGGGATGTTCGGTCAGTCCTTCCACTTCGTCCAGCAGGCTCTCTTTCCAGAGTACGCTGCCCCCGACGGAGTGAGCCAGGGCGTCCCCACCGTTTTTTATGCGGGTACGGCGTTCCCGGCCGTCCGGGGTGATGGCCCCCTGTTCCGTCACGACGCTTTGCCATGTCTCGGCATGGGGCACCTCAAAGGGGCCGAAGCCGTGGACGCGGTGCCCGAAGGTTTTGTTGCCGGACTGGAGATGTCCCAGGCTGAAGGGGACGACGTCCGCATCCAGCAGGGCCAGAATCCAGCGCACAGGGCGGGCCCAGGCGAGATTGCGCGCGCCCCAGCGCATGCGTTTGGCAAAAGGCAGGGCGTTGAGCACGGCCGGGCAGAGTCCGGCCAGAATTTCCGCCGCCGGGGCGCCGCCGGAGCGTTTGCGCACAGCCATGTATTCGCCCTTTTCCGTCCGCGTGCGAAAGGCGGTCTCCAGGGGCAGCCCGCTGGCGCGCATAAAACCCTCCAAAGCCTTTGTGGGCGCACCTTCGGAGGTGAAGGCCGCGCGCACGGCCGGTCCCAGCACAAGTTCTTCCTTTTCCCTCTGGGCCGGCTGCACGCTCTCAATGCGCACAATGGCCCGGCGCGGAGTGGTCATAACCCGTACAGAGCCATGCCCCAGACCGGCTTCATCAAGGGCGGCGGCAAAGCGCTCTTCAAGTTCGGCCGCCTCTGGCCCCAGAAAACGGGCCGGCAGCTCTTCACTGCCGATTTCCAGCAGAAATGTCGCCATAGTAAACCTCAATCAACACGTTTTGAAGAATTGCCCCATTGCCCATCTGTTCAGGACTTAGAGCATGTTACGCTTATGTCGCTTGACGGCGAAGCAGCTTCGCCTTGCGGCAATCTTGCTGCAGGAATTTGCAAGCCAATCCTTGCAGAGCAAATTAACATCGTTAATTTGCTCTGGTCAGCAAGGGCCAGCCCATTTCTTCTCGCTGCGCCGCGTACAGCCTGGCCACGCCCGAGGCCAGCGCGCGCACCCGTCCGATGTAGGCGGCGCGCTCGGTGATGGAGATGGCGCCGCGCGCGTCCAGCAGGTTAAAGGTGTGGGAGCACTTGAGGCAATAATCATAGGCTGGCCAGGGCAGGTTTTGCGAGAGCAGGGTTTTGCACTGGGCCTCATGGTCAGCGAAATGCCGCAGCAACATGGAGGGGTCGCTGGCCTCGAAGTTGTGGCGGGACTGCTCGACTTCGTTCTGGTGATAGATGTGACCATAGGTTACGCCGGCGTTCCAGCGCAGGTCATAGACGGATTCCACCCCTTGCAGATACATGGCGAGCCGCTCAAGGCCATAGGTCAGTTCCACGCTGACCGGCGAGAGGTCAATGCCTCCAGCCTGCTGAAAATAGGTGAACTGGCTCACTTCCATGCCGTTGAGCCAGACTTCCCAGCCAAGACCCCAGGCGCCGAGGGTGGGAGATTCCCAGTCATCCTCCACAAAGCGCGTGTCGTGCCGGGCCGTGTCCAGGCCGAGGGCCTCCAGGCTCTGAAGGTACAACTCCTGCACGTCGTCGGGCGAGGGTTTGAGTATGACCTGGAACTGAAAATAGCGTTGCAGGCGGTTGGGGTTTTCTCCATAGCGGCCGTCCGCCGGGCGGCGGGAAGGCTCCACATAGGCCACTCGCCAAGGCTCCGGGCCGATGACGCGCAAAAACGTGCTGGGGTTGAACGTGCCGGCCCCGCATTCGACGCCGGAGGGCTGTTCCAGCACACAGCCCCGCTTGCCCCAGTAAGCCTGAAGAGTCGCAATGACATCCTGAAAATTCATGTTTTCTCCCGAAATCGCCGTTTGAAGGGCGGATCACACCCGGCGGAAGCGTCCGTCCTCAAAGGCAAGACCCAGATGGTACTGTACAAAACCGTCAATGGCCCCGGCGCAGGCCCGGCGCTCCGGCGGCGGCAAATCCTCATGGGGCCAGTCCGAGGGCGGCGTGTCGCAGACGTGCTGCAAAAGGCCAAGGCCGGCGCCGGAAAGCTTCACCGCGTAGGCCATGGACGCGGGGCGGCAACGCGGGCAAAGCGTTTGCCCTTCATTGACCAGAAAAAAAGCGCCTTTGTCCAAGGAACCGCCGCAGAGGCCGCAACTGCGCAGTTGCGGCGCAAAACCACCGGCCCGCGCCATGCGCAGGCGAAAAAAAAGAGGAAGGAGGGAGGGCAGATGGGGCCTGTCTTCCAGTGTGCGACGTAAATCTTCAACTATATCAAATAGCTCAACAGCATTTTCCGGCGTCGCGCCCAAGCTTTCCACAAAGCGCAGGCAATTGGCGGCCAGACCCATGCGTTGCCAGTTGCTGCGCAACCGGCGCGGCCCCATCAGCAAAACGGCTTCCTGAAGATTGAAAAAGCGTCCGTTTTCAGTTGTCCGGATGTGGCAGCGCAGGGTGTTCAGCACGTCCAGGCAACCGCAGAAGCGTTTCCGGCTGCGGCTCGCGCCAAAGGCGAAAAGAGTGGTCAGCCCGCGCGTTCTGCAAAGGGTTTTCAGCCAGACGTCCGTTTCCCGGAAGCGTCCGATGCGAAGCACAAAACCGTTGTCCGCCCATTCCCGCAGCATTGGCAAAACCTCGCCGGCGGCTATTCCTGCCGCGCCTGCGGGGGAAAGGTCAGGGTACGCACTTGGCCGGGCAGGCCGGGAGAGGGCAGGGGTTGGCCGTTGTAGCGGATGCGCACTCCTCCGGCGTTGCCCAGTTTCAGATCCAATGTGTGCCGGAAGGTCAGGGCGAAGGTGTCTCCTTTTCGGAGGGAAAACTGGCGCGTGTCCGTGCCGTCGGCGCGGGAGTGTATCCAGCATTCCTCTGTGGCGGTGATGATGACGTTGTGGGGAGAGGGCCGTGTCCGCGCCGTGTCCGTAATGCCCGCCGTGGCTGGCGTCAGCGGCTCGGCGGGGGGGATGGGGGCTGCTTCCGGCGGCAGAAGCGATGGCGTGGCGCTGTTGTTTTGCGCCATGTCCGGCTTTTGCGTGTCGGCATCAGTTTTGTCTTGCGGAGCGGAGAAGAGGGGCCGTTCCTGTTCCGCGGGCGGTGAAGGCTCGGCAAGACGTTTCGGCGCAGTGACCAGGGTTGAATACAATGGCCGCCAGGCAACGGCAGCGATGCCGGCAACGGCGACAAGCAGGGCTATGGCGAGGAGGCGGCCCTTTCCGCGCGGTTTTTTCGGTGACTCAAAGGGGCGGGCGTTCGCCTGGGGGGCGGCCCTTCCATCCTGGGCGGCGGGGATGACGGCGGAGCTTATCTCTTCCGCAGTGAGGCCGAGAAAGGACGCATAGGAGCGGATAAAGCCCCTGATATAGGCGGGATGGGGCAAAGATGCCATATCCCCCTCTTCCAGGGCGCGCAGGAGGCGCGCGCTGATTTTCAGGATTTCGCTGACGTGGTCAATGCTCAGGGCGCGTTTTTCGCGTTCATTGCGCAAGACCGCGCCCAGTTCCTCCAATGTCATGCCGAGGCCCCTGTCGTTACGGTTTCGCCCGGAATACGCCTAAAGCCGTATATCGATAATGGCCTTGTTCTTGAGGCCGGCAGCGTATTCCTCAAAGCGTTCCCTCGCTTTGGGTTCGCGGAGGAGAGCGTCAATCCGCGGGGTGGCCTCTTCCAGGGTAAGGGGCTTTTCCTCGCCCCCTCCGGGCCGGAACAGGCGTACCTGCGCCTTGAAGGTCATTCCCTCGTTGGCGATGTCAAAGACGTCGGACGTTTCTCCCGGTTTCAGGGCCGCAAGGCGTGTTTCCAGGTCAGGGTTGATGTTTTCCCAGAGAACCGGCCCCATGATGCCCCCCTTGTCCTTGTTGGGGGCAATGGAATACTTGCGCGCGGTTTCCCCGAAGGAGAGAGAGCCGCTTTTCACCTTGGCCGCCAGGGATTTGCCGTCCGCCTGGGGATGGTACACAATAAAACCCCATTGCAGCCCCTCCCGGTTGTACAGTTCATTCTTATGGCTTTCGTAATAGGCGCTGATTTCCTCCGGACGCACCACAACCCTGCGCCCGACGGCCATGCCCATAATTTTTTGCCGCAGCAGAGATTTTTCCATGTTCTTGCGGATTTCCGAAAGGGATATTTTTTGCGCGGCAAGCTGGGCTTCAAACTGCTCCTTGGTGAAATTGCGCGCCCGCATCATTTTGGCAAGCTCGTTGTCCACCTCGCTGGAAGCAACGTTGACCTTGAGGCGCGCGGCTTCCTGCCCGAGGAGAATATCCATGATCATCAGGTCAAGTACCTTGCCCAGGATTTCCCTGGCCGCATCGGCCTGTGCGGGATTTTCCGGGTTGATGCGCGCGCGCGCGAGTTCCGGCAAGGCGGCCTTTTGCAGATCCACCATGGTGATTACCTGGCCGTTGACAACGGCCGCCACCTTGTTGAGTTGGGCGGCATGGGCGGCGGCAACGGCACACAACAACGCTGCCGCCAACAGCGGAAAAATTTTTTTCACGGATTCCCTCTCCCTCATGTTCCGGCAAAGTATCACTTTTAGCCTAAATACGTCTAGTTTGCAATGGCGTCCAGCCCATGGTGTTCGCCTTCCTCCTCCAACGGGGCCGTGGCCGCCGGCATCGCCTCGGGGAGAGGCGGCGCCAACAGGTCGTCCTTTATATGGGGCGACACCCGAATGTCCGCAGTCGCCAGGCTTGTCTCAAGCCATCGCTGGAAGGCGGCCGGTTTTTCTTCCTCCAGCAGTTGCTGTTCTATCAGGGCATAGGCGTCGGCCATGCTCAGGACGCCGGCCGGCTGGCGCTGTTTGAGGCAAAGGGTTTCCCATCCCTGTTTCCCGGAGGTGGAAGGGGCACATCTACGTTCTCCAAGGACGGACAGGGCCTTTTCCCACTCCGGAGGCAAATTCCGCGGCAGGATATGCTGGCACTGCTCCGACACCGCGCCTGACGGATACGCCGTATCCGGGAAGGCGATGCGATAGGCTTCCAGATATTCCTTCCGCTCTGCCGAGGCAAAGCAGACATCAAAGGTTTCCGGCAAATTGAAGTCTTCCAGATGTTTCTGGTAATAGGCGCGCACGGCGGGCTGTTCCACCCTGATTCCGGGCAGCAGAATATTTTTTTCAAAGCGTTGCACGGACAGATGGTCGCGCAGCAGATGCCGCCATTCCGTTTCGTTGAAGGATTTATCGGCAAGAATGCGCGAAAAATCTTCCTCCCCATAATCAGCGTGTATTGCCGCCAGCGCCTGGCCCATGTCTTCGTCGCTCACGGCATTTTTGCGGCGGACAAGCTCCTGCCGGACAAGGGTATTGACTATAAGCGCGCCCAAGGCCTCTCCATAGCGGCTTTTCATGACTTTCAGGGAACGGGTTTCCCACGCGCCGCTGGCGGCGGTACGTCCGTCCAGCAGCGCCTGCACGGTACGCAGATAGATGGGTTCGCCGTTGACGGCGGCCACAACGCCTTCGGGCAGACGCGTCTGAAGGCAACCGGCGGGCAGCAGGCAGGCAAGCCAGACAAGGGTGCGCATCATGCGAAACATGGATGTCCTCACGAGGCATACTATGCAAAAAGACGGCTTTTTTTGCAACGGGAAGTCCGCCCTTGCCGTTCAACGCGCGCCGGCGCCGTTTTTTCCGGCTTCATGCCGCAGAATGTGCGCGGCCGCTGCGGGCAGGTCATCGGCCACATGCACGAAAGCGGGCAGGCATTTCTCCGCCTCGCGGCCGTAACCCGTGCGCACCAGGACAGCCCGGCAGCCGGCGGCGAGGCCAGCTTCGACATCTGAAATTTTGTCGCCTACCATCCAGGAGCGCGCGCGGTCGAGATCCATTTCCGTCGCTGCCCGCAGCAGCATTCCCGGTTTGGGTTTCCGGCAGTCGCACGGGCCGGTGAAATCGGGATGATGCGGGCAGTAATAAAAGGCGTCCAGGGCGGCCTTGCGGGAGGCGAGGTGCCGGTTCGCCTCCTGGTGCAGACGCGTTACGGCTTCAGGACTGTAGAGGCCGCGCGCCAGGCCGGATTGATTGGTTACCGCGACGAGTTTGTAACCGTGGCGGCGCAAAAGGGCCAGGGCTTCCGGCACGCCGGGCAGCCATCGCCAGTCCGTCCAATTGTGAAGGTAGCCCGTTTCTTTGTTGAGCGTTCCGTCACGATCCAGAAAGATCGCCTTGACCAGGGCAGTTTCCCTTTGAAATTGCTCTGGCGGCGAGGCGAATGCATCGCCGCTCACTATTTGATTTCCATGATGGACTTGAGCGTTTTTTCCTGGATGACGTCCCGCCATATGTCCTCTTTGGAAAGGCCGTCCAGGCTGCGAAGCCGGACTTTCCGGAGATGTTTTTCCAGGGCCGCCAGATTTTCAATCATGTGCCTGCTGTACAGGTCATCCGTTGTATATTCACTGCGCAATTGAGCGAAATAGGAGGAAAAATCCCTGTCCCGCGCTTTTTTCAGGAGGTGGGAGAGGCCCTCCTTATAGTTGTTCGTCATGTTGTTCAGAACGGTTCTCCAGTCTCTCATGGACTGCCGGTTGCGTTCCCTCACCGCCGGATTGTCCGCGCCCGGCTGCTGCATGATCAGGTTGAGGTAGCTGAAGCGCGCTCCGGCGTTTCGCTGGCCTTCAACATGATACAGCAATGAACGCAGGCCGCTGAGGATTTCCGCGTCTTCACGGCGTTCAACGGCGTTTTCGTAATCCGTCACCATGCGGCGGTACTGCTCAAGGTTGCCTCTGGCCACCGGAGAGGCTGTCGCCTGGATGATCTTGTTCAACTCCGCCGTGAGTTCGCCCGAAGGGTCGATTTTCACGGGGCTGTCCGCAAGGGCGGGCGGCGGAATTGTTTGCCCGGCGGCACGTTTTTCTCCCAGGGAGCGTTCCGCCAGTCGGAGCTGTTTCATGCGTTCGGCCGAAGCCGGGGTGTTGATGCCGCCCAGGGCCAGACGAAAGCCCAGCTCCCGTGATTTCACAGGGCCGCTTTCGTTGAAGAGGGCCGTTTCCTCCCTCTTTCCGGGCAGGACGTCTTCCTCGCCGCTTCGGAAACTTCCGCCCTTGACTACAAGGCCGCCGACCGAACCGTGCGGGCGCGGAGCAACGGTTTTTTCGCCGTTGCCCATGTCGGGGATGCTGAAACGAAAGGAAGACTGCGTAAGCTCTTTGACATTGCCCGCCATATCGTAAAGTTTAAGAGGATTTGGGTGGCGTGAGCCGATGGGGGCGGGGCCCGCGGGGATTTTGTCCCGCGTGGAAAAAACCCCGAAATCCGCCCTCTCAAGCTCGCCAAGGGGGTGAAAATCCTCCTGGTTGCGGCTTTCCTCCGGCACATTGAGGCCGCCTCTGGCGGCGAATTCCCATTCTTCCTCCGTCGGCAGGCGCGGGTAAGCGATGTCCTTGTCGTTGCCCTTGTACATGGGCAGAGTTTCCTTGTGCCCGGCCAACAGCCACAACATGTAATTTCGCATGAATTCCTGCATCTCGAACCAGCTTATGCCGGAAACGGGTTCCGCCATCTCCTTCGGGATGGGCGCTTTCAGGCACTGCCCGTTCATGACGGCGTTCCACTGCCACCAGGTGACCTCGTATTTGGCGATGAAATAATAGAAATTTTCAGAGGGCTGGCCGCCGAGTTTCACGCGCCACGGCGCCGGCATATCCTCCCGGGTGAAGGGGCCTCCGACATGGCCGTCCCGAACGCGTTCATATTTTTCGCGCGTGGGGTCAGCGGCGGCGTGTACGCCCATGATGAATTTTTTGTCATAAAGCGGATTTTTGCCCGGCACGGCCACAGGGCGGAAAACCATCCGGCCGTCGCAGGGCATCGGCAGGGTCAGGTCATCCGGATCCGGCCTGGGATTCCATGCCTTGTCGGCCGCGAGTTTTTCATCCTGGCGTCGTAGCGCGGCCGCCTGGGGCAATGCCGGCGGGCACAGCAGGGTCAGCAGGGCCAGCAGGACGAGGCAGCGTGATATATTTTCGCACACCGCGCCGCGTCTCATGTCCTGTCCGTTCCGGCCGCGTTATACATCGCGCACCACAAGAGAGGGTTCAATGCCGGCCGTCCGGAGGGCCGGATAGAGGGTCGAGACAAGGGACAGGGCAAGGCCGATGCCCAGAGCAGCCAGAAAATGTCCGGGCCGCACGGCGCAGAGTACCTCTCCCGTCAACCGCGCGGCAAACAGGGTGTCAATGCTTGCGGCCACGCCGCGCGCCAGAAGCCAGGCCAGAAATGTTCCCCACAGGCAGGTGAGCAGGGTCTGGCACAGAGGATAGCACAGGAGGGCCGCCCGGGAAAAGCCCAGCAGGCGCAGGATGCCGAGCATTTTGTCTTTGCGGCGCACAGCCGCCAAGGATGAACTCAGGGTGAAGGCCGCGAAACCCGCGCTGACCGCAGAGGCGACAATGAGCAGCAGCCGGCCGAGGGAGGCGTCTATCATGCGGATGTCGGCGATACTCTTGGCCTTGGTGACGACGTTGATATGCAGGCCGCGCAGATGGGCGTCCAGTGTTTCCACGCTGTCCAGATCCCGCGCGTAGAGGCGGAAGGATTCATAGCGCCGTTGGACGGCGGGGGCGGGATATCCTGTCCAGCCCCTGGCGGGCACGGCGATGTAATCACGGTAGTCCTGAATATGTTCCAGCGTCGAGAGGGGAAAAAAGGCCGTGTCGGAGGCGATGGCCTCCAAGGGCAGTACGCCTGTGACCGTGGCCGTGAAGGATGTTGTCTCCAGAGCGCCGTCCGGCCGTTTTCGCCCGAGGCGGCCATGTACTATGTCGCCTTTGGCGGCGGAGAGTTTTCTGGCCGCGCCGGCGGAAAGCACCGTGGCTTCCGGCGCGGAGGCATCGGGCAGGCCGCCCGGCAAAGACTGGCCGAAGCGTTCCGGCAACGGATCGCCGGGGCCGGTGGGCTCCAGCGTCAGCGGGATGTAGGCGCCGTCTTTGGCCGCGAACTGTATTTCCGCCGCCACATCGCGCGTGCGGGGCGTGACAAAGAGCACGTCCGGCCGCTGACGCAACTGGTCGAAAAGTTCTCCGGCAAATCCGCCGCCGCTGCCGGCGGGGATAATAATGAGGGCCGCCGGGTCGCGCAGCAGGGTGGAGCGCAGACTTTCCACAAGGCCCACGCGTACGCCGTTGAGCACCAGCAGGGGCGTCAGCATGCTGGCCAGGGCCAGCACGGCGCAGAGGGAGAGCGTAAGTTCATGGCGCCAGTCTTTGGCGGCCAGCCGGGAGATAATCACGATGCGGCGCATGGCGTTGTCCTGTCGTCGATGACCGCCAGGACGGCCCCGTCTTCGGCGGCTGTTACGGATATTTCAACGGTGCGCAGCCCGGCTTCGCGCACCAGGGTTTGATCATGGCTGACCATGATCAGGGTGGCCCCCATTTCTTCCGCCATGTCCGCGAAAAGGCGCATAACGCCTTGGGCGTGTATGGGATCCAGCGCGGCGGTGGGTTCGTCGGCCAGCACAATATCGGGCCGGGGCGCCAGGGCACGGCCTATGGCGGCCCGCTGGCGTTCCCCCACCGAGAGGGTGGAGGGGTAGGAAGACAGCAGATGGGCTATGCCCAAGGCCTCAGCCGCCTCGGCCGCGCGTTTCGTGGCGAAGGTCTCGCCTTTGTCCTGCATGCGCGCGGTGAGGGCCATGTTTTCCGCCACAGTGAGGTAGGGCAGCAGCCCGCCGGATTGAAGCACATAGCCGATATGCCGCAGGCGGATGCCGGCCATGGCGTCCAGGGATTTTTTTCGCCACAGGCCCGCCACGTCAAAGGTTTCTTCATCCGGCGTGAGCAGAAAGGTTTGCGCTTCGTCCGGCTGCAGGGCCATGCCGAGGATGTCCAGGGCCGTGCTCTTGCCGCTGCCGCTCAGGCCCGTGAGGGCGACCCGCTCACCCCGCGCTATGCGCAGACAGCCTATGGCAAGGCGGTAGCCCGTGCCTTGCGCGCGGTTTTTGACCACATTTTCCAGAGAAAAGATCATGGCCGGGTTGCACTCGCGGGGTTTAGGGCAGCATGCTCAGGGGGATGCGGTATACCCATTCGTCGCGGTGGGGCGAACCGAAGCCCTCCCAGTGCGTGTTGTCCCTGTCGCATTCCTCGTAAAATTTGATAAGCGCTTCCAGGTGATTGAGAATGTTTTTCTGTTCTCCGGTGCTCATCTGATACCAGTCGTCTTCTTTGAGATTCATGATTCGGCTTTTGTAGGGCAGGCCGTCCAGAAATTCACCCAATACCCCGGACTGGGCCAGGTTTTTCCCCGGCGCCTGGGCAAATGCCTGTGGGTCGCGCGTCATCTGAGCCGCGGCGGAAAGGATGTTCTGAAAGAAATTTTGGGATTCGTCCTTGAGGAAGGACTGCCGCGCGCTTTCAAAAATGGCCTTTAACTGCGCTCGCAACTGGCTCAACTGGGTCTTGGTCACCAGTACCGCCGGCTGTATGGCGATAACGGGCTGAGCCTGGGGATCGCGCGCGAGCTTTGCCAGATCGGCGTCGGCCACCCAGGCCCGCACCACGCCTGGAGCGCGCGAGCCCTGCCTGTTGCCGAGAAAGCGCAATTGGATGGCGTAGCCGGTGGATTCGGCGATGCGTCGCGCCTCTTCCTCAGGGCTGAGTTTTTTCTGGGGACTTGTCCGCAGGGGAGCGGCAAGAAGTTTGCCTTCAGCCGTGGCGGTCACCAGGGCGTTATATCCCTGGGCAAGGCGTCTGCCCACGGCTTCAAAGGCCGCCACGCCCTTTTGGGGGGTGGATGCGTCGAGGGCTATGTAGCTTGTCTGGTTGTCCGCCTGTCTGGCAAGCTCCCGGTAGGCGCGCTCGGCCGGAGAATGGTCTTTTATGCCCCTGGGGGTTTTGATGTGCGCCACGGTGAGGTATATATTGCTCCGTTTGAGATATTCCGCCATAACCGAGGGAGCCATGCCGGTGCGGGATGTTTTGTCCCCCTCGCGCAAGGGGCCGGCGTCTGTGATGAGCAGCATGATTCTGGAAGCGTAGTTTTGCCAACTCAGTTTGTCCGCCGCGTCCTTGATGCCGGCGAAGGAGTCTTCGGCATAGGCGTGGGAGGAAACCCCCGCTTCCTTCACCTGCGCCAGGGCATTTTCCAACTCGGCGCGCTGTTTGTAGGTTTTGAAGTCACTGATAAGCCTGGTGGTGTATTCCAGGGCCGGCGTCAGATCCGTATTGCTGCGGAAGGCCATCACGGCAAAGGCGATTTTGTCGCCGTGGGGATTTTTTTCCAACTCGTCATAAATGCTCTGCACGAGTTTCAGGGTCTGGTCTATGTACGGCTTCATGGAAATGGTGGTGTCAATGACAAAGACAAAACCGGTACGCAAATCCTTGTCCGCCGGGGGGGAGGCCGATTCATCATTGCCGCCGTCGCCGGGGTCAATGGAGGCGATTTCCAGCAGCTTTGCGCTTTCGCCGAAGGCGTTGTCCACATTGAGCACGGGCAGCAGGTAGAAGTTTTTTTCGGCCACGGCGGCTTCAGACGGTTCCTGGGCGGTAACCGGAAAAGCGGGCGGGATGCGCCCGCTTTGCAGGACTTTTTCGTACTGCAGGACTTTTTCTTCCAGTTTGTCGTCAAGGCAGAGCTTTTCCAGAGAGTCGTGGTCTTTGAAAAAAAGCACTGGCCGCCGTCCCATGCGGTCGGTGAAAAGCATGGTCAGGGATTGATTCCACGCGGTTGTTTTGGCGGCGTCCAGCCAACCATCCGCCCGGCGATCCGATACGCCCACCTGAATCCGCTCACCCTGCCGGGCATAGACGTAGAACACCGTGAAGGTTTTCACCTTGTCTGAGGCAAGCCCTGCCCGCGCGTCCGGAGCGGAATGGAGCACTGCGCCGGGATGGGAGACAACGCGTTGGTGCAGTGTTTTTTTGCCTTCAATGAGCAGGGGCGTCTCCGCGCGCGGCGCGGCGGCAAAGCAGAGCAGGGCGGCGCATACGGCCCACGGGATGATAAACGGATTGCGGTTCATAGTGTTCCCTCGCGGCGGAAAAGCGGCAATGCTGTTCTTGTGAAGTTTATAAATCTTTCAGGGCCGTTTTGGCAATGAGGAATCAGCGGGCGGATTCCACGAGGGATTTTTTAATTCTTAAAAAGGATCACCTGGATAGCGTCTTGCGAAAAAACGCGCCCTGTGGCAGAGTACTCCTTTGCGCGTCAGCAAAGGCATCAAATTCGCCAATCCCTCCAAATGTTGATGACGGAGAGCGGCGGCACGTATTTTCGGCCGCGCCGTCGCGAAGAACTTCACAGCGGGACAAGCTATGACAGAAGAGCGTTTTTCCGAAGACTCCGAGCCGGAAAACCGGCCATTGCCCCGGCACGGGCAAGAAGAACGGTTCCCGGCGGCTCACCCCGAGGAAGTTTCCATCAGTGAGCCGGAGGATGCCCTGCCCGCCGTCACATTGGAGAATTTGCCCGAATCCGTGCGCGCGGCGTGCTCCCGTGTGGGCTGGCTGGCCTTGACGCGCGTACAGTCTCTGGGCTTGCCCTACCTGCTTGAAGGCCGGGACATTATGGTGCAGTCCCGCACCGGCTCTGGCAAGACAGGCTGTTACCTGTTGCCGCTTTTGCAGCGTCTTTCTCCGGAAATCAAAGCCGTGCAGGCCCTTGTGCTTGCCCCCACGCGAGAGCTTGCGGTTCAGGTGGCGCGTGAGGCAGCGGGTCTTTTTGCCGGCACGGGCATAACCACTGCCGCCGTTTATGGCGGCGTGGGCTACAAGCAGCAGATAGACGCCCTGCGCGACGGCGTTCAGGTAATTGTGGGCACGCCCGGCCGGATACT
Source organism: Desulfovibrio sp. (assembly GCA_031280915.1). GTDB lineage: Bacteria > Desulfobacterota > Desulfovibrionia > Desulfovibrionales > Desulfovibrionaceae > Desulfovibrio. The sequence continues at coordinate 5,797 of JAITGC010000090.1, read as the reverse complement.
GGATCATCTCCTGCGCCGCACCATGAGCTTCAATGATTTGCGCTGCCTGATTTTTGACGAGGCGGATCGTCTGCTTTCCATCGGTTTTTATCCCGACATGAAGGAAGTGCAGCGCTACCTGCCCCCGCAGCCTGCGCATACCTGCATGTTTTCAGCCACATATCCGCCGCATGTGCTCAATCTGGCGGCGGAGTTCATGCGGCGTCCGGCTATGCTTTCTCTCTCCCACAAACAGGTGCACGTGGCCGAAGTACGGCACCTTTTTTGCGAAGTGAAACCCATGGACAAGGACAGGGCGCTGGTGCGCATTCTGGAAACGGAAAATCCCGCCCAGGCTATTGTTTTTTGCAATACCAAGGCCAACGTGCATTATGTGACGGGGGTTTTGCAGGGCTTCGGCTATAGCGCCGACGAAATTTCCTCGGATCTTTCGCAGGGCAGGCGCGAGGCCGTGCTCAACAAAATCCGGGACGGGGAATTGCGCTGTCTTATCGCGACGGATGTTGCCGCACGCGGGATAGACATCCCCGCCCTTTCCCATGTCTTTCTTTATGAGCCGCCGGAGGATCACGAAAGCTACATCCATCGCGCCGGGCGCACGGGCAGAGCCGGGGCGGCCGGAACGGTGATTTCCCTCGTGGATGTGATGCAGCGCATGGAGTTTGAGCGCATTGCCCGCCATTACGGCATTCCCATCACGGAATTGCCTTTGCCGGCAGACGAGGATGTGGCCCGCGCGGTCGGCGCGCGGGTGATGACTCTGCTGGAATCGCGCCTGCGGAAATTGACGGGCCTGGAACGTTTGCGGACGGGGCGTTACATGACTGTGGCGCGGGAACTGGCCGGCGGGGGAGAGGATGACGGCGGCCTTGAACTGTTGGCATTGCTTTTGGACGATTTTCACCGCGAAGCGCTTCAGGAAAACCGTTTTTCCGGCAATGCTCCGGCGATACGGAAAGGAACGCCCGTAGCGCCCAAGGGCCGCCATGGACGGCGTAGCCGGGGTCGCCGCGGCGGCGAAATGAAAGAGAATACCTGATATGTGGAATACGGCGGAAAATTTCGAAACAGAGAGCGCGGCGGGGCTGGCGCTGAAAAATTTCGAGGCGCGGCTGACCGACACCGATTTTGCTGTGGAATTGGAACTTATGGAAATAGGCCGCCTGCAGTTTTTGCTCCGCCGGCAGATGCTTGTGGAATGGCGCGGCCTGCATATGGCCCTGTGGCGTCTGGCCTTGGAGAAGTCCTTTCCTCGGGACGCGGAGGCCATATTCGCCGCCTTTGCCTCTGGGCATCAGGATGCCTACCCAGATAAACAGAGTGCGGCAAGCCTCAGTCGGGCCGGAGAATACTGGGCCATGCTGGCTCCGGCGGGAGAGGCGGATTTCAGCCCGGCCGCGCGGCATCTGGCTTCCTTTTTCAGCGGAGACGCCGGAAAGCAGCGCGGTCTGAGCCTTAAACTGGCCCTGCACATCCGCAAGACATACAAAAATATTTTTGACAGGCTCCTTTAGCTCCCATGCGCATTGCCTCTTCCGTTGAAGTTTTTTCGTCGCCATTGGGCGCGGGCGCGACCATCGGCAATTTTGACGGGGTGCATCTTGGTCACCAGGCCCTTATACGGCGCACTTTTGAAATATGCCGCGAGAACAGCCTTGGATGTGTGCTCGTCACCTTTACACCGCATCCGCGCTGTGTACTGGCTCCGCATAAACACACTCCGCTTGCCGACCGGAAGAGCCGAATGGAACTTTTGCGCGCCTTGGGCGTGGAGAAAGTGCTGGAGCTGCCTTTTACGCCGGAAATGGCGGCCATGTCGGCTGAGGAATTTACCCGTAGTGTTCTTTTGCCTCTTGGGCTTCGTCGTCTTGTGGTGGGCTATGATTTCTCGCTGGGCAAAAACCGCGGCGGCTCCGTTGATGTCCTGCGCGGCATCGGTGTGCGATATGGTTTTGCTGTGGAGCAGCTCGCTCCTGTGCTGCTTGATGGCGACATTGTCAGTTCAACGCGCTTGCGCGGAATGATAGCCCAAGGAGATGTACGCGGAGCGGGACGGCTTCTTGGACGTTATTACGGCTTTTGCGGTGAGGTGACGCACGGCGACGGGCGGGGGGCCGGGCTTGGGTATCCCACTGCCAACATGGTCGCGCCGGAGGTTCTGCTGCCGGGCGACGGCGTGTATGCGGCCCTTGTACGGCATGGTTCCCGCTGTTTCAAGGCTGTGACCAATGTGGGACAAAGGCCGACCTTCGGTGGCGGGGCGGTGAGGGTGGAGAGTTTTTTGCCGGGAGTGTCCTTTAATTTATACGGGCAAAGCATATCTTTGGAATTTGTGGAACGCCTGCGCGAGGAGCGGCGGTTTGAAAGCGTGGCCGCCCTTACGGCGCAAATTGCCCTGGATGTGGAGCATGCGGATGCTTTGCTTGCCGGGCTTGACGAACAGGCCGGGCAAGGCGGAAGGCGCTGTCTTGCGAATGTGGGCTGTAAGGCGGGATGACGGCGATGGATACGAATATGGTGCGTATCGTCTTTGTACGGTCGGGCGCGCGGGAGCTTTACGCCGCCGGAGAGGAGAACTTTCTGACGCCGGCCACCGGCCTTTCCGCCGGTTTTGACCTGCGGGCCTGTTTTGCCGAAGAAGCCGCGCGTATAGCTGCGGGCGGGCGGTTGTTCATTCCTGTGGGCATTGCCGTACAGCCATATTCATCGAATATGGCTGGCTTTGTGTATTCGCGCAGTGGCCTTGGCGCGCGTGACGGCCTTGCCGTGGCCCAGGGGGTGGGCGTTATAGACCCGGATTATACCGGGGAAATTCTGGTGCCCCTCCTGAATACCTCTGGGGAAGAGCGTGTCGTCAGACGCGGCGAACGTATAGCGCAGCTTGTTTTTCAGCCTGTGGCGCGGCCGCGTTGGGAAGAAACGGCGCGTTTGTCGCCCACGGAGCGCGGGACTGGCGGTTTTGGTCATACCGGAAAATAGCATGGAGGATTTTGCCATGTCACGAGCCTTTGCGGAAGTGAAAAAAAGAGAGGAGGCACTGCTTTGCCGCACATACGGACGCTATCCTCTGGCCCTTGCGCGGGGCAGGGGGGCGCGTCTGTGGGATGTAGACGGCAAGGAGTATGTGGATTTGCTGGCCGGTCTCGCTGTTACCGGCCTCGGGCACTGCCATGAGGAGCTTTGCGGGGTTGTTGCCCGGCAAGCCGAACAACTCTGGCATGTGAGCAATCTCTTTTATCAGAATAATCAGCTCGATCTGGCGGAAAAACTGCTCTCCACGAGTCATCATGCCAAGGTCTTCTTTTGCAATTCGGGGGCAGAGGCCAATGAGGCGGCCATCAAGTTGGCCCGTCGCTACATGCGCCGTGTCAAAGGGCGGGATGCCGCCGAAATCATTACCTTGAGCGATTGTTTTCACGGACGTACCCTGGGGACGCTGGCCGCCACAGGGCGGCCCGGCCTGAGCGACGGATTCGCGCCCCTGCCCCAAGGCTTTACTCAGGTTGCCGCCGGCGATTTTGAGGCTCTCGGGCGGGCCGTCACGGCCGCCACAGCCGCCGTGCTGCTGGAGACGGTGCAGGGCGAGGGTGGGGTGGTGCCTCTTCCTGGCGAATATCTGCGCAAGGTGGAAGCGCTGTGTCGGGAAAGGGACATCTTGTTCATATGCGATGAAGTGCAGACCGGCATGTGCCGCACCGGCAGATTTTGGTCCTTTGAGCATTACGGGCTTAAGCCGGATATTGTCAGCGTGGCCAAATCTCTGGCCAACGGTCTGCCCATGGGGGCCATCCTCGTTACAGAAGACGCCGCCAAAGGCTTCGAACCCGGCTCACACGCGACGACCTTCGGCGGTGGTGAGATGCTGTCGGCTGTGGCCGCCAAAACTGTGGAAATACTGCTGCGGGATAACATGGCCGAGCGCGCCGCTTTTTTGGGCGGGCATCTCAAAGAGGCCCTTGAGGCGCTGCGCTCGCGTCAACCGGGAAAAATCAGAGAAGTGCGCGGCCTTGGTCTGATGGTGGGGATTGAACTTGCCGCCAACGGCCGGAAGATTTGGGAAAAATTGCTTGACAGAGGTTATATCTGCAATCTGAGCCATGAAAAAACTTTGCGTCTCCTCCCGCCCCTTGTCATTGAGCGGGCGGCTCTGGACGCCTTTGTCGCGACTCTGGAACAAGCGATTCAGGAGTGATTGCTCTGGCGGCGGAGCTCCTGCTGCGGGGAATGCGGCGACCTCATTCCCCGCAAGGGTCTGAAGGCTTTGCCGGGGACGGGTTTCGGCCTTTATCGTGTCTGTCAGGAAGAGCGCGAGAGTGAAGGCCTTTGAAGAGATTATTTTTGTCCGGCCGCTTCAGGTTTTGGGACGGGCGTCAAGCTGGCGGCCTTTGGCGGCGGGCTGGCAGCCGCTCCGGAAACGGCGGTGGGAGCTTTGAGGGCTGTTGAACCGGCGTTTGCCGGTGCCGGCTGTGAAGCGGCCTGTATTGGAGTTTTTGGTTTTTGTACGCTTGTCTTACGACTTTTGGGCGTCGATGGGGGATTGGAAAGGAGTTCCGGTACAGATGCCGGGTCTTTGAAAGACGCCCCTCCCATTTGCAACTGACGCGGAGAGACCAGAGTATTCCAATACAGGCGTGCGGCGCCGGAGGTTTTCCATTCTTCCGTCAAATTTGTCCGGGCGGTTAACGCGGACGACTCCGGCTGGGCGGAGGAGGGCGGCAGAGAACGGGTCTCAAGGGCCAAGACCGCGTCGGGCGGGCACAGGAGTAAGCAGGCCAGGAACAATGCGCGCATATATAACCTCTCATGCCTCTATCGGCAGAGAAAGCGGAAGGCTTTAGGGTAATTTTACTTTGAAATGTTTGCTTGACGGCGAAGCAAGTTCGCCTTGCAAGCATTTCGTGGCGCGGATTTTCAAAAAATCCGCCCGCTGAGCGGTCAAACATTTTCAATGTTGAACCGCTCTGAGCCTGAGCGTGTAAAGGCCTCAAAAATGGCGTGGACGAAATGTACTTTCGCCGTTGGGCGCCGCAGCAAGCGTCAAGGCTAAGATGCTCTGGGACATTCGGTGCGGAAGGGCTTCAGTTTTGGAAAAGCGAGGATTTGTGATGTCCTCTTCACAAAAACTTATTGCCGCGCCTCGGCAGCTTGCGCCCTGCATTGTGCTTATCGGCATGGCGGGGGCGGGCAAATCCACTGTGGGCAAAGAAATCGCCCGTTTGACCGGCTGGGCGTATGTGGATACCGACCATTTGCTGGAAGCGGCCTATGGTGTGCCCCTGCAGCATGTTGCCGACGCTTTTGACAAAGACACGTTTATCCGGGCCGAAGGGGAAATGATATGTTCCCTCAAGGCTTCCCGCGCCGTCATCGCCACCGGAGGCAGCGTTGTCTACCATGAGGCCGCCATGCGGCATCTTTCAGAGCTGGGGACGCTGGTACATCTGGATGTCCCTTTTGCCGTCATTGAACGGCGTATCGCCGCCAAGCCGGACAGAGGCCTGACAATGGCGCCGGGGCAGACGCTTGCCGACCTTTTTTACGAACGCAATCCGCTCTATAAAGGCTGGGCGGCGTTCCACTGCGAAACAGAAGGAAAAAGCCCTGGGGAGTGCGCCCGCTGGATTGTGGAATGCCTTGAGGGCAGGGCTTAAACAGAGCAATTTCACTTTGAACTTGCTCTAGATAGTGTCTACACGAGTTCAAGCTAAAACATTTAACCAAAGTGCTATGCAGCGTATTTGTACGGCAGCCTCGAAAGATGTGAGCAGCTTTGCATATCGGGTGGCAATTCCCCGCC
>JAITGC010000034.1 GCA_031280915.1 Desulfovibrio sp. | reverse complement strand
GGCAGCATGAGCCATGTTCAAAATCTCCTTGAGCTGCAAGGGTTTGTGTAGCTTTTTTTGTAGCATAAATCTTGGAGATTTTGAACATATTTAACACCCCTTAGCCGGACACGATTGGTTCTGAAGATTTAAAATTTTTGGCGTCATTGTGACAACCCTGGATAGAGACAAACCAAATAGGCATATGCCCTTTTGTGGGGGGGGGGGGATTACCAATGCACAAGGCTCACCATAATTTTCTCAAAACGCCCCCCCCCAAAAAAAACAGCATTGAAAATACTGGGTATCCTCAGAGCATTGTGCATGGCCTCCGGTCTGACGCCCTTGCTCAAGAAGAAACTTCCTCCCTGGGTTATTCATTATCTGAAAAAATTGACGTGGGGCTTGTCTCCGTTGTTATCCCAATGTATAATAGAGAAAAAACTATTGGACGCTGCATCGACTCTGCATTAAATCAAAATTATGACAATATAGAAATACTAGTTATTGATGACATGTCAACAGACAATTCCGTAAATGTAGTAAAATCTATTAATAATAACAAGATAAAACTTATTTGCGCCGACAAAAAAATATACGCTCAAGGAGCGAGAAATATCGGGATTAAAAATGCAAATGGGAGATGGATAGCTTTTTTAGACAGCGACGATACATTTACAAAAAATTCAATCTTGTCTCGTCTGAATGTACTTGAAACATACCCAGATGTAGACCTTATATATGGAAATTTTTTTGTAAATAATGTTCCATTCATTTTTAAAAATATTAACAATATAGGGAAAAAAGAGTTAAAAAATTACATATTTAGCGAGTTATCCCTTTGTGCGTTCTCCTCTATTATGATAAAAAAACAGTGTGTTGAAAAAATAGGATTTCTTGATGAAAACTATCTTGCGTGGCAAGATGACAGCTTAATAGTAAGTTGTATACTCAATAACTTTAATTTAAAACACTGTGGAGACATCGTAGCGTCATTTTCTCCATTTGGCTCAAACAATCGAATATCATCAACATACAGTAATAGATTACAAGGGATTTCGAGAATTGTTGCAACATATAAGAATGAAATAATCAGAACAAATGGAAGATATCGATTATTTTTGTGGAATTTACGTATCCTGCTCAATTTTCTTGAAACAAAAAGTAATAATTTTGTGAATAGAATCACGAAAAAAATACTTAAAAAGTTCTTAGGACAACAGTTTGAGCATATTTGGGGTTAAATACGTGACGGCTTCACTGTTTATGCCCCGCCGCGACAAATTCTTCGGCTGCCCGTTCTTCACCAAAACTTACAGGAACAACTTGTACGGAACCTTGAATGTCTCCGCGATGCGTTTGGCCATCTTCAGAGAAATCGTCCGTTTGCCGATTTCCATGTCAGACACCATATTCTGGCTGATGCCCAGCCGCGCGGCCAGTTCAACCTGCGTGAGATCTTCCTTGCCGCGCAGGCCCCGCAAGGCTTTCGCGGGGCTGGCGTCAGGAAACACCTCGTCGGCGCTCAACAGTTCTTCCCCATTATTATTGAGCCAACGCACCTTGTGTCCGCCCAATTTCATCATGCCCCTGATGGCCTCAGCCACCAGACCGGCCTTGGCCGCCGGAACGGAAAGAGAAATTTCCGCTGTTCCTTCATGCGAAGGGCGCAATTTCATTTCAGCCCGCATAGATTCGCTCCTGTCAGTTGATGGGGGGAGGCTGCCTGTCCGCCTGTTTGGGCGCTTTCCTGGTAAACCGGACTGTCCAGGGTACGGGGTGTTCTTCCACGATCCTCATCCACAAAATATAAGCAAAAAAGTCATAATGTCAAGAAAAATATCACTCGAGGCCTGGGGCAATACGCACACTCCGGCAAGGGAGGCGGCATGAACGGCACTGACGGTTGCCTTTCCTTTGAAAACATCACGCACGACGGAATACTGCTGGCCCTCATCCTGCGTGCTTCCTTCTCCTGTGACGGTATTCGCTTTCTCACGCCCGACACCTTCTCCCAGCAACTCGGCTACATGAAACGCCCCCAGGGCCACTCCATCGCCCCGCACGACCACAACCCCGTACCGCGCACCATAGAATGGACACAGGAGGTGTTGTTCGTCAAGAGCGGCAAGATTCGGCTTGACTTGTACGCGCCTGAGAGCCGAGAATATCTGGAAAGTCGTATTCTGCATCCCGGCGACGTGGCGCTGCTGGCCCACGGCGGGCATGGTCTGGTCATGCTGGAGGAGTCGGAAATAATTGAGGTCAAGCAAGGCCCCTATGCCGGGGAGGCGGACAAAACCCGCTTTGAGCCTGTGGATGACGCGCGGGTGCGCTACGGTGAAGAGGAGTAATTATGTCTTCACCCTCCTTTTTTCCCGTCTGCTCGCCTTTGCTGGCCGGTAATGAATCCGCCTATGTCGCCGAAGCCATGCGCACCGGCTGGATATCCTCATCAGGCAAATACGTCACGGAATTTGAAAAAACCTTTGCCGAATATTGCGGGGTAAAACACGGCATCGCGGTGTGCAACGGCACCGCTGCTCTGCACCTGGCCCTGGTGGCGCTGGGCGTGGGGCCGGGGGACGAGGTGGTCATCCCCGACTTCACCATGGCGTCTTCCGCGTTCGCGGTCTGCTATACCGGCGCGAAGCCGGTGTTCGTCGATGCGGACAGGGCGACCTGGAACCTGGACGTGAACGCGGTGGAGGCAAAGATTACGCCGCGCACCAAGGCGATCATGCCGGTGCATATCTTCGGCAACCCCTGCGATATGGCGGCCTTGCAAAAGCTTGCCTCGTCGCGCGGCATCGCGATCCTGGAAGACGCGGCAGAAGCTCACGGCGCTGAATTTTCCGGCAAGAAGGCGGGCAGCCTCAGCGATTTGGCGGCCTTCAGCTTTTTCGCCAACAAAAATGTAACCACCGGCGAAGGCGGCATGGTGGTGACGGATGATGATACGTTGGCGCGGAACTGTCGGTATTACAAAAACATCTGCTTCCCGCTGGATGCGCCGCGAACTTACCTGCACGAACATATCGGCTTCAACTACCGTATGAGCAACCTGCACGCGGCCATCGGCCTCGCTCAGACGGAAAAGGCCGATTATTACAGAGAATTGCGTATCCGGCATGGCCTGCTGTACCGGGAACTCCTGTATGAAATTCCCGGCTTGACCCTCCAGCAAGATCAGGCTGACGGCCTCAATGTCTTCTGGATGAACGGGCTTTGCGTGCGACCGGAGGAATACGGGCGCACGCGGGAGGAACTCATGACTCTGCTGGCCGCCGAAGGCGTGGAGACGCGCCTTTTCTTCAACGGCATGCACCGCCAACCGGCTCTGCGGCAATTCGGCTGTGATTGCTCCGGCGCTTACCCGGTCAGCGATTTTCTGGCCGGCAACGGATTCTATCTGCCCAGCGGCAGCGGTCTGGCCGAGGCGGACATCAGGCATATCTGCAAACTGATAAACAATTTCAGACGGTGAAAGGCATGACGGTTTTCACGGATTACGCCCGCTACTATAACCTGCTTTACAAGGACAAGGATTATGCCGGGGAGACGGATTTCGTGCTCGGCATATTGCGGAAACACGGCCAAGCGGCATCCGTGCTGGATCTTGGCTGCGGCACGGGCCGCCATGCCGTGGAAATGGCGCGACGGGGCATTGAGGCCACCGGGGTGGACATGTCCGAAACCATGCTGGTCATGGGCAAGGAAGCGCTTGACGCGCTCGCCCCAACCGAGTTTTCCGTGCCCTTGCCCGATCTGCGTCGAGGCGACGCCCGAACAGCGCGTCTCGGCGGAACTTTTGACGCTGTGGTCAGTCTCTTCCACGTCATGAGCTACCAAAATACGGAAGAGGACGCCCTGTCCGTCATGAAAACGGCAAAAACACACCTCAAGCCCGGCGGCCTCTTTCTGTTTGATTTCTGGTACGGGCCGGGGGTGTTGACCGAGCCGCCCACCGAACGGCACAAAGTCATGGAGGATGGCGACACCCTTGTGTGTCGTCATGCCAAGCCTATTCACCGTATTAACGATAATATTGTAGATGTCCACTATACTATTGAACTGACGAACAAGACCACTGGGGCCAAAAGTGAGTTGCGTGAACTTCACGCCATGCGCTACTGGTTTATGCCAGAATTGCATTACCTGGTTCGTCAAGCCGGCTTTACCTTGGTGGCCGAAGGCGGTTGGCTGAATGATCACGCGCCAGATTCTGAAACGTGGAATGCCTGGATGGCGGCATCACGGCTGTAATAATAATGAAGGTATCAATATTTCATCCAGAAGGTAACATCGGGAATAATCCCAGTTTGCGGGCCATAGTGGCTGCTCTGCTGTCGGCAGGGCATTCGGTAACGTATATTTCCAATCCTTCGCCCCAAGGCGGGCAAGATGTCACTCATTCATCATTTGTCTCTTTATGTATCCGTCCAGAGGTCCCTCTTGACGTTGTTGCGCATGGATGTAATCTTGTGATCGGCGTTGACGAAGGAATTATTCCCGCCTCTCGACAGTCTTCACGCACTGGGGCTCCATTATTTTTTATCTCTTATGAGATCTTTTATGATGAAGAGTTATGCTCATGGCGCGACAAGCGTCTGAAGCGAAAAATGGTTGGAGCATGCACAAATATTTTTTGTGCAGTAGCACAAGATACTGTTCGTGCAGAAAGCCTCTCTAATGAATTTTGCATTAGCAAAGATAAAATTCTTTGCATTCCTGTAGCTGGTGAGGGCTGTATGGCGCCAGTGAACAGCTATTATTTACATGATCATTGTCATATCCCCAAGAACAAGAAAATTCTGTTGCACTTTGGAACTGTGGCCTCATGGAGCATGGCCCCCTGGTTGATGGAACACGCAGAAACTCTGCCAACTGATTGGGTCTTGGTCATTCATGACCGATATGGCTCCACCCTTGCCAGCGTCCCCCAGACAAAAGATCGATGTTACTTTTCTACTCAACCGCTTTTATTTAAAGATATGGCAAAAATTGTGCAGTCAGCGACAGCCTGTGCTGTTTTATATTCGCCGCAGTACAACAGCAAACATACAGGGCGTAACTTAAAAGAAATAGGATTTTCTTCAGGGAAACTGTCACTTGCCCTGCAGCACGGCATTCCTGTTGTTGTCAATATGCCGGCTCATGCAAAGCTTGTGACCAAGTATACTTGTGGCATTGTCATTAACCCGGCATCTCAGAAACCACTGCAAGGTCTTGAAGTATGCTCAAGAATTTCAGCGGACTCATGCCACCACGCTTTTGTCGAGAACTTGGATTTTTCCCTTGCCAAGCCAAAACTCCTTGAACTGCTAAAGAATGCAAGTGGCTACGGATCTACTGCAGAGATCCATTCAGCGATTGATAGCTCTTGCCAAAAGAGCCTTGCTTCCTATTTATTTTTCCAAAGTATTAAAATTATAATCCTATTTTTTATCAAAAAAATTCGAATTTTTCTCTCCAGCAAAGCATTTCCATTTTTCAAAGTAAACATACTCTAAAAAAACCGAAGGAAAAAATATGCGGACGATCAATATACACGAAGCTAAAACCCATCTTTCGCGTTTTGTCGGCATGGCGGCGCAGGGACAAAACATCGTTATCGCCAGAGCCGGCGAACCGGTAGCCCGACTTGTACCTTACGAATCCTCTGATCCGATGCCCAAAAAACGCCTCGGCTTTCTGTTGGGGCAATTCGGGGTAACCGCTATGGTAAAAGAGGCAGGCAAAGAAGAAATTCAAGCGATGTTTGAGGGAAGGGAGTGAAACTCCTGCTTGACACCCAAATCCTGATATGGGCCGCGAGCAGCCCTGAACTCTTGCCCGCTGTACGGAGCGGATTTTATTTGTGAACAGACAGGAATATCACATTATGCCCCCCTTCTTTACCATCGTCACCGCCACACGCAACGCCGGAGCCACTTTACCGGGCCTGCTGGAATCCTTGGCCGGGCAGACCCGTCGCGATTTTGAGCTGATCATCCAGGACGGCGCGTCAACGGACGACACCCTCGCCCTGGCGGAATCATACAGAACGCGCCTGCCATGTCTCTCCCTCATATCGGAGCCGGATACGGGCATCTATGACGCCTGGAACAGGGCGCTTGCGCGCATCCGGGGAGAATGGGTTCTTTTTCTGGGGGCGGACGACGCCCTGGCCTCTCCGGCCACGCTGCAGGACGCGGCGCCGGGGCTTGCCGGCCTGCCGGAGCATGTTTTGTACTGTTGCGGCGATATGGCCTATTCCTCGCAAGGCATGCCCACAGGGAAAACTGTGCGCGCCGACATGGATTTTCATTTTAAAAAACTGCCGTGCAAAATGACCATTCCGCACCCGGCGCTTTTCCACAGAAGCGCGTTGTTCTCATCCAACGCCTTTGACGCGGCGTTCCGCATCGGGGGCGACTACGATTTTATCGCGAAAACATGGCAACACCGGGAACAGGGCCGCGAACTCGGCATGATTGTCACGGTCATGTCCGTTGACGGATGTAGCCATGACCCGAAAAATCGCGCATTGATGCTGCATGAGAGAAAAAAAGCGCGCAGGCGCGTCGCCGCCCCGCTCCGGATGATCCCTCTGATCTTTCTGGAAGACTGCAATGATCGACTTTGGGACATCAAACAACGGCTGAAACTGTTCCTGACGGGACGCGCATGGGGGAGGAGGCTCTGGAATGCCCTGTCCACCCTGCGAAAAACATTGCTGGCCGGAAATCGTTCGTCATAATGCCCCCTGCACTGATAAATTTCGCAAATATTATTTTCCACACGATACACAAGCCTGTGTTTGCCATCTATGCGCCTGCTCCAAAGGCCTGAAAGATTGTTCCTCAAAGGCTCCGGCTTGCCTATGCCCGTGTTGCCGTTGCGGGCTATGTCTTTCAACAGGGAGTTTATCCTTTTCAAAATCCGGCGGTCATGCTGCCAGGAGACATATTCCTCAAATGCATTTTCCGTAAAATCATAGTGCATTTTCATGCGGGATGAAGGCTCCTGTTTCGAGCTATTGATTTTTACGGCAAATGCGGTTATCTGCAATGTGGCTATGAACATCCTTCTGGACGGGCACGACATTTCCCTCGTGGGCGGAATTGAGCGTTTTACAACCGGCCTTGCCGACGCCATGACGCAACGGGGGCACAAGGTGTACCTGTTCACCTATTCGCCGGAAGGAACACGGCACAAATTCGCCCTGAATCCTGAAGTCGAGTTGGTTCACTATTTGTTTACAGGCGATCCCGCCCATATCCCCGGCCTGCGGCGGCAAATTCTTGATTGCGGGCCGGATGTCTTCATTGCCCCGGCCTCGTCCAGCAATCCCCTGCTCTGGTGCGCCGCGCTGAAGAACACCGGCATCCCCCTGGTGTATTCCGAACACAGTGACCCGCTGATTATTGAGAACGAGCGGTGGAACGGGGAAGAACGGGCTGCGGCGCTGTGCGCGGCCGACCGGATTCACCTGCTGTTTGAAAGCTACAGCGCCACAGTGCCCGCCGCCGCGCGAAAAAATACGCGCGTTATCCCGAATCCTCTGTTGATTGCGTCCAAACAGCCCATGCCGGAAAAGGAAAAAACAAAAGACAGGCAACACGCGCTGCTCTCCCTGGGAAGGCTGGATGAAAAAGCAAAGAGAATCAGCCTGCTGATACGCGCCTTTGCCTTGCTGGCCTCCGAATTCCCGGTCTGGCGTCTGGATATATGGGGTGAAGGGCCTGACCGGAAGGCTCTGCAACGTGAAATAGACCGCCATAGCCTGAGCGGGCGGGCGTTTTTGCGAGGACTTGCGACCGAGCCGTGGAAACAGTACGCGACAGCGGACGTTTTCTGCATTCCCTCCCGCCATGAGGGGTTCGGCTTGACGGTTGTCGAGGCAATGTCTTGCGGTCTGCCTGTGGTTGGATTTGCCGGCTGCCGGGGGGTCAACGAACTGATACAGGATGGTGAAAACGGCCTTCTGGCTTCCGAAATGACGCCCGAAAGTCTGGCGGACGCCCTGCGCCCGCTTATGGCCGATGCATTCTTGCGACGTGAAATGGGGATAGCGGCCCTCAAGTCTGTGGAAAAATTCGCGCCGGGTCGCGTCTTTGACGCCTGGGAGGCCCTGCTTGCGGAAACCGTGGCACGCAAGGAGAAAACACGCCTCCAGGAGTGCATGGCCGGCAATGCTGACGAGCCGGAACTTGCGCGGCATTATGAAAAAATGCGTGAAGTGTTGCGCCGCAAAAACGTGCTCCTGGAGGATGGGCAATGGCTGCGGCGCATTGTGCGGCGCAGGCCCCTGCTCAGAAACATGTGCCGGATCATACGCGGCCTGCTGCAACCGATGATGTTTATTCTGCAATGAATCCCATTCGCGTTCTCGCCTTTTACGACTACAGGGGCTGGGCCTGGTGGCACAGGCTGCGTCATCTGCAACGCTACCTGCCGTCAGACATACGCTTGGACATACGCGAAATTTATGAAAATTTCCCCTACACGCAATACGATTTCTTCATGGTTTTTGAAGAATATCTTCTACCCTTGCTACAGTACGTCCCGGCGGAAAAAATCATCGCCGGCAGTTCTTGCTTACGCATCGCGGACAAGGCATACGTGGCACAAATGCAGGGCAAATGTTTTGCCCTTGTCTTCAACAGTTTGGAAATGTTCCAAACTGCCGCGCTCAGTCAACGGGCTTACTGCTGCCAAAACGGCGTGGACGCGAATCTGTTCTCGCCAGCTTCCCGCCCGCCGGAGACCTTTACGGCCTGTTGGATAGGCAATGAAAATTCCATCTGCGAAAAAGGGCTGGACATTATTCAGGAGGCCTGCCGACAGGCCGATGTGCCGCTCTTGTTCCGCAACCAGTCAAAGGAGCGGAGCACGCTGAGCCAGGAAGAACTGCGTGACAGATATTACCGCAACGCTTCGGTCTATCTGTGCGCCTCGCGTTGGGAGGGCACTCCCAATCCGGCGCTGGAGGCATTGGCCTGCGGCTTGCCGGTCATTTCCACGCCTGTGGGCAACATGCCGGAGATACTGATGGACGGGCACAACGGTTTTCTGGTACGACGGACGACAGAAGACATGGCGGCCGCCCTGCGGCGACTGAGGGACATGGATCAGGCCGCCTTGAGCATCCGGGCGAGGCAGAGTGTGCTGAACGGCTGGACCTGGGCGGACCAGACGCAAAAATATGTAGCCATGTTCCGGGAGCTCGCAACGCTCCAAAGGCTGAAACCGGAACGTTTTGCAAACGCGACGAAAAACGGCTACATGCAATTTTTGTTGAATGAGGGGCGCCTGTCTTGGGCTTTTCGCTATTCGCCGCTGTGGCGCGGAGCACGACAGCTGCGCATGGCGGCCAAAAAAATTTACAGACTCTTCGCCAACTTCTCAGGCCAAGGATAATCATAATCTTGGGAAAAACAACTTGAGATTCACGCTTGTCGTTGTAACGACCGACCGCCTTGAGCTTGTTGAACGCCTGTTCCGCAGTCTCGCGGCCCAGACGCGCGCCGGCGATTTTGAGGTCATTTTTGTGCACAGCCAGGTCTGCGCGGCCGAGGCGAAGGCTCTGGCGGGAAAATACGCCTACGGCTTCCCCATAACATGCCTGACTTCACAAGATCACTGCCTCTCCCGCTCCAGAAATTCGGCATTGCCTCTGATTTCCGGCGACGTTGTGGCCTTTCCCGACGATGACTGCGTTTACAGGGCGGACACTCTGGCCCGCGCCGCCGCGGCCTTCGAACGCGAGCCGGACGCCGGCGTAATTCTCGGGCATGTCGCCGATCTGTCGGATATAGCAGTCGTGCCGGATGAAAGACCGCAACACTTGGCCGCGCCCGTCGAATTGACCCATTGTCGTTTTCTGTTCCGCCATAGTATCAGTTTCGTGCAGTTCCACAAAAAGGAGTGCGTGAGGGCTGTCGGGAAATTCGACGAGAATATGGGCGTCGGCTGCGCCACGCCGTACCAGTCCGGGGAGGACACGGACTATGTGCTGCGCGCCCGTAAAGCGGGATTCAGGGTATTTCATGACGCATCGGTTGCCGTGGGGCACCCGGCGGTGAATCTGCACGGTGCGGCTCTGCGTGAAAAGGTGGAAAGCTACGCCAGGGGGCGGATGCGCCTTCTGCACAAACACGGCCTGCCCGGCTGGTTCGTCCTGGCGAACATCGCCTACCCGCTGTTGTGCATCCCCGCGGAGTCCTGGAGGCGCGGCGTATACGCCGCGCGTTACAGATGGTGGGTTTTCAGCGCACGGTTGACTGCCTGGATAGAAGGCATCGCGGCGGACAAATCCAAGTAGAACGCACCCGCTCCGCCGCCCTTTCCGGGAACGGTGTCCCCGCCTCTGGAGCATTTCGCACTTGAGATTGTCGCTTGACGGCGAAGTGAATTCGCCTTGCGACAATTCTGGCGGAACACAAAAAAGGCGACGCCCTGAACAAGGCGTCGCCCGAGAAATATCAAAGAGGCTCACTTCACTTTTTGAGGGAATCTTTCAATCCTTTGCCGGGCGTAAATTTGGCGACCTTGCCGGCGGGGATGGTGATTTCCTTGCCGGTTTGGGGATTGCGACCCTTGCGCGCCGCGCGTTTGACAACCTTGAAGCTGCCGAAACCGGTAAGAGTAATCGTGTCACCGGCGACAAGAGCTTCACGCACAACGTCCACCACAGCGTTCAAAGCAGCCTCGGCCTTGGATTTCGTGGGAAGCCCGGCCTTGGCGTAAACTTTTTCAACAATTTCAGCCTTGGTCATTGTCATTCTCCCTCTGGAATTTTAAGAGTTGCCCCATTTTCTGCCGCGTAAAAAAAATCGCTTGCCCCGCTCTCTTAAAACAACGGCAAGGCCCATGTCAATAAAAAAATGCGTCCCACAGGAAAAACAAAGCCTGTTTAAACCCTTTCACAGATTCGTCACAAATCCACAAGCTCCACATCCGAACATTTGAGGCGGCGTCCCAGAAACAGGCTGCCGGTCCTCGCGAAACGCGCCTGATTGTCTGTGGTCAAAAAGCGGCAGATACCCGTGCGGTTTTCGCGCAACAGTCCGCGCGCGGCAAGCTCCTCACGCGCGCAATGGGCCGTTGTGGCGGCGGAATCCACAATATGCACGTTTTTACCCACAACGCGCTGCAAGGCGGGCAACAGCAGAGGGAAATGTGTGCAGCCCAAAAGCAGGGTATCCGGCCTGGGAGCGGTGACAACGGGGCTGAAAATATCTTTCAGATAACGCCGGACAGCCCCCGTCACCACAGGCCCTTTCATCCAGCCCTCTTCAGCCAGCGGGACAAAAAGCGTGCACGCGCGCCCCAATACCCGCGCGTCGGGGCGGATGCGCACAATGGCCCGCTGATACACGCCACTGGCAATGGTCGCCTCAGTGGCAATCACGACAATTTGCCCGTTGCGGCTCGCATGGGCGGCCGCCGCCGCTCCCGGTTCGACAACGCCGAGCACGGGCAGCGGGGCAAAATGTTCCCGCAGAACGGGCAAAGCGGCGGAGGTGGCTGTATTGCAGGCCACCACCAGCATCTTGACGCCCATATCCACAAGCCTGCCCGCAGCCTGCAGAGTATAGCGCACGATGGTTTCCTGGCCCTTGGTGCCGTAGGGCAAACGCGCCGTATCTCCAAGATACGTCACATCCTCGGCGGGCAGGCAGGCGTTAATGGCCTTGAGAACCGTCAGACCTCCCATGCCCGAATCAAAAAGCCCGACAGGCAGATGGCTGTTTTTCATGGTGTTCGCAAAAATCCTTTACAGCATTTTCACTTTGAAATCCTTGCTTGACGGCGAAACGCGCTTTCTCCTGCGCCTTCACAGTGAGCGGCTTTTGCATTCGCCCCGCCGCCAGAGCAATTTCAAAGTCAATATTGCTCCAGTCAATAAAAAGCGCATTGTCCCAAGGGATTGCAGAGCGTTTATAGTCAGTCCCGGAAATTCCGTAAAGCACTTTTTCGACTGGAATCCATTTTGCCAAGCGCAGCGCGGTCGCACGCTTCCGCTTCACTTGCATAGGCATGGGCAAGTGGGGTATACAGGAAAGCCATTTTAAAAATCGCGTCCGGTTCGGGGTATTCCACATTTGAACGGCGTATGCCTTCGGCGAAGTCGAACCGCCTTGACGCATGCTGGGAGCAGACAAAATGCTGGCCATTCTGGACTACAAAGCGGGCAACCAGACAAGTGTGCGCCGCGCTCTGGAACATCTGGGCATCCCCTGCGCCGTGACGGCGGACGCGTCCGTCGCGGAAAGCGCGAGCGGCATTATCTTTCCCGGCGTGGGCGCTGCCGGGCAGGCCATGAGCGCCCTTGTCCGATCCGGACTGGACAATGCTCTACGCCGGGCCGTTGACAAAAGCCAGCCAATCCTGGGCATCTGTCTGGGCTGCCAGATTCTGTTGGAGAAAAGCGAGGAAAACGGCACAAAGACCCTTGGCCTCATGCCAGGCGTCTGCCGCCGCTTTGAAGGCAATCTCACTCAGGAGGACGGCTCTCCGGCGCCGATACCCCACATGGGCTGGAACAGGCTGCGCGTAAAATCGGAAAACCCTCTGCTGGCCGGCCTTGAACCATCGGCCGAATTTTACTTCGTGCACAGCTATTATGCGGTTCCAGCCCCGGAGCTTGTGATTGCCGACACGGTTTACGGCCGTGCATTCTGCTCTGTCTACGGACGGGACAGGCTGTGGGCCGTACAATTTCATCCGGAAAAAAGCGGCAGGCCCGGCCTCGCCCTCCTGCGCAATTTTTACGCCTGCTGCCGCCGGGAGGCCTCGTATGCTCAGTAAACGCATCATCCCCTGTCTTGACGTGCGTGACGGACGCCTGACAAAGGGCATCAAATTCGCCGGCAACGAAGATATAGGCGATCCTGTGGAAAGCGCACGCCGGTATTATGAAGAGGGCGCTGACGAAATCGTCTTTTATGACATCACCGCCTCGGCGGAAGCGCGCGGCATTTTTCTGGATGTCGTGGAACGGGTGGCCGAACAGATCTTTATTCCCTTTTCCGTGGGCGGCGGCATTTCCACCGTGGCCCAGATGCGGGAGGTGCTCCTGGCCGGAGCGGAAAAGGTGTCCGTCAATTCCGCGGCGGTGCAGAACCCGCGCATCATCGGCGAAGGCGCGGCGGCCTTCGGTTCGCAGGCCATCGTGGTGGGAATGGACGTGCTCGCCGTGCCGGCAAGCGCAACCATCCCCTCAGGGTATGAAATCGTCATTCATGGAGGGCGCAAGCGCATGGGCCTTGACGCCATTGCCTGGGCCAAGCAATGCCAGGCACTCGGAGCCGGCGAAATCTGCGTCAATTCCATTGACGCGGACGGCACCCGGGACGGCTATGAAATTCCTCTCACCAGCGCCGTGGCCAGAGCCGTGTCCATCCCCGTCATCGCCTCGGGCGGGGCCGGCGAGCCGAAGCACATGTATGAAGCCGTAAGCATGGGCGAGGCCTCGGCCGCCCTTATCGCCTCCATTGTGCATTATGGCCGGTACAGCATACGTGACTGCAAGGAATATATGGCCTCGCGCGGAGCAAAAGTGCGCCTGATCTGGTAAGCCTCCAGGGCTGACGCATCTAAATTTTTATACTTATAATTAAATATGTTACAGCGTTATGTTTCCAGATTCGCGGCAGCGGCAAAGCCGCTTTGCTCCTTACGAAGCCTACGGCTTCGGGCGA
>JAITGC010000022.1 GCA_031280915.1 Desulfovibrio sp. | reverse complement strand
ACCGCTCCCTTGATATGGGTGTTGTCCCCGGTGTAAATATTGACCCCGTTGGCGCCGATAATTGTTGTCTGGCGGCCTATCAGGTCGCTGCTGCCGCTCCCCGCGCTATAGCCCATGTTTCCGCTGCCGCCGGACGATACGTTACCCGAAGTGGCGCCCATGCCCACAGTCACCTGGCCGCCGGCGGAAAAATTATACGAGCTTGATTTTGCCGTATCCCTCACGCTTTCAACCCGCAGGTCACGGCCCACGCGCATGTCCACCTGATCCCCCAGCAGGTTTGCCCCGGAGGCTGTGGTGTCCCTGCCGGAAATTGTGGAGAGCTTGCCCCCGGCTGTGATTGCCGCGTTATTGCGTGTTACCGTTTTTGTTTCTCCGCCGCTCAGGCCAAGGCTGGCCTTGGCCGTCAAACCGTAAGACGCCCCGCCAGTGGCGCTGGCCTGCACGCCTATGCCGGCCCCGGCGCTGAAGGACGATTTTGATTCCGTGCTCGAAAAGCCCGACGTGCCCGCGTAAATGTTCAGATCCCTCCCGGCGGCCAAGGTCGCGTCATTGCCCGTCACAAGCCTGGCGCCTTGCATGTTGACGTCCCTGCCCGCCGTCAGGCTCGCGTCATGCCCGGCGAATATTTCCGTGGGCGCCGACGTGACCGACGTCTCCCTTTTGGTGGAGCGCTCGCCGGAAGCCCCCACTGTGAGGCTGGCGCTGGCGCTGGAATTCACAGTATTATAGGCGTTGTTGGCGGTATTCACAGCCCCGCCGCCGGCTTCCCGGGCATTTTGGGCATTGGCCGTCCCGGCGGCCGCCTCATAGGTCTTTTGGGCGTTGCTGGTGGCGTTCTGCTCAAAGGTCAGGTTCAGCCCGACCCGCAATTGGGATTTGTATTCAGAAACGCTTTGGACGTTTTCTCCCTGGAGCAGGTTGATGTCCCTGCCCGCCCCCATGTTCACGTCATTGCCCGCGGTGAATTTGCCAGCTTCGACATTGATGTTGTTGCCGGCGCTTACATTGATGTTGTTGCCCGACGCCAGCACGGAAGACTGCGCCGTGCTTGCCCGTTCCGTCACGCCGGATGCCTTGTTCTGATAACCCGCGAAAAAATCTATCTTTTCCAGGGAAATCAGCGCGCCGAGGCCCACTCCCTGGCTCTTCTTTTCCAGACTGCTCCAAGTCGTATTTTCTCCGGCCAGGATGTTCACATCCCGTCCGGCGTTCACGCCGAGGTCGTTGCCGGCCAGCACCTGCCCGCTCACCATGACCACATCGCGCCCGGCGGAGATTTGGGCGCTGTTGTTCGTCACCACCTGGGAACCCGCGCTGTTGGAGTTCACGCTGGTCTGCTTCCTGCTCTGCGTTCCGTAAAAGCTGAGAAAATCTCCGCCGCCGCCGAGCCCCAAGCCTGTTTGGGACGACTTTGACCAGGAGGAGGAAAGGTTTTGCGCGTCCAGAAGCTGGATATCCCCGCCCCGCGCCACAAGCGCCGCGTCATTGGCAGCGCCGAGATTGCTCGCCTGAAGCGTCACATTGCGCCCGGCGTCCAGGGTGACGTTGACCCCCGTCAGGCTGGAAGCCACCTGCGTCAAGGAACTGGAACCGGATGCCCTGGCGGAACCGCCCAGGAAATTGCCGGAACTGCTGGACGAACTCCTGCTGGAACTGTTCTGGCCGGAAAGGGCGAGAATATTGCCTGTGGCCGTGAGGTTCAGGTTGTCGCCAGCCGACAGGCTGGAGCCCACGACAGCGATATTGCCGTCGGCAAAGGTCACGCCCCGTGTGCGCCCGCCCGCCTGCAGCGTGAGCTCGCCGCCCGCGACAATGTCCGAAGACACGTTGGCGCTGCTGCTTCGCCTGAAAGAACTTGAGGAGCTTCCCCCCAGCAGCCCGCCGTTGCTGGAAGTGGTCTGGGAAGAAGCGCTGTAGGTATCCCGCACAGACACGACGGAAAGATTGTTGCCAGCCGCAAGCAGGGCCTCGCCTCCGGCGGCCGCACGGGAACCGGCCACCGTCAGGTCGCGCCCGGCCGTCATGGTCAGGCCGCCGCCCGCGACAATGGTGGAGCCGGTATGGGTCACTTTATCCACCTTGAGCTTTTTGCCGTGATCCAGGTGGAATTCCGACGTGACCGTCGCCACGCTCAGGTCCCGCCCGGCGGAAAGCGCGGCCTCGCCGCCCGCGTAAACATTACTGCCCCTGATTGTCAGGTCGTTGCCCGCCACGGCCGTGAGATCGTTTCCGGCCGCAATGCCGGCCTGGGGCAAGGCGCTCGTGTTCCTGGAATTTCCCGGATCTTTTTGCGTAAGGGTTTGCGAGACAATGTCGCCGCCGGCCAGCAGATTGACAGTATCGCCCCGCATAAAGCCGCTGTTGTTGAATATGTCGTTCAGGGCCGCCACGTTCAGCGTGCCGCCGCGCAACATGCCGCCGGTATTCACGACATTGAGGGAAGAGAGATTGACGTTGCCGCCGCTGATATTGCCCTGGTTCAGGATGCCCTGGCCGGCATTGACGTAAACATTTTTGGCCTGCACGCCGCCCGGCATGATGTCGTCCTGCGCGGCGGAAGCCAGATACAGGCGCGGCACAAGCACCTTTTGCCCCATGTATTCTTCTTCCACCATCCAGAGGATATTGCCGGTCAGGGCCGCTATCTGCTCGGCGCTAAGGGCCACGCCGACGGAAAGTTGCAGGCCCTGCGCCTGGGCCGCGGCGCTGTCCATGAGCGCGCGCATCTGGTCGGCGTCCGTGCCGTAGCCGTCGAGAAACCGCCTGCCTGTGGCGGCCATGATTTGCTCCTGAATGAGGCGCGTCTCATAAAAGGCGTCGCCCAGTATCCGGGCCTGCATGACGTTGAGGTCAATGCCCAGGTGGCTCGTAAAATAATCCGAGCCGAAAAAAATGCCGGGATTTGTGAACAGAGGATTGGTTTCAATAAGGTACCTGCGCCCCGGCGTACTCACAGGCCGGAACATGGGGCTGCCCGCAAAGGGATAGGCCGTATTGGCGGCGGAATCGTTGGGCAGGGATATGCCCTGGCGGTTGCTGAGGTTGCTGAACGTGCCGGCGGCGTCCACATAAAGATCGGAATTCGCGGAGAAAACCACCGGAACTCCGCCTATTTTCTCAAAGGTTTCGCCGTAGCTCCACCGTTCGTCCTCATTGCGGTCGCCATCGGAATTCCATCCCTGCAGAATGATTTCAAGAGTGGTCGTCCGTTGGAGAACCGTGTCCGTGTTTTTGACGTCCTCCGCCTGAACGACAAGATTTCCCCCGGCCGCTATGGCGCTGTGTTTGTTTTCCAGCAAAGCGGCGTCCACAAATATGTCGCTGGCGGCAAATATCCGGCCCGCCGGAGAATCCGTCAGCACATAATCATCATAGATGTTTTGATAGTGCTTGAGTTTTCTTCTGTCGCAACTGTAGCCAGGCACGACATTCGATCCGCACCTGGTCCATTCACTGGCGCCGACGTGCCGCCCCCTTACCGCCACATTGAAGTCCCGCTTGGTGTTTTCCACAAAATCCGCGCTGATGACAAGATCATTGCCGGCGGAGACAGTGCCGGACAGGTTGCGCACAGCCCCGGCGCGCCCGCCGTCCAAACCGGCGATCACAATGTCGCGGCCGGCATAAATCTCGCCGGAGTCATTCAGCAATACGCCGGAGACGGACAAAAACTGATCCTGGCCGGCAAACAGGACGCCGCCGGCGTTTTGCAGGTCTTCCCCGATGTATTCCAAATCCCGCCCGGCAGCTGCAAAGGCTTGTTCGAGCCGGAGTTTTTTACCCTGAAGCAGCATGTCCCCGCCAGAGGCAAGGGCGCTGTCCCTTTGCAATGTCACCTCGTCAAACCGGGCTGACAGGTTCCCTCCGGCGCTTGCCCGGGAATTGTCCAGTTCCGCCAGCGCGGCGCGGAGTTCCATGTCAGCCAGGGCGTCGATTTTTGTATCGCTCAGCTTCACATTGTGCGCGTCCACAACGACGCGGGCCGCCCGAACTTCGCTGTTGGCCGCCGTAACCTCGCCGCCCGCCAGAGATGCGCCATTGGCCGTCACCGCCACCTTGTTCAGGGAAACCTTGTCCCCTTGCAACTCTGCCGTGCCGCCGGAAAAAATCTTCGTATTCTTCGCTTCAAGGTCACCGGCGCGGACGCGCACATCGCCCGAAGTTCCCAGGTTGCCGGACGCGTCTGCCCCCGATGCCATAAGAGCGCCGTCAAAGGCGATTTTTTCGGCAATGACGTCCACATTCCCGCCAGCGGCCAAAACCCCGCCGCTCTCGACTTCTTTGGAGGCCACGGCAAGATTGCCGCCGGCATAGGCGCTTTCCTTGACTTTGACTCCGGCATTGGAAGACAGGGAGGCGTTGCCGCCCGCAACCGCCTGACGCAGGGTAAGTTTCCCGTCCGCACTGAGCTGCATCTCGCCCGCGCTGTGGGCAATGCCTTCAAGGTTGACGCCCACGCCTTTCTCTGTGGCCACAATGGCTATGCGGTTGGCGTACATGCCGCCGAGCAGGGATGAATCCACCGCCACCACGGGCCTGGATTCTTCAGGAGAACCAGCCTTTGCGGTGACCCTTGCCCCCCGGATTTCGTTTTGACCGGTCACGACCGTGAGCTCCCTGGCGTACACGTCGGCCGCGATTTCCGCAGTACGGCTCAAAATGCTGAAAGCGTCGCTTTGCGTGGCGTCCAGGCCAAGGCCTTCCACCCGTACCTTGCCCTGGCTTACGTCAAAGCCCTGCAGCGCCCCGCCGGACACAACGGGCTTGCCGGTCGTGACCGCGGCCGCGCCCACATTGATGTAACCGCCGCCGTTCACGGTAACGCCGTTGGGGTTGGCAAGAATGACATCGGCTTTCCGGCCGCCCACTTCCATATATCCTTCAATATGCGAACGGTTCGTGCTGGTCACTTCGTTCAGGATGACCTTTGCCGGAGATTTGCCCAGGTTGGGATTGGCCATGATCATGCCGCCGAGCTGCGTCTGAACCGCTCCGCCGCTGTTGTTGTTGAAAACAAGGCCGTTCCGGTTGACGTTGAAATCCTGGTAGAGATTGTGCGACAAGCCCGAAGAGGAGGGTTTGACGATGTTGACCAACGGCACGCCGTTGGGCGCTGCGTCCAGTCCCGGTTTCATGTGCGCGGGCGCATTGGGATCCGGCGTGAGTGGACGCTGGGCGCACACATGCGGCGGCATCGCCAGAAGACCAATGAGCACGGCAACAAGATAACGGGAAATGTTCATATATCCTCCAGCGCAAAAATTTCTCAATAAAAACAGCAGAATACTTGCCAACAGGAAATAATATCACACCCGTTCTTTTGCTTCAAGGGGGGCAGGACGATTCAACATTGAAAATGTTAAACCTCTCTGATATAGAAGACGATAGCAACGACCCGCTTTCACAGAGCACAAATTTGGGAGAGGCGCATGAAAAAATCACTCATGGCTGTTTTGATTGTTTTATTGGGATTTTCTTTGTCCGCTTGCGCCTGGATGGGCCGGACGGCTGGAAAAGCCAAAGCGAAAATTGAGCGGAAGACAGACGAAATTGATCACGCGTATCATCAGGGCTACGCCAATGAAAAAAGCAGGGCGGAAAAGTCAAACCCGGCGGAATCCTCCAAGAAACAGCAGGGCAAAACAGATGACGACGACGCCATATAGGTTTTCATTGCCCTGTGGTTACCCCTGTGAAACATAGTGTGGCCATAACCGGCCTCGGCATAATTTCATGCCTGGGCACAAACGCTGATGAGGTCGCCGCATCTCTCTACAGGGGAAAATCCGGCATTGTCGCCGATGACGAGCGTAAACGGCTGGGCTTCTCTTCCTGCCTCACCGGGGCCATCGCGCCCTATACCCCCGACTTCCCCCTCTCCCGCAAGCAGTGCAAAACCATGCCGGATTTTGCCCAATGGGCGGCTGAAGCCTGCTCGCAGGCGTTGCGCCGGGCCGAACTTCCATTGGAAGATATCCGCAATGAACGGAGCGGCATTCTCTTCGGCTGCGACTCCAGTTGCCTGGCGGCCATTGAGCAGGCCGCGACCCTGCTGGAGAAAAAGAACACGGTTTCTCTGGGCAGCGGCCTGGTGTTTCGTTCAATGACGTCCTGCATCACCATGAATCTGAACACCATTTTCGGTACGCGGGGCGCCTGTTGGACCATAAGCGGCGCCTGCGCAAGCAGCGCTCATGCCGTGGGGCAGGCGGCGGAGCTCATTATGCTGGGCAAACAGGACAGGATGCTGTGCGGCGGGGCCCAGGAAATCAACTGGCAGTCCATGTGCAGTTTTGACGCCCTGGGCGCTTTCGCGTCACGGGAAGACGCGCCGCACACGGCCAGCCGCCCCTTTGACGCGAAACGCGACGGGCTGGTGCCAAGTGGAGGAGCGGCCGCCCTGTTTCTGGAACGCCGCGATCTTGCCAAAAAACGCGGGGCGAAAATTATGGGCGAGATCGCTGGATACGGTTTTTCTTCTGACGGGGGAAATATATCCGTTCCCGGCGAAGACGGGCTGCGCCGCGCCATGGGCATGGCCTTGAACGCGGCAGCCATGAAAACCGGGGATATAGACTATATCTGCGCTCATGCGACATCCACGCCCGTGGGAGACCGCGTGGAAGCCCGGAGCATTACCGCCCTGTTCGGCGAAAAAGCTGTGCCCGTGTCCTCCACGAAATCCATGACAGGCCATGAACTGTGGATGTCGGGAGCGGCCCAGGCCGTATACAGCACCATTATGGCCCGAAAGCAATTTTTGGCCCCCAATTGCAATTTCAATACCCCCGACACAGACTCGGCCCTTCTGGATATTGTCCTTGAAACGCGCCATGCGGCCCCCAAAGCTGTTTTATGCAATTCGGCGGGCTTTGGAGGGACAAACGCCTCACTGATTCTGCGTTTTCCGGAGAACACATGACGCGTCCCGACAATCCGTATGTAATAATCGGGGGCGGCGTATCCGGCATGACCGCCGCGCTGATTTTGTCGAAATTTGGTTATCCTGTGACTCTGGTTGAGAAAAGACAGCGCCTGGGCGCGACACTGCGCGGTTTTTCAAGACAGGGAACAAACTTTGACACCGGGCTTCACTATGTCGGCGCCCTCCAGCCGGACGGCGCGTTGACCCGCTATTTCCGCTACCTTGGAATGCCTGACCTGCCCTTTGCCGACTACAATGCCGGAGGCTTTGACAGAATCCGCTTTATTGAGGCTGGCAGGGAAATCCGGTTACCTCTGGGAAAAGACGCCACCATTGATTACCTGAGCGACATTTTCCCCGAAGACAAAGGCTTTGTTGCCGCTTTTTATAATGAAATCGAAGAATTGTACAACTCCTCAACCTTCCTGAACTTTAACGGCGACGTCCGGGACGCGGTCAATGCTGAATGCCGGCAAGAATCCCTGGCGGCCAGACTTAACAGGGGGACGCGAAACCCCATACTCCGCGCCGTCTTGTCCATTTATTCCCTCCTGTACGGTGTTTCGCCGCAAGAAACGCCGTACATCCAGCACGCAAGGGTGGCCGGCTCCTACTTTGACGGAGTGAAAAGCATCGCCGGCGGAGGAAAAGTTCTCGCCGCCGCTTTTGAAAAACTGCTGGACAAGGCGGGGGTCACCTGTCTGCGCGACTCCGAGGCCGTGTCCATTGCATTCGACAATGCAGGCCGTGCAGCAGGCCTTGTTTTGCGCGAAGAGAGATATATACCGGCAAGGGGACTGCTTTTCACGGCGCACCCCGGCCTGTTGCCCGCCATGTTGCCGGCGGGCGCCGTAAAGCCCGCATTTTCCCACAGGCTGGCCTCACTGGAAGATACAATATCGTCTCATACCCTCTTCTGCTCATGTCAGTCCGTTATTCCCATCGTACAGGGCAGCAACCTGTATGTCTGTCTCGGCAACGATATTGAGCGGGCCTTCCTGCCCGGCTGTTCGCCGGCTGACGGCCCATTTTACATCTCTCGCGGCATTTCGGGCAAATTGGGCGCGCCCGTTTACCAAGAGGGCCTGATGTTCTCCGCTCCGGGAAGTTACAACCAATACGCCCGATGGCACGGCTCCAGAACAGGCCAACGTCCGCCGGCATACGAGGATTTCAAGGCTGAGCGACTTGAAGCGGTACGCGGCGTTTTGCTGCGGCATTGCCCGGAATTGAAAGACACACAGGCGCTGGACGGCGGAACGCCCCTGACGAACCGGGATTACCTGGGTTCGCCCGGCGGAGGCCTTTACGGGACAAAGCACTCCCTCAAGCAATTCAGCCCGCTGCCGGCAACCAGGGTTCCAAACTTGTGGATGGCGGGGCAATCAGTTATCGCGCCGGGAGTGCTGGGCGCCGTTATTTCCGCCTTTGTGGCCTGCGGATGTATACTCGGCATGGACAGGTTGCAAAAGGAGCTTCAATGCCTTTGAAACGTGTCGTCATCACAGGCATGGGCGCGGTTTCGCCATACGGGAAAGGGAGCGACCTTTTGTTCTCCCTGTTGCTTGCCGGCGAAAATGCGGTACAACGCCTCGAATCCCTGGAAAATATATCGGGCCTGGGGCCAAGGGTGGCGGCTGTTGTCCCCGACATCGGCATAAAGGAAATTCCGCGCCAGATGCGGCGTTCCATGTCTTCCATGTCCGCCTATGCATATATAGCCGCTTTGGAAGCCCTGGATCAAGCCGGGCTGGACGTGCCCGCCACAGAGAAAGGCCGGCTTGGAATCGCTTTGGGCTCAACCATGGGAAGCCCTGAAAATCTGGAATCTTTTTTCCGGCAATATATTTCCTCCACCAGCGTGGATCAGGTCAAATCCATGCTTTTTTTCCGCATTATGAGCAATTCCGCCGCCGCCAACCTCGCCCAGGCGCTGGGGGTCACAGGCCGGGTTCTCAGCCCCGCGGCCGCCTGCTCCTCCGGTTGTCAGGCCATTGGCCTGGGCTATGAAGCAATCGCCTTCGGCAGGCAGGACTATATGCTGTGCGGGGGCACGGATGAATACCACCCGCTGGTGTCCGGAACTTTCGACATCATGGCCGCCGCCTCCACAGCCTATAATGACGCTCCCGCTCTGACGCCCCGTCCATTCGACATGCGACGGGACGGAGTTGTCTGCGCCGAGGGCGCGGGTATAGTGTTTATGGAAAGCCTGGACTCCGCCCTTCATCGCAACGCGGACATTCTGGCGGAAATAGCGGGGTTCGCCTCAACCTGCGATATCGGCAGCATCGCTTCTCCCAGTTCTGATTCCATTGCCGCCTGCATTAAAGCCGCTTTGGAGGATGCAAAAATTGCAAGCAAAGATGTCGGCTACGTCAATGCGCATGCCACAGGCACAGAGTTGGGCGACATTGCCGAAAGCCAGGCCATAGCCTCAATCTTTGGCGGCACTGTTCCGGTTTCAAGCCTGAAAGGACATATCGGCCACACCATGGCCGCGAGCGGGGCGCTGGAAAGCATCGCGGCCATTCACATGTTGAATAAAAAAATCATTATTCCCACACATAACCTTGAGGAACCGGATCCCCGCTGTTCCGAAATATTTTTACCCCTGGAACGGATTGCCTTTACCAAAGGCCTCGTGGTAAAGAACAGCTTCGCTCTGGGGGGAACCAATTGCGCTCTGGTTTTAAAGCGGTTCAACAGTGAAAATGCTATAAGGGGAATGGCATGACAGACCAGGAAATTATTCAGAAAGCCGATAGCGCGTTGGCGCAAGAGTTTGAACTGGCTATGGACAGAATGCGGCCTGAAGCGCATCTGCGGGAAGATCTCGGCCTGGACAGCCTTGACTATGTGGACATGGTGGTGGTGCTGGAGCAGGCCTTCGGCATCAAGATCGGCAAAGACCCGGAGCTTGCGTCCATTCGCACTCTGGGCGACATTCACGAGTTTATATTGAATAAAAAACGCGCTTTGGAAGAATTTCGATAACCTGAGCCCGCAAAATTGCCAGTCAATGCTGAATGCCCTTGGTAATTTTACTTCGGTGTGCCGGTTCAACATATTGTTTTTTGGCGGACTGACAGTATGGACGCTTGCTTACCTGCCCTTTGCCTTTTTGTTTTACCTGTTCCGTATTCACATACGACACGGGATGAAACAGAAAGAAATCAGAGCGCTTGCCCATTTTTACGGCTATATTTGCTGCCGGCTTCTCGGCGCGCTGACAAAATTTGAATATGCCGACAAAAATGACCTGTTGCCAAAATCGTATATTGTCACGCCCAATCACCAGTCTTTTTTTGACCCCTATTGCGTGGGCGTGTTCCCAATCAAAAATCAAGTTTTTTTTGTTCGCGGCTGGCCGTTCAGAATACCTCTTTACGGAGTCATCATGCGTGAGGCCGGTTACCTGAATTCTGAAAACATGCGGCTGGAAACATTTTTCCAAAAAGCCGAAGAACTCTTGCGCGATGGCGCGGCGCTGGTCATCTACCCGGAGGGGACGCGCAGTTCGACAGGGGAGCTTGGGCGGTTCCGCTCCGGAGCCTTTCACCTGGCGATGCGGTGTGATGTGCCGATTGTGCCCATGTGCATAGCGGGAACCAATAATGTTTTTCCAAAAGGGAAATTGTTCGGCAGGCCCGCTCCGGTGCGGGTCACATTGATGAAACAGGTGAATCCCGAGGATTTCAGGCCTTTTGGCGATATTGCCCATATCCGTATGCAGCGTCATGTAAAAGCCGTTATGGAAGATGCGCTGAAGCTTCCTTCATAATATAATGCCGGTACGGACGGCGTAATCAAAGGAGAATTCTCATGACTATCTCAAAACGTCCTCTGTGTCTCAGCTTTATTCTTGTCTGCGCGCTGGCCGCGCTGATTGGCTGCCGCAAGGCTGTGCCTGTTGAAAGTACCAGCAGTTCAATGCCCATAACCGCGACAGCCGCGAACAAAGCGAAAATCGGGGATGCCATCATCCGAGCCGGCGCGGCGACAAACTGGAAAATTACACCCGCGGGCGACGGCAAAATGACCGGCACCCTGAATGCTCGCGCACACACCGCTGTCGTCTCCATCACATATGACGATGCGTCATATCGCATTGACTATAAGGACAGTGTGAATTTGAATTACAAGGACGGCAATATTCATCCCAACTACAATAAATGGGTACACACCCTGGATAAAAACATACGCGCGGAAATCGCGCAATTGAACAAATAAGCGCGCCATCGAAGGGGGCGGACAGCCCGTCCCCTTCCGCAACGGATATCCCCCATGCTCCATTTCCCTGTGCCGGCACAAGATGTACTGCCCCACGCTCCGCCGATGTTGTGCATAAACGCGCTCGTCGCCGCATCCAGAACGACGGCTGAAGCCGTTGCCCATCTTCATTCGGGCCATATCCTGCTTGACGGCGGGGCCGTCACTGAGGCCGGCTTTATTGAGCTTGCCGCCCAGACAGCCGGAGCCATGAAAGGCTATTGGGAGAAAACCGCGGGCCGTCCCATTGGAGATGGTTATCTTGCCGCTGTGGGGAACTTTACTGTTTTTGGAAAAGCCCGCCTCGGGGAGACGCTCAATATCAGCATTGAGCTGCTTACCGAACTTTCGGACATACGATTAATTGAGGCGCACATCAGGCAGGCCCCATGCGGAAGGGGCGACGATGCCGCCGGCAGCCTCCTTGCCTCGGGAAAACTGAAACTCTTTGTGCCCGAATTGGGGCCGAAGCATGAAAAACAAGATATTTTTTAACCTCTGCCTGTGCATCCTCCTCGGCACGCTGCCCCTTGCCCGGACAAGCGGCGCATCCCAGGAAACGACGGACGCCTTGGCGCGCCTTCAGGCCTTAACCTCGTCCGTTGCGACAATACGCTGTGATTTTACGCAACGCACGGACATTGCGCTTTTTGCCGAACCTGTTGTTTCCAGGGGCCGAATGCGCTTTCAAAGCCCGAACAAACTTGTTTGGGAAATTGAGGAACCGGTGCGTGAAGGCTTTGTGCTGAACGGCAATTCCGGCTACCGATGGGAAGAAAACAAGCGAAACCGCCGTCCGTTTCGCACCTCGGCCGACCCCCTTGCCAAACTCGTCAGCCAACAAATTCTCGCCTGGATAACCTTTGATCAAAAATGGCTGTTATCGAAATATTCGATTACCGTGGAACGGGAAAATCCCTTTCACCTGATTCTTGTGCCAAAAAATCTTGCCTCAGGCGTCGGCGTATCTTCAATACGCATTGTTTTCGCCGATAACGGCGTCGCATCGTCCGTGGAGCTTCAAGAGGCCAAAAGCAACAAGACCACTATAACCTTTGGAAATAGTCATGTGAATGAACACATTGACAGTGGGGAGTTTGAGTAATTGCGAATGCCAACGGCCCTTGCCTGTCACCATTTTTTTCATGAAAGGACATTGCATCTCATTCTTCTGCTGGCCGCCATTGTCGCCCTGTCTCTGTTCTCTGTCTTTCGCCTGACGACAAGCGAGGATATTTCCGATCTGGTTCCGACCAGGCCCGAATATCTGGCGGAAGGCTTTACAGTTGTCAAACATGCCCCATTTATGCGGCTCATTGCAATAACCGCCGGCGGAGAGGAAAAGCCCGCCGCTTACGCCAACATGCTCGCTGAAACCCTCAAAAGCCCTCTGATTCCGGAAGCCGTCGCCGGGCCGGGAGGGATGCTTTCTCCCAATTTCTTTGAAAAACTTGTGCCCTTCGCGCCCCACCTGCTCACCGTGCGGCAAATATCGGAATTTCCCTCCCTGTTTACCAAGGAACATATTCAAAAAACAATAGCTGAAAACAAAAAACAGCTTCTCGGTCCGGCCGGCATGTTCGCCAGGAGCGTCATTGCCCTTGATCCTCTGCGTGTTCACGAATTTTTCCTCCCCAATATTGCCGACGGCGGCAAATTTGGAAAATTCGGCCTTGAAGACGGTTTTTTTGTTGACGCAAGCGGCAAATATTCGCTGGTGCTGGCAAGGCCGGCAAGCTCCATGACCGATTCCCGCGGAGCCATGGAAGTCATGCGGGCGGTAAGGGAATCCACGGCAAGCCTGCCGGCGAACGTCAAGACGTATATTCAGGGAAGTTACGCCCATACAGAAGACAACGCGAACATAATAAAAGCTGATCTGAACAAAATAATGCCGGTCTCTTTCAGCATCCTGGCAATCCTGCTCATCATCTTCCTACGCAACAAATATGCCCTGCTTGTTCTCTGTATCCCGGTGATTTCCCTGATATTTTCAACAGCGATATTGTCCTTTGCCTATAGTGACGTTTCGGGAATAGTGCTCGCTTTCGGCAGCGTCATTCTCGGCATCACAGCCGATTATGCAATTCATACATATTACGGCGTCACTTCAAATCCGGTGATAGACGAGACCCTGCCGCGCCTCGCAAGGGCATTGCAGGCATGTGCCCTGACGACATTATCCGCCTTCATCTCTCTTTTTTTTTCCGATATTCCGGCTATGAGGCAAATGGCCGTATTCGGCGCATCAGGAATTCTGTTCGCCCTTGCCGTTTCAATTTTTGTTCTGCCGCATTTTATCCGCCACAGGCGAAAAATACCTTTTTCCCATAAGCGACCCGAACCGGCAACATTCAACTCCATGAAATTGGGAATTATTTCCCTGGCCTTGTCAGGCTTCATCACAGTCTCATTCACGTCAATGGGGGTTGACGGAGATATACGAAATCTTGTCTGGAAATCCGACAAAACGTCAGAAGCGGACGAAAAAACACAAAGCGTCTGGGGACTCAACCAACAGCCCGTCTTTATTGTTTCGCGGGGAAAATCCGGCGATGCGGGCATGGAGCAGGCGCTCCACATCAACGGGCAGGTCTGGGAAATACTTCAGAATGAGGGTATTGAGGCTTCAAGCATAGCCCCTCTGTTGCCGCCGCGACAAAGCCAGCAAGAACGCGGGGAAGCGTGGCGAAATTTTTGGCGGGAACGCGGCCTGACAGTCCTGGCTGAAATGAAAAATGCTCTGTCAAAAGCCGGCTTTTCGTCCGCCGCATCCACTCCCTTTGTTTCCCTGACTACTACCGAGCCTGAAATAATTTTGCCGGAAACCTTGCGAAAAATGGGCATGGGATTTTTTCTGGACATGTTTGTGACCTCAACGCCGGATTTCAACCTTGTTTTTACCTCGCTTCCCGCGGGTGAAAAAATATCGCAGGACATTCATGCAAAACTGTCCGCTGTCGGCGCATGGCTGTTTTCGGGGGAAGAATTCCGCCAAAAAATGGCCGAGGCCTTTGGAAATGAAATCAGGAATTTTTGCTGCGTCACGTTTCTTGTGACACTGGGCGTCGTCATCGTGCTTTTTCGTTCGCCACGCCGGTGTTTGCCCCCCCTGCTTCCCATGCTTGCCGCTTTGGCTGCCACGCTTCTTTTTTTTCGCCTGTTTAACATCCCGGTCAATATATTCCACGCTGTGGCCTTGCCGCTTGTTATTGCCCTCAGTATTGATTACGGCATTTTCATTCAATCGGCCCTTGAACAAAATGCAGTCAAACATGCGGAAAAGGCCATCCTTCTTTCAGGTCTTACCACGTTGTCCGGTTTCGGCTGTCTGCTTCTGGCCCGGCATCCGGCCCTGCATTCCATCGGCATCGCCGTTACCGTCGGAGTAGCCGCCGCCATGCTGACCGCCGTCTGGTTGCTGCCGGGGCTATTGCAAAACGAACAAGCCTGAACATCCAAATGAAACTCGCAAGATTTCTGACCATCGTGACGCTTTGCTTGGCCTGCCTTATCGCCTGTACGGGCAAATATCAGGATATTCCGGCTGACCCGGACGACAGATCAAAGACGCCGGCGCCTGGCGTGGTTCTCAGACACAAAGTCAGTATCGATTTCCTCAAACAAAAAAATCCTTTCACTTTTGACGGCCTGCTCCAATTGGGCGGCGCCCCGCATGCCCCCCTCCTGCGGGCGGTCGGTCTTGGAGCAATGGGGCTGACCCTTTTCGATATGCGCATGACCCAAAAGACCGTTACCGTTGCGGCAATACATCCCTCTCTATGGCGTATTCCTCATTTCCGGCAGCAAATCGCATTGTGTCTCGCCGGCGTTTATAATACGTTATTCGACAGTCCGGCCTTTGCATTCGACAAAACAAAAAATGGGCACGGAGAAACGCGACTTTCGGATGAAAGGCCCTGGCCGCAAAACATGGAATTCAAGCATAATGGGCCGGATTACATCGTTACCATGAAACTTGTGGGGATTCAAAAACACGACCCGGAGGCAAGGCATTGACATCTCTCGCCACTGAAACGCGGCAATGCGTCATCTCGCCGAGAAAGGAAGTTGAACCCGGCATCTGGCTGTCCACCTTCCGTTTTCCACACGATTTTCCCGGCTTTGCCGGACACTTTCCGAATGCGCCCGTTTTACCGGGCATTGTTCAGATACTGGCGGTCATCCACACGGCGGGGGAATACACCCTCCACAGAGTGAAAAACTGCAAATTTTTGCGGCCCGTTCATCCCGAAGAAGAGTTGTCAGTACGTCTGCGGCTCACCTTGGGGCAAAATCCGGAACAGGGTGATGTCATCGCTCAGGGAGAGTTGAGCGCCAACAGCGAAGCTTGCGCCTCAATGGCGCTTTGTCTGCGGTCTAATTAGTCGCCCCTTAAAAACATTTCAATTCGTTGAAATTTATAGATAAGTCTGTTCAAATACTGTATCGTTTTCAACAGGGAATGCAGTATTATCTGCAAAAAGCTGGTTGAAACG
>JAITGC010000019.1 GCA_031280915.1 Desulfovibrio sp. | reverse complement strand
GCCTTGGACGCTGCCGCGCAGGCGGCCATACTTGCGTTACAAAACCCT
Source organism: Desulfovibrio sp. (assembly GCA_031280915.1). Taxonomy (GTDB): domain Bacteria; phylum Desulfobacterota; class Desulfovibrionia; order Desulfovibrionales; family Desulfovibrionaceae; genus Desulfovibrio. Next base: position 28,307 of record JAITGC010000019.1, on the reverse strand, counting down.
TAAATCCCGCCCCCGCCGGGGGCCCGCCTGACTTCAGGGCTTCAAGCCTTGAGGACGTACAGGCCGAAAAGTTTGTCCGGCGCGAAAGCGCGCCGGACAATTGCCGCCGCCCGAAGCGTCCGCGTTTTTCTTTCCGGAACGCGGGCGCTTTCCCTGTAGTTACAGCATCTTGCGCCTTCCGGCCGGCCGGGCGGCATTTCGAATAAGGCCGGCCTCAACTAGTTGGCGCCAAAAAACAAAGATCTGATGGTCTGGAGCCTTGTATAAAACTATATGTAATAAGTAAATTTACTTTCGACGATGACGATGTAAAAGCATTTGTTGAGGCATTCCCTGGAGATAGGGAGAATTTTTGGACATTAATCAACTTTGAAAGTAGTGTAACGCGACATCCTCATAGCAAGATGATTTCTCATCTTATCAGCTATGCAAAAATTGATACATCTGTATATAATAATCCAGAATTAAAAAAAATTAATTTGCCCTATCTGGAGTCGCGCGGCCGCAGATAGCGGGGATCAACAACCAGGCGATACTGGCTTTGGGGAACGGACTTGGCCGGCGGGACGATTTCCCCTTCAATGGGAAGGGGGGACTCGGAAAAACCGAAGGGCAAAAGCCGCCCTGAAACAAGGGGGATGGCCGCAAGGCTGCTGTTGGTCTGAATAACCGGCAGGCTCGTCAGGCCGCTGCCGGTCACAAAGAGACCGCTCACGCCGGCGAAAGAAGCTGGAATGCTCGCCTCTTCTCCGGATTTTTCAGCGGATTTTTCACTGGCGACGCTGCCGGAGGAAGCCAAGCCAAGGAGCAAGGGCAGCCTCCAGCCGCGTAATGCATCAAGAAAATCGTTGCCGGTGCGCCCCACAAAACCCAGCAATGAAGAGCCATCCGCTACGACCAGCAGGCTCACCGGCATGGTGCCGCCGTGTATGCCCATATAGGCCGGGCGCGCGCCCGCCGGCATGACGCTCCAGCCCTGATCGTCTCCGGAGGCATCTTCCGAGCCGGCGGCGTTCAGGGGCGCCGCCAGGGCCGGGCGACAAACAGCGGCAAACAGCAGAAAAGCACAAAGCAGCACTACGCGCATACGTACCTCTTCCGTGGGAGAGATAGCACCACCAAGACGCCGTGGCAAGAGCCATTATCCGTGAGTACCATCTCCCCCTTGAGGTTGCCGATTCCGTGGCAAATCCAGTCTATAGCATTTTCACTTCAATGTTGAACCGCTCTAACCTCTTGAGGCAGGGTGAACAACTGAAACATTACGCATCTAATCCTTGTACGGCGAAATGGCCCTCAAGGCTTCTATGACGCCGGGCAGGCATTCAATCACGTGATCCACCTCTTCTTCCGTCGTATAGCGGGAGAGGCTGAGCCGCACCGAGCCATGCGCGTAGTTGAAGGGCACGCCCATAGCCCTGAGGACGTGGGACGGCTCCAGAGATCCGGAGGTACAGGCTGATCCTGAACTGGCGCAGATGCCGAAACGGTCGAGCATGAGCAGAATGGCCTCTCCTTCCACATTTTTAAAGGCAATGTTGGTGGTGTTGGGCAGGCGGTTTTCCACATCGCCGTTGACTATACAGTCCGGCACGCGCTCCAAAATGCCTTGCTCCAGTTTGTCGCGCAGACGCGCAACCGCTATGCGTTCTTCCTGTATATGCCCGACGGCAAACCGCGCGGCCGCGCCCAAGCCCACAATATAGGGCACATTTTCCGTGCCGGCCCGGCGTCCGTGCTCTTGATGCCCGCCACGCAAAAAGGGACGAAAACGCACGCCCTTGCGCGCGTAGAGCACGCCGATACCCTTGGGTGCGTGAATTTTGTGCCCCGAGAGAGAGAGCATGTCCACCGGCATGTGGGAAAGGTCAATGGGCGTTTTGCCGACGGCCTGCACCGCATCGGTATGAAAGAGCGCGCCGCGCTCCCTCGCGGCCTCGGCCATGCGTTGTATGGGATAAATATTGCCCACCTCATTATTGGCGAACATGATGGACACCAGGGCCGTATCATCCGTAAGGACGCGCAGGTATTCGTCCTGATCAAGCCTCCCCTTGGAATCGACGCCGAGATAAACGACGTGATACCCCTGCCGCTCGCAGTATTGGGCGACATTGAGTACGGCCGGATGCTCCGCGCGGGTGGTAATCAGACGCCGTTTTTCCGGCTGCGTCTGCAACGCGGAATGAATGGCGGTGCTGTCGCTTTCGGTTCCGCAGGAAGTGAAGATGATCTCCTCCGGCTCGGCCCCCAGAAGGGCGGCCACATGCGCACGGGCCTGCTCGACTGCGGAGCCCACCCGCCCGCCGAAGGAGTGCATGCTGGAAGGATTGCCATAAAAATCGCTCAGATAGGGCAGCATGGCCTCCAACACTTCAGGAGCCACGGCCGTGGTGGCATTGTTGTCAAAATAGAAGGTTTTCATGCTTCAGGCCTCCTCCACCACAAGATCCGGCTCCACATGCTCGCGCAAAAGCCGCTCCACCAAATTGCGGATGGTCACATCGCTGGAGCGGCACTGCGCACAGCGCCCACGCAGGGCAACAACCACACGGCGTCCGTCCACATCCACCAGTTCAATGTCGCCGCCATCCGCCGCCAGTTGAGGGCGTATTTCCTCATCAATGATTTTGAGTATGAGCTGCATTCGCCGCACATTGGTCAAAGACGGCCTGGCCTTGAGTTCCGTAAGAGGCTTTCGCTGAAATTCCGCCTCAAGCATCCGCGCGATTTCATCCCGGCAGTCGCCGCATGCGCCGCCGGCCTTGGTGTAATTGGTGACTTCCTCAAGGGTTTTGAGGCCGTTTTCCCGGACGGCGCGGATGATCTGCTCATCCGTCACCCCGAAACATTTACAGACGAGCCTGCCCTCCTCCTGGGCATGGGGCACGGGCGGCTCGCCTTTCCACTGACGGATGGCGGCCTCCAGGGCTTCCTGCCCCATGACGGAACAGTGCATCTTTTCCTTGGGCAGCCCGCCGAGAGCGCCCGCGATATCCTTGTTGGTCAGCTTGAGGGCTTCATCCACCGTCATGCCCTTGACCATGTCCGTCAGTACGGAGCTTGAGGCAATGGCGCTGGCGCAGCCGAAGGTCTCAAAACCGGCCTTTTCAATAATCCCCTGGCCGTTGATTTTCAGATAAAGTTTGAGCGCATCACCGCAGGCAAGGCTGCCCACCTCGCCTACGGCGTTGGCGTCCGCCAGCGGGCCGGCGTTGCGCGGATGAAGAAAATGCTCGTGTACGGCCTGGGTGTAATCCCACATGGCTTCCCCCTGTGAAAATATAAAATCAAGGCTGACTTGTGAAACCGAACGGCGTTTCCTGATAAACGTAATAATTGAGCCAGTTGCTATAAAAAAGATGCGCATGCGCTCGCCACGTCATTTGCGGCACGGCTTCGGGATTGCCGCCGGGGTAGTAATGTTCCGGCACGGCGGGGTTCAGTCCCTTTTCAATATCCCGCCTGTATTCGGCATCCAGGGTGCCGCGGTCATACTCCAGATGGCCTGTCATGAACACCTGCGTGCGGTCCGCGCTCTCAAGCATCGCCAGGCCGGCCTTGTCGGAATAGGCGAGAATGCGCAGGCCCGTGACCAGGCGTATGTCTTCCTCGCGGATTTCAGTATGCCTGGAGTGCGGAGCCGTGAACTCGTCGTCAAAGCCCCTGAAAAGACGACATTCCGGACAGAGCACGGAATGGGGGAAAACTCCGGATATTTTCGCGGGCAATACGCGCTTGGGCAGTTTGTAAAAATGGTAGAGCGCCGCCTGAGCCGCCCAGCACAGATAGAGGGTTGAATACACGCGCCGGGAGGCGTAGTCCATGATCTCCAGCAGCTCCTGCCAGTAATCGACGGTTTCAAAGGGAAGGTGCTCCACAGGCGCGCCGGTGATTATCATGCCGTCAAAACTGCAGTGGCTGATTTCCGCGAAGGTTTTATAAAAACGCTCAAGATGCTTCTGCGGCGTGTGCCTGGAAACATGCTCGGCCGTGCGCAGCAACGTTATGTTGACTTGCAGGGAAGTATTGCCGAGCAGGCGCAGCAGTTGCGTTTCCGTGGCGATTTTTGTGGGCATCAGGTTGACGATGGCGATTTCCAGCGGCCGTATATCCTGCCGGACGGCGCGGTCTTCAGTCATGACAAAGATGTTTTCGCTCTCCAGGGCCGATCTGGCCGGAAGGTCAGCGGGAATTTTTATGGGCATGGACAATCCTCGTGTAATGTTTGCCGGAAAAATATAACCACTTTTTTTCCGTTGGCAAATGCCGCGAGAACGGGGATTCCCAGTCTACAAACGCCAAATGTAGGGGATGGCCCGATCAGTGGGGGGGAGTCGTTCGCCTTCATCGGGATCATGGGGAATGTCCGCACAGTTACAAATGAGCGCCGGCTCTTGCCCCAAGGCCGCAAAGCCGTACCAGACGCCGGGGGGGATGCGCAGCAGGCCGTAATTGTCCGGGCGGCCCAAGAGGCGCTCCCGCACATTGCCCGCAGTAAGAGAGCCGCTCCTGCCGTCATAGAGCGCTATTCTCACCCTGCCGCAGGGCACGGCGAAAAGCTGCGTCTGGCGGCGGTGCCGCTTCCAGGCCTTGATTGCGCCCGGTTCGACTTCAGAAAAATAGATTTCGCCGAAACCTCCGGAAAAATCGGGCAACAGAGGCGAATCCGGCCGCAAAAAACGCAACACCGGGCCGCCGTCCGCCGGGATTATCCGCAACGGCAAAAACAGCGCGCCGTCTATACCGACATCCCTGACGGCGCTTTCCGCCTGAACCGCATTTTTCACGGCAAACCCCGTCCGCCGCACGGTTTCCACACCGCCTCTCCTCCCCGGAATCAGCGCGCCCAAGCCAAATCGCGCTGCGCGGCCGCGTTTTCATAGGCCGCAATCTGTCCCAGGGTGAAGTCCAGAATGTTTTGGGTTTTTTTGCCCCCTTCACCCCTGTAAAAATGCCTATACCATTCAGCGGTGTACCGTATGGTTTCGTCAAACTGAAGAGCGGCCTTCCAGTCCAGGTGGGCAAGGGCTTTGTCGCAGCAGAGCTTGAGCAGGGTGCATTCCTTGGGCCCGGCCTGGGCGGCCTTGTCCGCCTCCACGCGAAAACCCGGCCAATACCGGGCCAGGGCTTCGGCGACCTCAGCCACCGTATTGTTGACGTCAGCGGCCGGGCCGAAATTGTACGCCTCGCCGCGCGGGTTGAAAGAATGGGGCCGGTTGTCGGACAAACGCGCACCCAGCCACAAATAGCCCGAAAGAGGCTCAAGAACAAGCTGCCAGGGTCTTGTGGCCAGGGGGCTTCTTATAACAGCGGGCCTGTTCTCGCTCCAGGCGCGCGCGCAGTCGGGCACAATGCGGTCTTCTGCCCAGTCGCCGCCGCCTATCACATTGCCCGCGCGGGTTGTGGCGCAGGCCGGCCCCTCCCGAAAAAAGCTCCGGAAATAGGAATGGGCGATGATTTCGGCGCAGGCCTTGGATGCGGAATAGGGGTCGGCCCCGCCAAGGCTGTCGGTTTCCCGGTAGCCCCAGACCCATTCGTCATTGCGGTAGCATTTGTCGGAGGTGATCAGCACAAGCACACCCAGAGAAGAACAGGTACGCACGGCTTCCAGGACATTGAGGGCGCCTGTCATATTGGTTTCAAAGGTTTCCGCCGGGGAAGCATAGGACTTTCGCACAAGAGCCTGGGCCGCGAGATGGAAAATCATGTCGGGTTTGAAGTCGTGTATGGCCTTGACAAGCGCCTGGCGGTCACGGATGTCGCCACGCATATCTTCCATATGCTCGTTGAGCCTCATGGCGGAGAAGTGTGAGGGATTTGTGGGGATATTGTCGGCATAGCCGCCCACTGTGGCCCCCAGACGGACAAGCCAGGCCGCGAGCCAGGAGCCTTTGAAGCCCGTATGTCCGGTAACGAAAACCCTGCGACCCTGGTAAGCATTGGCAAACATACATTCTCCCGAATGGTTTCAGATATGGTTTCAGACCCAGAAAGCCCGGCCGGAATCCCAGAGTTCGTTCAGATGGATGGAGTCTCGCAAGGTGTCCATGCACTGCCATCGGCCGGGATGCGGATACATGGAAAGCCGCCCCTCGGCTGCCAAGCGCTGCAGGGGTTCTTTCTCCAGATCACAGGATTCGTCTTCGCTCAGGTAGTCAAGAAATTCACGTTTGAACACAAAAAAACCGCAATTGATGTATTCATCAAGGAGAGGCTTTTCCTCCCACGAAAGTATCTTTCCCTCTTTGTCGGTGCGCACCGTGCCGAAACGCGATGGCATGCGCACACCGGTGAAGGCGCCGATGGCGCCGGACTCCTCATGAAATTTCAAAAGGCTGTTCAGGTCGATATCGGCCAGGCCGTCGCCGTAAGTCACCATAAAACGCTCCCCGTCAATGTGCCGGGCGACGCGCTTGAGCCGCCCTCCCTTGAGGGTTTCCTGGCCTGTGTCGCACATGGTTATGCGCCAGTCCTCAACATCGGTCGGGTGCGCGATAACGGCTCCCGTTTTGAGTTCCACGGTAAAATCCGTATGGCGTATGGTGTAGTCGTGGAAATACTGCTTGATGGCCTCACCTCTGTATCCCAGCGGCAGAATGAAATCCCTGAAGCCGAAACGGGCGTAGATGGACATGATATGCCAGAGTACGGGGCGTCCGCCTATCTCCACCATGGGTTTGGGTTTGACGGCGGTTTCCTCGCGCAGACGCGTGCCTTTGCCGCCGCACATGATGACGACTTTCATAATGTCCTCGTTTGCTTTTGCCCAGCAGCGCCCAACAGCGCGCCGTCCATTCTTACCAGAAGGGCGGACGGAAAAAAAGCCCTCTGGCTGACTTCTCACCGCTCTTCGACAAAAAGTTTGTCATGACCCAAAGAAAAAAATGTTTCAATCCACAATCGGCTCCATCCGCCAATTGACTCCGTCACCGGCGAGATAGAGCCGTGCGGATTGCCCCTCCCTGAAGGAAGGGGTTACGGGAAAGGAATTTTTGATGAAGAATTCGGCAAACGATATGCTGCCCTTATAAACACTCTTCCGGAAGAATTTTTGCCAGGGTTTTGGGCTGATGGTCGTATTGATTGGGAAAAAATCGTCCGGTTTAACTCACGGCTGTAATTTGTATGGCTTCCGCAATGAAAACAATATAAACTTTATTTCCGACCGGCAAAAAGATCGGCTTTCCGCCGGCCGGAATTCAGCGTTAAATCGCTATTTGCGGGCTTTGTTCAAAATGGCTTTGGCCGCTTCATCCTGAGCCTCTGTCAAGAAGGGAATGCCGGTTTCCCTCTCCATCTCACGATTGGCCGAAGCAATGTCGGAACGCCTGATTTCATTGATGCCGAAGCGTCTGGCCCCCGCCATGAACTGTTGCAGGCCGGCGCCCAACTTGTCCAGACAGGTCCACATGGCAATGGCCCCAAAGGGCAGTTCGGTCATGGCCTGCTTGCCCACAATCTTTTCCACGTTGCGGTAGCCGGCGAAAATCTCCTCGGCGGTGGAACCGAATTCCGAGACACTCTTGGGCAGGCTGTCCCAATTGCCGTTCACCTTGGCCTTGTTGGCCGGCTTCAGTACACCCTCAATATTGGCGCCCAAAAAACCAGGGATCATCATGGCGCGGCCCATGCAGATAAGTTTGACAAAAGGTGCGGACAGGGCCAATCCCTTGAAAATGGCGCTTGAACGGGCAAAACCTCCAGCCAGGGCCAAATCCACCACATCGATGCCCTTGTCAGCCAGAATACGGGCATATTCATAGGTCTTGGCGTGGAGCAGCAGGGATGGAACACCCCACTGTTCCATCATGTCCCAGGGGCTCATACCCGTGCCGCCGCCGGAACCGTCAATGGTAAGCAGGGCGAGCCTGGCTTCGGAGGCCAGGCGCAGGGCCATGGCCAGAGCCTCCATGCCGTAGGAACCGGTTTTCAGAGAGATACGCTTGAAGCCTATTTTGCGCAGGTAGCCGACGCTGTTCATGAACTCTTCCATGACTTGGTCGGCGCTCCGCAAATTGGTATAACCCAGACGGCTGTGGCGGGCGAAAGCGTGCACACTACCGCTTTTGTAGCCCGCTTCCACCTCGGGCAGGGTCGGATCCGGATCCAGCAGATAACCTCTTTCTTTGAGGAATTTCGCGTAATTAATATCTGTTACCTGGATTTCACCGCCAATGTCCTTGGCTCCTTGCCCCCACTTCAACTCAATGATCACCTTGTCGCCGAATTTTTCCATGACGTATTCGGCCACGCCGTTGCGGCTGTCCTCGACATTGAGCTGCACGATAATGCCTCCCATGCCGTCATAATATTTATAGTAGGTATTTATGCGCCGCTCCAGTTCCGGGGCTTTGCTTATACGGCCGTTTTTGATGACCGCCTCCTTGTCTATGCCCACCACATTCTCACCCACCACAATGGGTATGCCGCAGATGGCGCAGCCAGCGGCAAAGGATTCCCAATATTTGGCCGCAATAAACGTGGAGCCCAAAGCGCCCGTCATAAAGGGCAGACGGCACTTTGTGCCTTGGTCCGCCCGGCCGAAGGACGTTTCCAGAGACACATCGGTAAACAAGACGTCTCCCTTGCCCGCCGCTTCCGCAGGTGCACCTTCAGCTCCGTAATTGTACCCCTGAATACGCAGAGCGTGGTAGCCCAGTCCCAAGGATGTCACGTTGGCGCTGCCCGAGGTGATCGTGCCGAAATCCCTGGGATACATCAATTCGCGTCCCTTGAGACAGGAAAGCCAGGTTTCGCATTTGCCCGCACAGTCGGCCCGGCACAGGGTGCACAAGCCGGACTCTGCGGGATTGCCCCGGTTGACCGTAGCCAGAACGTCATTGCTTTTCGACCATTGAATCATTCGCCTCTCTCCTTGTTTTGAAAAACCGTTACGACAGTATGCAAGAAAGCCTTTGCCGGAATGTGCATACAGGACGGCGCCCGCCGTTGCCGGAGCGCCTCAACGTTATTACTCTGCGCCGAAAATTGAAAAATGACAAGAGTATTCGGCAGTGGCTCAGTTTGAAATTTTGAAAACGCGACGAAGGGCGCGAAGGGAGGTTCCCCATTCCCTCCTCATTTGACATCTCCGACGTAACGCGTATATATATTACTCATTTCAGGGTATAAATTCGGGAGCCATCGTGAACGACATCACAACCATATCCGGCCGCCTTGACGCGGTAGGGCTGAAAGTAGCCATTGTCGCGGCCCGTTTCAATGATTTTATTGTCAACCGCCTTGTGGACGGTGCTGTTGATTACCTGGAACGCCACGGCCTTGACCGGGCCAGCATCACTTTGGTCCGTGTGCCCGGCGCTTTTGAATTACCTTTGGTCTGTCAAAAACTTGCGGCCGGTAAAAAACACGACGGCATTTTGGCGCTGGGAGCCGTGATACGCGGAGCAACCCCGCACTTTGACTACGTTTGCGCGGAAGCCACCAAGGGTCTTGCCCACATAATGCTTGAGCACGGTACGGCCCTGGGTTACGGCCTGCTGACCTGCGACACCATTGAACAGGCCATTGAACGGGCCGGCTCCAAGGCAGGCAACAAAGGCGTGGAGGCCGCCGCCGCCATGCTGGAAACCCTTCGCGTGCTGGAGCAACTCTGATTCATGAGCAAAGGCAAAAAACGCCGCTCCGAGCGGGCCTTGGCCATTCAGGTACTCTACGGGCTTTCCTTCATCCCGGTGGACAGCCCTGATGATCTGCGCCGGGCTTTTCTGCGCTCGCCGCACCATGCCGGGCGGACGGAGGAAGCGGCTCTTTCCGGCTATGCCTTCACTCTGGTCGAGGGCGTATGGGGCAAAAGCGCGCAGCTTGACGAAATTATCGCCCGCCACGCCATCAACTGGCGATTGGACCGCCTTGGGCGTATTGAGCTTACTCTCCTGCGTATGGCTATCTTTGAGCTGCTTTTTTGCCGGGACGTGCCGCCTAAAGCCGTCATCAACGAAGCCCTGGAATTGAGTCGGGCCTTTAGCGGCAAAGAGGCCATACGCTTCATCAACGGCATACTGGACGCCGCCGCGAAAGCCGCGGAAACCGGAGAACTGGCCGCCGGCATGCCCGGTGGCGATTCTGAAATCCACCAAACACGAGAGAACCGGATTCACGAACAATGAGTCAGGAACGCTATTGTCCCAAAAAAATTGAAGAAAAATGGCAGGCCCGCTGGCGGGAGCAAAACACTTTCGCCGTCAGCCACAATGACGAACGGCCCAAATACTATGTGCTGGAAATGTTTCCCTACCCTTCCGGGAATATCCACATGGGGCATGTGCGCAATTATTCCATCGGCGACGTGGTGGCCCGGGCCAGACGCATGCGGGGCTTCAATGTGCTGCATCCCATGGGCTGGGACGCTTTCGGCCTGCCGGCGGAAAACGCGGCCATCAAAAACCGTACGCATCCCGCCGCCTGGACATACGCCAACATAGCCAACATGCGCGCGCAGTTGCGGCGCCTTGGCTATTCTTATGACTGGTCGCGGGAAATCGCCACCTGTCGGCCGGAATACTACCGCTTCGAACAGAGCTTTTTTTTGCGTCTGCTGGAAAAGGGCCTCGTGTACCGCAAAAAAGCCCCGCAGAACTGGTGCCCCTCCTGCAACACGGTACTGGCCAATGAACAGGTGATTGACGGTCTGTGCTGGCGTTGCGACAGCCGCGTGGAACAAAAAGACCTGACCCAGTGGTTTTTAAAAATCACCGCCTACGGCGACGAACTGCTCAATGACCTTGCCCTGCTGGAAGGCGGCTGGCCCGAGCGCGTCATTGCCATGCAACGCAACTGGATAGGCAAGTCCACAGGCGCGTCAGTGAAATTCGCCCTGGAAAAGCCCGTTGGAGAAACGCTGGACATTGAAGTCTTCACCACACGGCCGGACACACTTTTCGGGGTGACCTTCATGACTCTCGCCCCTGAACACGCCCTTGTGGAACCACTTGTCAAAGACTATGAAAAAGCTGCCGAAGTGTGTGCCTTTGTGGAGCGCATCCGCAATATGGACAGGCTTGACCGGCAGGCCGACACCTTGGACAAAGAAGGCATTTTCACCGGCGCGTACGTCCTGCATCCCTTTACCGGCGAACGTGTACCCCTGTGGCTCGGCAACTTCGTTCTGGCCGACTATGGCACCGGAGCGGTCATGGGCGTACCCGCGCACGACCAGCGCGATTTTGACTTTGCCCGCAAATACCGCCTTCCGGTACGGGTAGTCATTCAGCCGGAAGGGGAAACCCTGACCCCGGAAACAATGGAAGCTGCCTTCACAGGCCAAGGGCGCATGGTCAATTCCGGCGGTTTTGACGGCCTGGAAAACGTGCCGGGCAAGGAAGCCGTGGCCGTTTTCCTTGAAAAAAACCGCAAGGGCAAGGCGGCCGTGCAGTTTCGCCTGCGAGACTGGAACATCTCCCGCCAGCGTTACTGGGGCGCGCCCATACCCGTGATCTATTGCGATACATGCGGTCTTGTGCCGGAAAAAGAGGAACATCTGCCGGTCATCCTGCCGCTTGAGGTCAAAACGCGGGACGACGGCCGTTCTCCCCTCCCCGAAACGGAAGCCTTCGTCAATTGCCTCTGCCCGCTCTGCGGCGGCAAGGCGCGACGCGAAACCGACACAATGGATACCTTCGTGGAATCGTCGTGGTATTTCGCGCGCTATACCGCGGCGCATAAAACAGACGCCCCCTTTGACGAAGAGGCTCTGCGCTACTGGCTGCCCGTGGATCAGTACATCGGCGGCGTGGAACACGCCATCCTGCACTTGCTGTATGCCCGTTTCTTCACCAAGGCCCTGCGCGATCTCGGCCTTTTTCCGCCGGAATTTTCCGAACCCTTCGCGCATCTGCTCACCCAGGGCATGGTGCTCAAAGACGGCGGCAAAATGTCAAAATCCAAGGGCAATGTGGTTGACCCCACGGAAATGATAGATAAATACGGCGCGGATACTGTACGTCTGTTTTGTCTTTTCGCCGCGCCGCCCGAACGGGATTTTGACTGGTCCGATTCCGGCATTGAAGGTTCTTCCCGTTTTCTGCACCGCATATGGCGGCTCTTTATTGAGGAAAAAGCGCGTATTCTGCCCCTCACGGCCTGCGAAGCGGACGGCGGCGATGCCGTGAACGACGATGCCCGCGACCTGCGCCGCAGGGAACATCTCACCGTGAAAAAGGCCGGAGAAGACATGGAGCGTTTCCAGTTCAACACGGCCATAGCCGCTGTTATGGAACTCGTGAACGCCTTGTATCTGGCGCGGGAAAAGCTGGGGCACAGCCTGGAGGAACGGCGCGTCTTCTCCTCGGCGGCCGCCGCTGTCCTGACGCTGCTTTCCCCCGTGACGCCGCATATTTGCGAAGAACTGTGGGAGGCTTCAGGCCATGTGGGCCACCTTGCGGACATCCCCTGGCCAGTCTGGGACAAGATGGCCACAGCACGGGATATGCTGACAGTGGCCCTGCAGGTCAACGGCAGACTACGCGGAACTCTGGAAATTGATGCCGGAGCTGACAAGGCAGCCCTGGAAGCAGCGGCCCTGGCCGATCCGGCCGTGCGGAAGCACACGGCCGGCCTGACAGTGCGCCGGGTTATTGTTGTGCCCGACAAACTGGTCAATATTGTCGTGGGATAGCCCATGTCCCTGAAAGCCCGGCCGGGATTCAGCTTTCTTATCTGCCCGGACAGCCTTTTGCTCAAAAGCCGCCTGGAAGCCCAAACAGCCGAATTTTTTCCCCTGGACAAGCCGTGGGAACGCCATGTTCATTGGGGCGATGAGGAGCCGGGCAAGGCCTTCTGGGATCAGTTGACCTTGCAGGACATGTTTGGCAAACCCCGCGCCGTCATCGTGCGGCAGGCCCAACAGTGGCCGGCCGCAGTCTGGAAACTGCTTTCAAAAATATTGGCGCGCCCTTCACCGCTGTGTTTGCCCTTTTTCTGTCTGGAAGCCTCTGACAAGGGCAAGCCGAAAATTCCCACGCATATCGCCAAATTGCCCTGCTTCGAATTCGCCGGCAAACAGGGCTGGATATGGCGTCAGGACGGCCTTAACGAACGCGGCGTAAAACGCCACGTGCAACTCCGCGCCAAGGAATTGCGGCTCCGGTTCCAGCCGGATGCCCTTGATCAGTTCTGCGCCTGCCTGCCGCCAGAGGCGCTGGTAATTGAAAACGAGTTGCGGAAACTCGTCCTGTTGAGCCGGGCGGGGGAAGCCAGCGGAGCGGATGGCGTCATCAGCGCCGCCATGACGGTCCTGTGCGCCTCCGGCGCGGAATGCAACATTTTTGCCCTGCTCAGGCACATTGAAGCCGGCGATCTGCCCTCCGCCCTCAGAGAAGCGGCGCGAAACCAGGAAAACGAGGAGTCTCTGTTTTTTCCTTTGCTGACGCTTCTGGCCAAAAACATGCGCATTCTCTGGCGTCTGAAAAGCGGCGAACGGGTTCAGCTTTTCCCCTCAGAGGCCGATGCCAGGGAACGCTTGGCGGACAGGCTTGATTTTTCGACGCTCGCCCAATGCGTGGGCCTGATTATGGACGCCGAATGGCAGGTCAAGAGCGGACGTTGCGAGGTGGAACAAAGTCTGAATTTTCTGTTGGCGGAACTGACCAACGCCTTTAGAGCATGAACTTTATTCGACAGTGACTCATGGAATTTTCAGGGAGGCTCAATTTGCCGTCAGTCAAGGAAGGCGGATTTTTGGCGACGAGACCCCCCACAGCACACGGCCGGAGCGAAAATAGCGCCTGACGCCGGTATCACGGCAAACCGGAGCACTGCTCTCTATAGCATTTTCACTTTGAAATGCTTGCTTGGCGGCGAAGCAAGTTCGCCTTGCAAGCATTTCGTGGCGCGGATTTTCAAAAAATCCGCAAGGGACAGGCATCCGATATGCCCCTGACGAGGCTACGACTGACGATCCGCGCTGAGCGGTCAAACATTTTCAATGTTAAACCGCTCTATTCGCCGCGGAGATGTTCGTCTTCTTCCTGCCGGGCCTTGCAGTTGATACACAGGCGGGTCACCGGACGGGCCTTCAGGCGCTGAATGCTTATGTCTTCGCCGCAATCCTCGCAAACTCCGTAAGTTCCGTCATCAATACGCTGCAAGGCCGCCTGGATTTTACGGATCAGCCGGCGCTCTCTGTCCCGTATGCGCAAAGTGAACGCGCGGTCGGATTCCGCCGTTGCCCTGTCTGCGGGATCAGCAAAAACCTCATTGCTGTCCGTCATGTCTTCCAGTGTGGAATCACCCTTTTGCTGTGCCTCTTCCAACATTTTTGTCAGAAGGGAGCGAAAAAATTCAAGATCGGTATGATTCATGGTTTTTCTCGGCGCTAAAGTCGCTGTTTGCCCCGGCAAAAACCGCACGGGATAAAGTATAAACAGGTTACTTACCCGCAACCGGCTTTTTTGTAAAGCGATTTCAGCCAATTTTCATCTTGTCGCGGGCATTGCGGGCACAATCGCCATAGCACGCCAGCCATTGTGCAACGAATAATTATAGCGTATGTCGAGGTAATGAGCAAGGGCAAACGTACCTTCGCACAGGAGTTTTGCGTGAAAAGCGTGGGCAGAGCCGCCCACAAGGCCGGCATGATCCGGCCAGGGTGCCGCGTGGGAGTGGCTGTTTCAGGCGGAGTGGACAGCCTTGTCCTGCTCAAATGCCTTCAAATTCGCCAGGCTGTTGTGCCTTTTCCTCTTGAATTGATGACTCTGCACCTCAATGCGGGTTTCGCCCCCCTCAGTCATGCCCCCTTGCGGACATGGCTGGCCGGGGAAGGCATCGCCGCACACATGGAAGTCACGACACACGGCCTTGAAGCCCATTCCGAGGAAAACCGCAACCGCTCCGCCTGTTTTCGCTGCGCCTGGCTCAGACGCAAACGACTTTTTGAACTTTGCGCTCAATACAGCCTGACTCATCTGGCCCTCGGACATAATGCCGATGACCTTGTGGAAACATTTTTTCTCAATCTCTGCCGCAATGGACGCGTGGACGGCATGAGCATGTGTGAGCCTTTTTTTGGAGGCAAGCTGACGCTTATCCGCCCCCTCCTGCTGGCGGAAAAAAAATATATCCTGGCCGCAGCGCGCGGCTGGCGTCTGCCTGTTTTCGCCAATCCCTGTCCCTCGGCCGGACGGACAGCCCGCAGCGATATGGCGGAAAACCTCCAATGTCTCTACAAAACGACCCCCAATGCCCGCCGTTGCGTCACCAACGCCCTGCTCCGTTGGCAGCTTGAAAAGAACCAAACGTCCCCCGACTGAAACCCCCAAAATGTTTCAGACGACCCCAAGTTTCCGCAAGCCCAAGCAGATTGACGACCCAACGAACCGCTTCTCTCTGCGAAAAATATGGAGAGCCGGATTTCATCAAGTTGCTTTTCAAAGAAAATTGTATCATCTTGTGGGCGCTTTCCGGATTGAGCCAGCTTGACGGCGACGCCGGAAAAAACTCAAACGATCATGAAAAACAGCAATACGAATTGCCGGAGAGGTTTCTGTAATGCGCACATTCGCCTGGAGGTTTCTTCCGTTCACGTTCACGATGTTTTTCGCGGCCTGCCTACTTGTCTCCCCCCGTGCGCTGTCGGGAGCGGAGTTCCCGAAAATGCCCGGCGCATCCTCCTGCACGACCATGATCGTCACCGGGGAAGCCAGCGCCGACGGCAGCGTGATGGTAGCCCATTCGGACGACAACGATCTCGGCGATCAGAGCATTGTTTATGTACCCGCCAGGGACTGGCCCGATGGATCCCTGCGCCCCGTGTATCCCTCCGCCGTGGCCAACGGCGACATTCCTCGCTACAAGGCATTTCTGGTACCGCGCCTGGTGGACGGGAAAAGGACGCCGGGCTACGCCCACCCTGGCAAGGCCAAAACCGTCCCGGTTGGCTATATCCCCCAAGTAAAGCACACCTACGCCTATCTGGACGGAAACTACGGAATAGTCAACGAGCACGGACTGATGTTCGGAGAATGCACAGACGGTTCGTTTGTGACCAACGGACCGGAGGAGGGCAAACGTATCTTCTACAGTGCCGAGCTCTCCCGGGTCGCTCTGGAACGGACGCGTACAGCCCGCGAGGCCATCAGGCTCATGGGCGAACTGATAGAAACCCACGGTTATTACGGCACGGGCGAGACCCTGCCCGTGGCTGACGGCCGGGAAGCCTGGGTTATGGAGATGGCGCCGTCCCCCACGGGCACGGGTGGGCTCTGGGTCGCGCAACGCGTGCCGGATGGGCATTATTTCATCGCCGCCAATGAGTTCCGTATCAGGGACATCATCCCCGGCAACCCCGATCAGATGCACGGCAAGGATCTGCACACTATTATCGAGGCGGCCGGCTGGCGCAACCCGCCGAAAGACAGCGGCCGCCCCTTGGATTGGCTGGTCTCCGTCAGCAAGGGCGAATACAATCACCCCTATTATTCCCTGCGCAGGGTATGGCGGGGCTTTTCCCTGGTTGCGCCCTCTCTCAATCTCTCGCCCTGGGTCAGCGACGGCAAAACGCGCGATTATCCCTTTTCCGTCCAGCCCGATAAAAAGCTGACCTTTGAAGACATCAGACGCATTTACGGCGATCACTACGAAGGCACGGATTTTGACCTGACAAAGGGCGTGGCGGCCGGCCCGTTCGGCTCCCCCGTCCGCTATACAGGCCCTGCTGACTCCTCCGGGGATGTGGGCGAACGGAAAAATCTGCCGGGTGCCTGGGAACGCCCCATCTGCATGTTCTACACGGGATATACCTTTATCAGCCAACTGCGCCCCGATCTGCCCCCTCCGCTGAACATCGTCTCCTGGATAGCCCTGAACACGCCGGGAGAGTCGGTTTTCGTTCCCCTGGCGGTGGGGCCTCCGCCGCCAGGCTATGAATTGGGCGACACCACGACGCGACGTGAGGATTCCACCTGGTGGAGATATAATCTGGTCTCCGAATACGCCAACCTGAAATACAATTTCATGATCAAAGATATCCAGGAACGGGCCGACGCCCATGAAGCGAACAGTCAGGCCCTCCTGACGAAACTCAGGCAAAAGCTCCTGCCGCTGGCCCAAAAAGCTCCCCGGGACGCCGCAAAACGATTCCGGGACGCTTTGGCCAAAAACGCCGAGGCCATCTGGAAGGACTGGGGAGATCTCTTTACCCTCCTGACGAGAAAGTACAACCAGGGCTATCTCAACAGCCCTGAAAAAATGGCCCAATCCATAGGCTACGGCGAAGACTGGCTGCGCCACGCCGATTACGCCAAGGGCCCAGTGAAGTACGAAAAACCGTAACCCGCCTGCCCCGCTTCGGCGGGGCGGACGCCGCGCCGGCTGAACCATGTTGCTTGGTAAATATCATATTGTCATATTCAAGGAAGGCGCCGGCGGAAGCCGCAATTTGCGGATGCGCGGCTGGTTCGGCTTCTTTGTTTTCGTGCTTGTGACGGCCCTTGCGGCCTGCAATATCTGGCTGCTCAAGACATGGTTCAATGCCGCCATCCTTGAGGAAAACCTCGCCAATGCCGAACGGCAGATCGACGAGCAGCGGCGCGGTCTGGTCAACCTTGCCGAACGCCTGGACACGGCTGGCCAGGATTTGCAGCGTGTGCAGCGCTTTGACGCCAAACTCCGCCTGATGATGAATATGGAGAAAGACCCGGCGGAAGCCGGCATTGACGGGCTTACCGCCTTTTCTCGATCTTATCTCCCCCTGCACAGACAGGAGCTTGCCGTCAGAAAAATGCAGGAATACCTGACCCGGCTCTCCGAAGCCGCCAGGCTGGAAGAAGTGCTCCAGCAGGACATCCTGCGCGCCCTGCGCGAAAAACGGGATATGCTGGCCTCAATGCCCTCAATATGGCCCGCTGTGGGTTTTATATCTTCCAGCTTCGGCCGCCGCCTCTCCCCCCTCAGCGGCAAAGGCAGCGATTTTCACAAAGGCCTTGACATCAGCAATCGCGTCGGCACTCCCGTCGTGGCCCCGGCCGAAGGCACGGTAACGCTGACCGCGCCGGACGGGGCTTACGGCAACAGCGTCGAGATACATCACGGCAGTGGAATCACGACAAAGTACGCCCACTTGCAACGCTGGACAGTCCAGCCGGGGCAATGGGTCAAACGGGGCCAGGTGATAGGCTATATCGGAATGAGCGGCCGCACCACCGGCCCGCACCTGCATTATGAGGTTCACCTGCACGGCGTACCGGTGAATCCCATGCGCTATATTCTGGAATAGCCGGATTTTCCGCTCACCGCCCTGTGAGCTTCAATTCGTCCTGTCCACCCGAAAAAGCGGCGCGCCGTCAGGCCAGCGCCGGAGAGCCTATGCCGGGCAGGGCCCGCTCCAGGGCATGCCCCAGGGCAAACAGCTTCGCCTCGTCGAAAGCCCGCCCGATAAGCTGCATCCCGACGGGCATGCCGCTTTCGGCTCCCTTGCCCACAGGCAGAGCCAAACCCGGCAATCCCGCCAAATTGAGCGAAAGCGTATAGGCATCCATAAGATACATGCGCAGAGGGTCAGCGTTATGCGCGCCTATATCCCAGGCGGTTTCGGGAGAAACGGGCGCGCAAAGAACGTCGCACCGCTCAAGGGCCGTCAGGTATTCGTCGCGTATCAGCCGGCGTACTTGGGCGGCCTTACGGTAATAGGCGTCATAGTAGCCGGCGGAAAGTACATAGGAACCCAGCATGATGCGGCGTTTCACCTCTGTGCCAAAACCTTCCGTGCGTGAGCGCACATAGAGTTCTTCCAGATTTCGCGGCTCCGCCGCGCGCCGGCCGTACCGCACGCCGTCAAAACGGGCCAAGTTGGAACTGGCCTCGGCCATGGCGATGACATAATAGGTGGCAATGGCCGCGTCCGTATGCGGCAGGCTCACTTCCACCAATTCAGCGCCAAGGCTCTCCGCCACGCGCAGTGCGGCCTCACAGGCGGAACGCACCTCCGCCGCCGCTCCCCCGCCAAAGAATTCTCTGGGCAAGCCAAGCCGCGCTCCCTTAAGCGACTGGCTGGATTGGCCCGATGCAAGCGCGGCGGCGCAGTCTTCCACAGGACGCGGATCGCTTGTGGCGTCACGCCTGTCGTGCCCCGCGATGACCCCGAACACGCGGGCGCAGTCAGCCACAGAGCGCGTCAGAGGGCCAATCTGATCAAGGGAAGAACCATAGGCGATAAGCCCGTAACGGGAAACGCGGCCATAGGTTGGTTTCAGGCCGACACAGCCGCACAGGGAAGCGGGCTGGCGGATGGAGCCGCCGGTATCCGAACCAAGGGAGGCAAAGCATTGTCCGGCCACGACAGAAGCCGCCGATCCGCCGCTGGAGCCGCCGGGAACTTTACCTGTGTTCCAAGGATTCCTGGTTATTTGAAAAGCCGAGTTCTCGGTCGTGGAACCCATGGCGAACTCATCCATATTGTTTTTAGCCAGAATGACCGCTCCGGCGGCTCGCAACTTTTCCACCACAAAGGCGTCGAAAACAGGCGTAAAATCTTCCAGTATGCGGGAAGCCGCCGTTGTGACAAGCCCCTTCGTGCAAATGGCGTCCTTGACCGTCACGGGAATCCCGAAAAGAGGCATGTCTGCAACGGGCCCCTGCTTGTCCAATTCCACCGCGCGGGCAAGAGCGTTTTCCGCGTCTACACACAACAGAGCGGAAATTGCCGGCTCTGTCCGGGTAATACGGTCAAGGCAGGCCCGCGTAGCCTCCACGGCGCTGATTTCCTTTTTTCGCAGGGCTTCCGCCGCTACGGCAAGGGTGAGGGAGCAGATATCCGTCATATAATGCCCTGTGAGTACTCCATAAAACGGTCACACTATGCGCGGCACAATAAAATATTCGCCGTCCCGCCGCGGCGCGTTACGCAAGGCCTCTCCTCGGCCGATTCCGGGCACGGACACATCATCACGCGGCATTCCGCCATGCAGAGCCGGGGTGTACAAAGGCTCCACATCCTCCGTATCCACCGAAGCGAGCGTATCCATATAATCCAGAATATCCCGGAATTGCCGGGCAAAAAGACTCTGTTCCTCCCCATCCGTCTGAAGGCGGGACAGAGAGGCCATTTTGAGCACATCATCCTTGAGTGCATCATCTTGGGTAACGGTCTTTTGCTCCGACATAATCCCCCCCCCGTGAGACAAATTCACAAAACTACCGCACTGGCGGCAGAGTCAGTTTGTACGATGGCCTGGGCGTGGAATCGACTGGCGTCATGCCCGGCTGCCCGGCCGGGCTGGAAACGTCTTGCGGAAACGTGCCGGAAAGCGGCGCAAGGGGGTTGCCCTGCTCATCCACAGCCGGCTGGCCCTGCATGCGCAATGCCGCCCTTTGCAGCACTACCGCGCGATTCTGCGCGAAAAGCTCCGCGCTAACCGGCGTCATGCCCATTGAGGACACCTGAAAAATCCACAATTTCTGGCGGGCCACGCCGTTTCCGTCCCAGGTCAGGGGGGCCATGCTCCAGGGCATCTGCACAGCCCGCGCCCTTGCGTTTACTTCTCCCGGAGCCGGATGCGAGACAAGGCCCAGCCTGACGGCAAAGCGCGTGAAATCATAGCCCAGACCCATCCAGAAATCCCCGCCCTGGGTCTTCAAGGCTGCCGGGGAGGAAACCGGATTCCAGGCGCCGGGGAAAACAGCCAGAATATACCGCTCCGCATTGGCAAGTATGCGATTGGAAAGGCTTTGCTCCCAGAGCGTCGTGCCGAGCAGCACCAGACGATCCTCGCCGTTGTACAGCAGACTGGTAGTCAGCATATCCATATTTTTCCAGGAATCCGGCAGAAACAAAGTCTCAAAGGTTGTCTGCGGAACAGGCGTTCTGCCGTCCGGCCCCATCACAGGACGCAGCAGCGCGGCGGCAGCCTCGCTCCAGAGCGTGACACCGGCGGGCGGATATGAGGCTTTCTGCAAATACATGCCTCTGGAGGCCAGACTTTGCTCCAGAAGGGCCGTCATGCGCCCGCCGAATGCATCGTCCGGGTAAAAAGCGCCATAGGTGTGAATATTAAGGGTATCCGTGGCAAAAGCGATAAGCGCGTCAATCTGATCCTGTGGACTGGGGAAGAAACGCCATGCCCGCACCCCCTCATCTCCGGACTCAAGTGACGGCAGAAAGGTGAAAAAGACCCGCTGGCCCGTCAGACCAGCCTTGCGCGCCTCATCATATCTGCCCGCCTGAAGAGGCCCCCCGACCACCACACACTCCTGCGGCAGGGCGGCAAGTTCCGCAAGCCAGCGCGGCCCCTCGGCATTGATGATTTCAAGACGCAAAGGCACACCCCGCACGGCTGCTTCCTGCCGGGCCAGTTCGGCGCCCTTGCTTATTTTTGCGGCTATAGGCTCATAGGTACCTGATAAAGGCAGGCTCAGAACAACACAAGGGCCGGCCGGCGGCTTGGGCGGCGGAGGCGCCTGCCGAGACGGGGGAGCGTGCCTGAAGGGCATGGAACAGGCCGCCAAAACGCACAAATGCGCCAATAAAAGCAAAATGCGCGAATATGTCTGTTTGTCGGACATGGAGGCTCCGGCTGGATGAAAAAACCGGTTCCCATACTGGAACCGGTTTTTTTCTAATACACTTGCCGTGCCGTGGCAAGCCGCAATCTTGTCGCCGGAAAGCGCCGTCAGCCGCGCGGCGAAAAAATTATTTTTTCACTTCCGTATAATCGGCGTCCACCACATCGTCGGCAGCCTGAGCGCCGGCGTCCGCCGGCTGCTCTCCTCCGGCGTGCTGGGCCTGCTGCTGGTAGAGTTGCTCGGCCAGTTTGTGCGATGCCTTGGCAAGGTCTTCCGTGGCGCTCTTGATGGCGGCGGCCTCATCACTTTCCATCGTCTTGCGCAGTGCGGTTATCCTGCTTTCAATATCACCCCTGAGGCTGGCGTCAGCCTTGTCGCCCAAATCAGACAAAGATTTCTCAGTGCCGTAAATCAGACTGTCGGCGTGGTTTCTGGCCTCAATGAGATCCTGCTTTTTTTTGTCTTCCTCGGCGTGAGCTTCCGCCTCGCGCACCAAACGCTGAATATCCTGCTCCGAAAGACCTGAAGAGGCGGTTATTTTGATGGATTGCTCCTTACCCGTGCCCATGTCCTTGGCCGAGACATTCACAATGCCGTTGGCGTCAATATCAAAGGAAACCTCAATCTGGGGCACACCGCGCGGCGCCGGTGGAATACCCGTCAAATCAAAACGGGCCAGGGTCATGTTGTCACCGGCCATGGGACGTTCGCCCTGAAGGACATGGATGGACACCGAGGGCTGATTGTCCGCCGCCGTGGTGAATACGTTGCTTTTGCGCGTAGGGATGGTCGTGTTGCGCTCAATGAGCTTTGTGAACACGCCGCCCATGGTTTCAATCCCCAGGGAAAGGGGCGTCACGTCGAGCAGAAGCACATCCTTGACATCGCCCGCAAGGATGCCGCCCTGAATGGCCGCGCCGCGCGCCACCACCTCATCGGGATTGACGGAACGGTTAGGCTCCTTGCCGAAAAATTTGCCCACAACCTGCTGCACCAGGGGCATGCGCGTCATGCCGCCCACAAGGATGACCTCATCAATTTCGCCCGGCTTAAGCCCGGCATCGGTGAGAGCCTTGCTGCAGGGTTCAGTGGTGCGCTCCACAAGGTCGCTGACCAGGGATTCCAACTTGGCCCGGGAGAGCTTAATAAGCAGATGCTTGGGGCCGTTCTGGTCCGCCGTGATAAAGGGCAGGTTGACTTCGGTCTCCATGGAGGTGGAAAGATCCTTCTTGGCCTTTTCCGCCGATTCCTTCAGACGCTGCAGGGCCATGCTGTCCCTGGAGAGGTCGATGCCGTTATCCTTTTTGAATTCGTCCACCAGCCAATTGATAACGCGCTGGTCGAAATCTTCGCCGCCGAGAAAAGTGTCGCCGTTGGTGGCGCGCACTTCCACGACGTTGTCGCCCACTTCCAAAATGGAAATATCGAAGGTGCCGCCGCCAAGATCGAAGACGGCGATTTTCTCGTTGGCCTTTTTGTCCATGCCGTACGCCAGCGAGGCCGCTGTGGGTTCGTTGATGATGCGCTTGACCTCAAGGCCCGCGATACGCCCGGCGTCTTTGGTGGCTTGGCGTTGCGCGTCATTGAAATAGGCGGGCACGGTAATGACTGCTTCCGAAACCGGCTCGCCGAGATAAGCCTCGGCGTCGGCCTTGAGTTTGGCCAGAATCATGGCGGATATCTCCGGCGCGCTGTAAGCGCGGCCGTCTACTTCCACGCCAGCGTCGTCATTGGCGGATTTTGCGATGACATACGGAGAATGCTCTTTCCAACGGGTCACTTCCACGCTGTCGTGCTTGCGGCCCATGAGCCGCTTGATGGCAAAAACAGTGCGTTTGGGATTGGTCACCGCCTGGCGCTTGGCGATTTCACCCACCAGGCGCTCCTTGTCGGTAAAAGCCACCACCGAAGGGGTCGTGCGGCCTCCCTCAGGGTTGCTGACGCACTTCGGGTCTTTGCCCTCCATCACATACACGCAGGAATTTGTCGTGCCGAGGTCAATGCCGATAATTTTGGACATATCTGAATCCTCCTGGGGAACATCAAATTTTTCGCCGCACAGGGCATTCGCCCGTGTGCGGTATAAACTAAGTCGTCCTCAGGATTCGTCCAGCCCTTTTTTGGGAAAATTTTTTCGGTTTGACCGGCTTGGCTACAAACCCCGCAACTCCGCCGTCAAGCCTGTCGCCTCGCGGCGTAAAATGGCATATCCCCCCTGGGCCAGCGGGCCAGGATTGACGATAAGGGTACGCCCCACTCTGTCCACAGCGCGCGCTTCGTGAATGTGCCCGCACAGGCAGACATCGGGCTGAGCTTCTTCCAGAAAAGCCCGCACAGCGGTGGAACCCACGTGCGCATTGCCGGGAATGACATCGCAGGCGGTATCTCTGGGCGGATTGTGCGACACAAGAACGGCATAAGGATATTTGCCGGCCTCGCGCCAGCATGCCCGCAGCCACCCCTCATAGGCGGATTCCGGGAATTCGCTGGGCGTGCCGAATGGTGTCAGCGTCGAGGCTCCCACTCCGAAAACGGCAATTTCCGGCGCGAGTTCGCGAGTAACCGTATGGAGATTCACGCCCTGTTCCGTGAGCCAGCGGTCAACCTCGGGCTTGTCCATATTGCCGATCTGCGCCAGGATGGGCTTGCCGCTCCGCCGCAATGCCCCCAGTACCGCCTCCGCCTTTTTCACGCCTCCGAGCATGGTCAAATCTCCTGTGGCGATGACCCCCACAGATTTTCCCAATTCAGGAATCCGGGCAAAAGAAGCGACGTCATCGTGAATGTCCCCCACGACAACCCACATCTGTTCAGGCATATTGACACTTGGCATGACAGGATGTCCTTTGTTATAAAAACGGTGGGCCGTTGGGCTTCTTGTCCGCTTGCGCGGCGGCCCTGTCGCGGAGAATTCTGCCACAATTCCTGGCGCGTGAAAAGGGGGATCATGGGGCATGACGCTGAACCGACCCGGCCGGAATCAACCGCCGCCGAAAAAACCGCCCTGCGGGAGCATATGCGTACGCTACGCGAAAATCAGATGCCGGGCATTGCCCGGCGACACGCCCTGCGCGCCCAAGCCCGCCTGGCCATGACGGAACACTGGCAAAACGCGCTCTCTGTGGCCCTGTACGCAGCCGCCCGGAGCGAGATATCCGTGGACGCGCTGATGGTTCTGGCCTGGCAGAGCAGGCGCACGGTCTATTTGCCCCGCGTCCGTCGCCATGAACAGGGATGTATGGACTTTGTGGCCTGCAAGCATCCGACGGAACTCACGCCCTCCACCTTTGGCCTGCGCGAGCCGCTGGAAAGCCTGCCGGGCTTCGGCGTAGAGGACGCTGGCGGAGCATTCAGGCCGGATCTGATGATCGTGCCCGGACTGGCCTTTGATAGACAGGGAATGCGGCTGGGTTTTGGCGGGGGCTACTATGACAGATTTTTGCGCCGGCTGACGGATTGCCCTTGCGTGGGAATCTGCTTCGACTTCCAGTTTGTCGAGGCCCTGCCGACGGACTCATGGGATCAGCCCGTGCGCTATGTCTGCACCGAGGAACGCTTTTGGGAAAGTCCGCCCTTGAAGCCCCGCCCCGGCCGCAAATCCTCGATGTTGCCAAAGCCGTAGCCTCTGGAATCGCCATGGAAAAACACCAGGATGTGAGTTATATTTCCTTTGCCTTCCCCGGCCTCGAAAACATTCGCTGCGCCTTTCAAACACGCCCGGGCGGCGTGAGTTCAGGGCCTTTCGGAGGCGGCAACATTGCCTTCAATACCGGCGATGACCCCGCCAGCGTAACGGCGAACCGCGCATCTCTGCGCCGCGTTCTTGGTCTTACGGCGGTGGCCGAACTTGAACAGATTCACGGCGACCGTCTGATTTTCGAGCCTGAACCGATCCCCCCCGAGGCCGCTCCCTCTGTTCAGGGCGACGGTCTTGCCGCAAGCCGGCGGGGAATCGCGCTGCTGGTGCGGACGGCGGATTGCCAGCCCCTGTTGCTCGCGCACAAAAACGGCGGGCACATCGCGGCCCTGCATGTGGGCTGGCGAGGCAACCGTTGCTCTTTCCCCATTTCCGGCGTACGATGGTTCTGCCAACGATATGGTCTTGATCCGGCGGATGTGCTGGCTGTCCGGGGGCCAAGCCTCTCTCCGGCCAAAGCGGAATTTATCAATTTTGACAGGGAATGGGGGCCGTCTTTCCGCCGCTGGTTCGAGCCGGAATCCCGGACTATGGATCTCTGGGGGCTTACAAAGGCGCAACTCCTGGAAGCGGGACTGCCGGAACGCCAAATCTACAGCCTTGACCTGTGCACGGCGGAAAACAGCGAACTCTTTTTTTCTTACAGGACAAAAAAAACATGCGGCCGCCAAGCAAATCTCATCTGGATAACGCACCAGCCGTGAAAAAAAACTCTGCCGCGCCGGCGCCGGAAACCGGACTGCCCGAATTGGGGCGGGAAGAAATTTTTCGCTACAGCCGCCATCTTTTATTGCCTGAAGTGGGTTTGACAGGCCAGAAAAAATTAAAGAACAGCCGTGTGCTGCTTGTGGGAGCGGGTGGTCTCGGCTCCCCCGCTGCCATGTATCTGGCGGCGGCCGGCATAGGACATATCGGCATTATCGACAATGACCGCGTTGACGAAAGTAATTTGCAACGACAAATCATCCACGGTTCGAAGGACATCGGACGCCCCAAAACAGCCTCCGCCAGAAAAAGCATCCGGCGCATCAACCCCCATATCCATGTGATGACCTATGACACAACCCTTTCCAGCGCCAACGCCCTGGAGATATTCAGCGGCTTTGACATCATTGTGGACGGCACGGACAATTTCGCCGTGCGCTATCTGATTAATGACGCCTGTGCCCTCTTGGGCAAGCCTGACGTCTATGGCGCCGTTTACCGATTTGAGGGCCAAGCCTCCGTGTTCGACGCCAAGCGGGGCTGCTGCCTGCGCTGCCTGATGCCGGAACCGCCCGCGCCGGGAGATGTACCCTCCTGTGGAGAAGGAGGTGTTCTTGGCGTTTTGCCGGGCATTGTGGGATGCATACAGGCGGCCGAAGTCATCCGTCTGATTCTGAGCGACGAGGCTTCGCTCATCAGCAAACTGCTCACCTTTGACGCCTGGACCATGCGTTTCCACACCTTTGTCGTGCCCAAAAACACGGATTGCCCCCTGTGCGGCGAAAATCCGCGAATCCGGGTTCTGACGGATTACGAACAATTCTGCGGCCAACGCCGTGCGCCGGATTCCGTTGAGGAAATCAGCCCCAAGGCCCTGGAGGCGCTTCTTGGCGGCGGCGTGAAGCCGCAGATTATAGACGTGCGTCTTCCAGAAGAAATGGAAATCAGCAGATTTCCCGGCGCGAAAGCCATTCCTCTCAAGCAGCTCGCCCGGCGTATGAACGAACTTGACCCCGCGCAAGACGTGGTCTTCGTGTGTAAACAGGGCGATAAAAGCGCCGTGGCCGTTGAAATGCTGCGGGAAGAAGGCTACACCGGACGCATGCTGAGCCTCAAGGGCGGTCTGAATGCTTGGG
The DNA here is from genome assembly GCA_031280915.1 of Desulfovibrio sp. Lineage (GTDB taxonomy): Bacteria > Desulfobacterota > Desulfovibrionia > Desulfovibrionales > Desulfovibrionaceae > Desulfovibrio. Next base: position 1,250 of record JAITGC010000019.1, on the reverse strand, counting down.
CCGGAGAGGTGGATGCCTCCATGACGGCGTATTGAAGCGAAGGGGCACCCCAAACACTGGGGGGCCCTGCCGCTGATCAGGGAGAGTGGCCCAGTTCACCGCGATCCGGTCTCAGGTGTCGTTGACCGCGAAAGCAGGCGGGCGTGAGTCGAGTCAGACGGGCAGCGGGCCTTTGCCCTCCCCCGCTCCTTTTTCTGTTGCCCCGCCCGGCACAGGCTGATAGACTCAGGAAAGACTCAACCTGATTCACCCGGAACGGAAAACGGCAACACATGGACGCTCCGCTGCTCCCCTTTTCTGACGGCTGTATCTTCGGCCGTCTGATATGCAGGGAAAAACGCTTTTTCACCGCCTTTGCTCACAATGGTGAAACGCTGTGGGCGCACACCAATAATTCCGGCGCCATGTTGGGCCTCCTGCGCCCCGGCCTGCCCGTGTTTGTCTCCCCAGCCAGAAAACCTGGCCGCAAACTCCCCTTTACCCTAGAACTTATCTCTCCGACGCCCCCGCCTCCAGGAAGCGGCCCCTTTCATCCCCTCTCCGCCTCACCTTGGGACAGCCCATGGGTAGGCGTCAATACCCTGACGCCAAACCGGCTTTTACGGGCCGCCTTTGAAAAAGGACACCTGCCCTTTGCCGAAGGATACACTCGGTTCGCCGCCGAGGTGAAATACGGAGATTCGCGTCTTGACGCTCTGCTCACAGGACCGGGCCTGCCGCCTCTCTGGATTGAATGCAAGAATGTCTCTCTGGTGGAAGACAACGTCGCCGCCTTCCCCGATGCTGAAACCGCACGAGGACGAAAACATCTGCGAGCACTGGCGGAACTGGCGGCGGCGGGCGCGCGGGCCGCATTGTTTTACTGTATTCAGCGCACCGACACGGCCTGCTTCGCTCCCGCTGACTATATCGACCCGGCCTATGCGGCCCTTTTCCACACCGCTCTGAGGAGAGGCGTCGAGGTCTACCCCTTTACCGCGACGGCCGGTCCGGGAGGCTATGGTCTTGGCCGGATTCTGCCGGTACTCTCCGAAAATGGCTGACGGCGGCGACGCGGCCCTGACAAGCAAAAATCTTTCGGCCAGGCTCAACTGTCACACGCCACAAAGATTTACCGGGACTAAACAGCTAGCTCGTTTCCATCGCCGCACTTGTGTCGTAAGCCGATCTCAAGAAATGATTGATATCAGCTTGGCATTGTTCGGAAGATTCAGAGTCAATGGAAATATTGAGGAACTTTTATCTCTCTT
>JAITGC010000001.1 GCA_031280915.1 Desulfovibrio sp. | reverse complement strand
CAGCTTGTAGGTCTGCGCGAAATAGCTGAGGCATTCCGCAAAAGCAAGCGCGTAGTGCGCAAGTGGATCAATCTCGGAGCGCCGATAGTCTTTATCTCCGACTCATGGCAGGCTGATTACCATACGCTCTGGAACTGGTTGCTTGAGCAAAATGATCAGGAAGAAAAAAGCCGTGCCTGAACAGGCAGTGAAATATCTCAAAACTTGTCAAGCTTTTTTTGGTAGTGCCTACATGGTGCCTACATGGTGCCTACATGTTCCTTAGCGGGGCATACGCCGGAAAATTCTGAAAATACGTGCTATTCTTCCGTCAATCATGGCGGAAAATCCCGATAAAAAATCTTGCGGCGTCCTGCGCTACAGCGATGTACAACGATCCTTGCAAGAGCGCGCGCCGCAACTATTTGAAATACTTTTCGAAAAAGCGAAAGATGGAGATTTGGCGTCCATCAAGGAATACCTTGATAGGGCTTATGGCCGTGCGCCGCAGAGTATAGATATTGGCGGGGCAGGCGGCGGGCCTGTTGCCGTGGACGTGAAATTGTCGCCGGAACTGGCAGCCGCCCTGGGACGGTTGACGGTGGAGGAAACGCGGAAATGAGCGTCGCGCAGTCGTCCGTTCCGCCACTGCTGGAAATGTCCAGGCGGCAGACCCTGGAATTGTACGGCAAGGTCAAAAGCGACGCCGACGCCCGCGCCCTGGCTCTTTCAGACCTGTTTTTCCTCTTTTTTGTCGTCATGGGCCGGACGGACATCAATCATGACTGGCTCTATGCCCGTTGCCGCGAAGTGCAGCGAAAGCCCGACGGCTGTCTGGATCTCTGGGCGCGTGAACACTACAAATCCACAATCATCACCGTCGGCCTGACCATCCAGGAGATTTTGCGCAATCCGGAAATCACCGTGGGTATTTTTTCCCACAGCCGGCCCATAGCCAAGCAGTTTTTGCGCCAGGTCAAGCGCGAGTTTGAAAGCAACAAAATCCTGCAGGATTTGTTTCCGCATGTCCTCCCGCCGCAAAGATGCGAAAAGCGTACATGGTCGGAGGATGACGGCATCATCGTCCGCCGCCGGGGCAATCCGAAAGAATCCACCATCGAGGCCTGGGGGCTGGTGGACGGCCAGCCCATCGGCAAGCATTTCAGCCTGCTCATTTACGACGACGTGGTGACGCCAGAATCCGTGAATACGCCGGAGATGATCAAAAAAACCACCGACGCCTGGCGCGTCTCCCTCAACTTGGGGGCGCGGGGCGGAAAAATGCGCATGATAGGCACACGCTACCACGCCGCCGACTCCTACGCCGAGATTATGGATCAGGGCAGCGTCATCCCGCGAATTTACCCGGCGACAATCGATGGAAGCCCATCGGGCGAACCCCCAGAGTAACTCCGGGGTAACCCAGGGGTAGCATCAGGGTAACCCAGGGGTAACTCGCAGGTTTCCAGCTCATACAGACCGCATTCAGCGCCCATGTGAATCAATTTTTTGAATTTGTGATGATGTACGCCAAAGAGTGCGCACCATTTTTTTACGGAGTAAGATATTTCTGGCGAGGTATCTTTTTCAGTGTGCGCGGCGACAATCTCGACCATACGCCACCAAAAGCCATATCCCTCAAGTCCGGCCATATCCATCAGCTTTGACGATTTCTCGTCATTGGCAGCGTTTGACATATGCTTGAACCATCTCATGGAGCAGGTATATTACGATTGGGAAAACATTTCAAATAAAAAATTTCAATCGGAAATGACGCTGTCGGCGGCTTCTGATAACAATGGGGGCGTTATGGGATTCACGGAAGATTTCAAGACTCTTGTAAAGACGGCAGCCAGGAAGCAGTTTAATGGCGATGCCGACCTTGCCGGTCAGGCCGGCGTTTCTCAGTCGGCAGTTTCGCAATTGAATAATAACAAGCGGAAAGGCCTGCAACTCGAAACCGTTGGAAAACTCCTGGACGCTATCGGCGCAAAGTTGGTTTTTCCGGGTGACGAACCATCCGCCACAATCCGCCGCACCGGGGCAAATTCCCCGGTTGACACGATTTCCGACGAGGATGGCGAAAATCTTGTCTCCCTCCCCGTTTATGCGGAAGCCGGGGCCAGGCCGGGGCTGCTTGAACTCTCCGACGTCAAGCCGCTGTTCTCCATCAAAATCCCGCCGGAATACTTCAGGCGCTCGGACATGGCCGTGGTGGTCGACGGGCACAGCATGGAGCCGACCATACAAAACCGGTCAATCGTCGGAGCGCAACGGAATTTCAATTTCGTCGCGGGTGAATTGTATATTGCCAATATCCCCGAAGAAGGGCTTGTGGTGAAAAGGGTTCTTGTATCGGCGGACAGGGAAACGTTTATTTTCAGAAGCGACAATGCCGACAAGGAACACTACCCGGATTTCCGAATTTCCAGGGAGGAGAGGGGAAAAATCATCATGGGCCGCGTCGTCTGGATTATGTACAGGTATTGAGGAGAATTGCTCACAGACTGGACAAATTTTTGAGTTTTATTATATACTCTCTTCTCTGTTGAGAACAAAGGATAAAAGCGGTTGACCGAATCCAAATGAGGGAGCGAAGACCTGAAGGTCTTCGCTCCCTCATTTGGATTGCTTGCGTATAGTGCGTATGCTTTCAACTTGACTTCAATGCGCATAGTGCGTATAGATACCCCATGACAGCGCACGAGCTCATAAAACGGTTGGAAAAGGCCGGTTTTGTCAACAAGGCCGGACGAAACCATGACAAACTGGTGCACCCGGACGGAAGAGTTACCGTTGTCCACCGCCACAAAGGGGACATTCCTTTTGGAACCTTGAAGGCCATTGAAAAACAAACAAAAACCAAACTCACATAAAGAGGGGAGCGGTATGTTGTACCCTATTATTGTCCACAAAGACGAAGGCTCTGATTACGGCGTTATCGTGCCGGACTTCCCCGGCGTGTTTTCCGGGGGCCGCACCCTGGAAGAAGCGATGACCAATGTTCAGGACGCTATAGAAACCTTCTATGATGGTGAAGAAAATATAGAGCCGCCAGCCCCTGCCCCGCTCGAAGCCGTGCTGGCCAACGAGGATGCGCAAGGCGGGGCTGTGGTTCTGGTAAATGTGGACTTTGCCTTTCTGGAAAAGAAATCGGTTCCGGTTAATATTACGCTTCCGTCATGGCTTCGGGAGCGCATCGACAAGGCCGCGAAAAATACCGGGGTAACTCGGTCAAGGTTTATCGCACAGGCCGCGCAAGAAGCAATGCGGCATATGTGACCTTTTCAGTTTCTTGATTTCCATCGTTACTCCCCGCGCCTTGTTTTTCCGGCTGGCAATTTCAAGTGTACGATTTTTTCGTACACCCTCCGCCGCCTGAAAATATTTTGGCCCATTTTTATTGCAATCGAAAAAATTCTGTTGACATATATATTGCAATTGCAATATACTGCCTTTCACCGACACCAGGGAAGGCGCGGAAAGCCACGGCTGATGCCTGGCCAGCAGCAAATGCCCGACTTGGAGGAGGTGACCCGGCAACGCGGCAGCGAGGCGCGGAACCGGAGGCCGGGCAAAAGGCGAGGCCGATGCGGTACGCAGACCGAGGCGCACGAGGGCGGGGAAGAGCATCAGGTATTGAGAGACAGGGAAACGCATTCGCGAATGCCGGAACAATCCGTGTGATGAGCGCGGTGGCCGACAGACGGTTGGGGATGGGCCGGGCAAAAAATCCCTTTTTAAAATTTTGGCTCTAGTTGCGTAAGTTATGTATTTTCCCTCTAACGATTGCCTTTAGCCATTCTTGTGGTGACGCCAAGGGCGCCTCTTGTAGCCGCCGCCAGGCAAGGTAATTGGGTAGCCTCTC
>JAITGC010000055.1 GCA_031280915.1 Desulfovibrio sp. | reverse complement strand
GCGGGCGAGGCCGGCCGCGGCTTCGCGGTGGTGGCCGACGAAGTGCGCAAGCTTGCGGAAAAGACCATGTCGGCCACCCAGGAAGTCGGGAGCAACATCACCTCCATCCAGCAGTCCGCGCAGAAGAATATTGAGGAAGTGGAAACGGCGGTGAAGAGCATCAGCGAAGCGACGGACCTCGCCAATTCCTCCGGCACGGCGCTGAAGGAGATAGTTGATCTTGCTTCCTCCAACTCGTCTGTGGTGACATCCATAGCCACAGCGGCGGAGGAACAGAGCGCAACCTCCGAAGAGATCAACAGGGCCATAGACGAAATCAACCGCATCACCGGAGAAACAGCCGACGGCATGGTGCAGTCTTCTGCGGCGGTGCAGGAACTCTCGCAGATGGCTCAGGAACTGAATACTGTTATGGACAAGCTCAAGTAACAAGGCTTTTGTAAAGGCGCACTCGCTCCGGCGGCTCGCGGGCGGCAATGAATGCCGCCCACGCTGCGGCGAGCCGTCGCCAAAGGAGATTTCGTCAACAGCCTCAAGGCGGCCTTCGGGCCGCTTTCAGATTGATGACAAACCCCGCAAAACCGGGTTTTGTAAAGGCACGCTCACTCCGGCGCTTTACGGCGGGAATGAATCCCGCCTACGCCTTCGTGGCGGGCTGTTGCCATTTTGGCCTTGGCAACAGGGTTTGCGGAGTAGCTTCCTTTGTCGCTGCGAGAAGGAAAAATGCATATGCTGCTATAATCAAAGTCGGTACGCTTTCAACGGAAGACGCTTTACGAACTTGTGCTTGTTGCCCAACTCCCTAAGGCAGTCAGGTGGGTCAAAAATTCCAGCTTGGCTTTCCGTGGCTGGCGCTTCACAAAAATTTCCGTCCTGAGGGCGGAACTCCGGTCAGGGCAATCCAGGGTTCCCAGAAGAAACACAGGCCGGCGCCTGCTGGTATAGCGCGCCCCGCCGGGAATAACCCCGTTATGCTGGGCCATCCGGCGCTCCAGGTTGTTGGTTGAACCGCAGTACAGGGAACCGTCCGAACATTCCAGGAGATAGACTTTCCACTCACCCACCGCTTCGTTCATTTTGCGCCGACTTAAACTATATCTCCAACTCATTATCGGGTCTTTATGGCAGTTCACCTTGAGACGCCCGTGAAACAGGCAAGATTTACTTTTGCCGGCCATGCCGAACGGGGAGTTTCAACAGTTATCCGCCCTGGTTACTTTCCGCCTTGCCGCCTTGCCCCTGGGGCAGCGGCTTACGCAAATACCGCACAGGCCTTTGGAGCCGTCGGCAAGATGCGCGAATTGCCTGTTTTTCCATGTATTGCAAACCACCGCGTCAAAGAGTTCCTCCCGCAGCATTCCGGGACTCCACGACTTCCCGGAAAGAGCGCCCGCCGGACAGCTCTTGACGCATATATCGCACTTGCCGCAAAATGATTTTGTTATCGCGGCTCCCGCAGCGGCCACCGGCGGTAAATCCGTGAATACCGTGCCCAGGCGGATACGCGGCCCAAACTCCCGCGAAACGAGCTGGCAATTGCGCCCTATCCAGCCCAGGCCCGCCTGGGTGGCGGCCTGTTTGTGAGAAAAAGAGGCCGTGAGTTTTTCCCTGTTGGCCGTGGCTGAGGCCGGCACTTGCCGCGCCCTGTACCCGAGGCCCTCAATACGGCCGACGACGGAGGCCCCCAGATCGTCTATCAGCCTGTTCACTCGTGTATATTCTTCAAAGTAGGGACGTGTGGGGCCATTTGCAATGCTGTCCATGATTCCGTCATCCATACGCACCATCAGGCTCAGGGCAAAAGGGAGATCGCCGGGCCTGTCCCGATGCCGGCGCATGTCGGCGAAACCGCAGCGCACGGTGTCGGCGCCGCCTGTGAGCAATTCATCCAGCCAGGGAAATGGGGAATACACGTCGTCCATAACAGATTCTCCCGCAAAACGGCATGTCGGCGCGGCTGCGGGCTCTCCCCGAAAACGCGAGGAACCGCGCCGCGTATATCGTTACAGATACTTGTGCAACACCGTCAGCACTTCCCCAATGTCGATGGGCTTGCCCAGATGGCTGTCCATGCCGGCCTCAAGGCATTTCTCAATATCTTCGTGGAAAACATTGGCGGTCATGGCGATAATGGGCATCCGCCGGCCCGGAACCTCCAGGGCGCGGATGCGCCGTGTGGCTTCATAGCCGTCCATTTCCGGCATTTGTACGTCCATCAGGATCAGGTCACAGCGCTCCGGCCGTTCACTGAACAAACGCACCGCCTCCGCTCCGTTTTCCGCGCATTCGATTTCAAGGGCGGTGGGTTTCAAAAGCTCAAGCACAATTTCCCTGTTGATTTCCACATCTTCAACCAGCAGGACGCGCCGCCCGGTAAAACACTCCGGTTCGCCGAGCACCACCGGCGCCGCCTGCGGCTGTCCTCTGCCGAGGCATTCAAGAATGCGGTCGGCCAGGGCGGACGGAAAAATCGGCTTGGGCAGATACGAAACGACCCCGGCGTCCTTGGCCTCCTCCTCCAGTTGGCTCCAGGCCGCCACCGGCATCATGAGGACAACGGCGGTATCCGCGCGCAACTCCTTTATCCGCCGCGCTAAATCCAGAGCATCCATGCCGGGCGTTTTCCAGTCCACAAAGCACACGTCCCAGGCGCCCGGCCCCTTGAGCAGTTCGACCGCCTCTCCGGCATCGGCCGCCACAACGCGGTCAAGGCCAAGACCTTCGGCAATATCCCCGCAATATTCCCTCACTTCATGGTCGCCGTCCACCACGAGGATACGCGGCGGCCGGCCGTCGATATCCTCAATGCTCCGGGGAGCGCCGGCTCCCCGCTCCGCCCGTATGGTGAAGGCAAAGGTGGTGCCCCGGCCGATCTCGGACTCAATCCATATCCGCCCTCCCATCATGTCAACAATGCGTTTGGAAATGACAAGACCAAGCCCGGTGCCGCCGAATTTTCCGGCAATGCTGCTGTCCGCCTGCACAAAGGGATGAAAGAGGCGATCTTGCTGCTCCTTGCTGATACCTATCCCCGTATCGCTGACGGCAATCCGTATCCTGTGCAGACCGTTTTCACGGTTGAACAGGCGCGCCTCAAGACGGATATTCCCCGATTCGGGGGTGAATTTGACCGCATTGGAGAGCAGATTGGCGATAACCTGCGCCAGATGCTGCTCATCGCCGATCAGGGAAACAGGAATATTTCTGTCGATACGGACAAAGAAATTTTGCCGCTTTTCCTCAACGCGGGCATTGACGACATCGGCCACCCGCTGAAGGGTTTTTTCAAAATTGAACGCAGCCCGGGAAAGCTCGAATTTGCCGGCCTCAATTTTCGATATGTCAAGAATGTCGTTGATAACGCCGAGCAGATGCGAGGAGGCGTCCCCGATTTTATTCAGGCAGTAATCCTTCTGCCCGATATCCGACGATGTCATGGCTATATTGGTCATGCCGATGATGGCGTTCATGGGAGTACGCATCTCGTGGCTCATATTGGCCAGAAAAAGACTTTTGGAAACGCTGGCCGCCTCGGACTGCGCGGCTCTTTTCCGGTACTGGGCAAAACCGGCGTAACCGCTGCCCACGGCTGCGGCTATGGAAATGACGAGCAAAATCGTCAGATTGTGTATAAGGCTGCGCAATTCGGTAACCTGCGCATCGTTGATGTCCACGCCCACCACGGCCACAACACGCCCCTCCCCGTCAAAAACCGGCGAAAATGCGGACAGAAGGCCGTTATAATTCTCGGAATAATTGCCGAGGCCAGAACTGGCGGCCGAGCCTTCCAGCGCCGTTTTCGGCGCTGGTTCAACGGGCAGAGGAGGCGTAGCGAGGTTGACCGTTGCCTCCGTGGTATCGTTGTCAATGATAAACTGCACCATGTCCGGCTCCCCGGCCGGACGCATGTAGTAGACAAAGAGAACGCCGTAGTCTTTGCCGAAGGTAATCAGGCGTTTTTTGACTTCCGCGTAGAGAGGTTTTTCCATGTCCTCCGGGGCGGCAAGCCGCGCAAGCTCCTCCGCGCTGACCAGATAGGAGGCCGAGCGGGTGGCGGCCATCAGACGGGCTTCAATGTTGGAGCGCAGGAAATCGGCGGCGGATTTCATTATGGCGCTGGTGTAGGCGGCAACTATCAGCGCAGCGAAGGCGGAACTGAAGAAAAGGAACAGTACCGCGATATCTCGGCGTTTTCTTTTCATAACTTCCGGCTTTCAGGTTCCGTTTCCGTTTTATGCCGACGACGGAAGAAGAGGCAGGCAGACCATAATAACATGCACCTAGCAGACTTTTCCCACAATGGCAATCGCCGGTTCCCAAAGGAGCTGGCTTGTTGTGAAGCCTTTGGGCGGCGCGCGCTTTGCCGTCAGCCAAATGTTCAGTCCCACTTTGAAATGCTTGTTGGACGGCGAAGCAAGTTGGCCTTGCAGGCATTTCGCGGCGCGTATTTTTATGGCACACGGCTGGAACAAAAAACGGCGCCTGGCCGGGCTCACGCAAAGCGCGCCGCCATCGCCTTGCCCATTGCGCCGGCAGAGCGTATGCTGCGCCCCATGCCCGTCCCCATGTTCACCGATGCCGTCCTGCTGACCCCCCCGTACAGCGTCCTGACCTACGCGATTCCGCCCGATTTTCCCCCGGATTTCTGGCGCCCCGGCCTGCGGGCCGCGGTTCCGCTCGGCGGCGGGGCGTATCGGGCGGCCCTGCTGTTAAAACTCAAAGAGGTGTCGGGCCTGCCCGAAGGCACTGTGTGCAAACCCCTTTGCTGGCCTCTGGAGGCCTTTCCCCTGCTGTCGCCGGAACTGCTGCTGATGCTCCAGGACATGGCCCTCCGCCAGGGGCTGGCCGTGGGGCGAGTTTTGGGACACGTGCTGCCCAAGGGCTTGCGCTCGGCAAAAATACTGTTGCGGCGGCTTTGCGGAGGAAAGGGCGAGTCTTTTTCCCTGGGGCGGGTCCGGGGCTTGCAGCTTGAGGAACGCCTCCGTCTGGCGCGGGAGACATGCGGGGGCGAGGTGCGTTTCATCGCTTCAAACGCGGATGCCGCCAACGAAGAATTGTGTGTGCCGCACACGGAGCCTCCCTGGCCGTTACGCCCCAATGCGACGCGCCAGATAGCGGTGCTGGAATTTTTGCACGAGCATGGCCCGACAACTCGCCGTGAGTTGCTGCGGCATCTCGGCGAACAGGCCGCGCAGCCCCTGCGGGCCCTCGTGGAGGTCGGGCATATACGCCTTGAACGGGAGGCGACGGAAAGGGAAACAGGCGACAAACTCCTTCCCCCGCCGCCGTCCCCCTTTGCGCTCAATGACGAACAGGCCGCCGCCATCGCAGACATGCGCGCCGCGCTGAACAACGGCCAAGCGGCCTTGCGGCTGCTCTTCGGCGTCACGGGCAGCGGCAAGACGGCCGTTTATCTGGAACTCGCCAAAACCTGCCTGGCTCAGGGCAAAAGCATGCTCCTGCTCGCTCCGGAAGTGGCTCTTGCCCACAAGACACGGCGCGACGCGGCCTGTTTTCTGCCGGACGCTCCGGTTTTTTTGTATCACGGCTACCAGTCCGCCGCGCGCCGGGAAGCCGCTTACAGGGCACTGGGAGAGAGAGAGACGGCCTGTCTTGTGGTGGGCACCCGCTCAGCCCTGTTTTTACCCTTGCCGCGTCTGGGCTGCATTGTGCTGGACGAAGAGCACGACGCTTCCTACAAGCAGGATGAAAAATTCTCTTATCAGGCCAAAGAACTCGCCTGGTTCAGGATGCGGCGGAATCGCGGCCTTTTGCTGCTCGGCTCCGCCACGCCGGATCTGAAAACATGGTACGCGGCCCAAAAGGGCCATCTGCCGCTGCTGCGGCTGAGCCGGCGCGTGTCGGGCCGGCCTCTGCCCCCGGTGGAAATGGTGGATTTGCGCAAAGGCAATCTGTTTGCCGAAGCCGATGGCCTGCTGGCCCCGGAGAGCGAGGACGCGCTGCGGCAAACCATCGCAAGGGAGGAGCAGGCCGTGGTGCTTCTTAACCGGCGGGGCTACGCTCCTCTTGTTTACTGCCTTGACTGCGGCAAAACCCGGCGTTGCCCGCAGTGCGAAATAGGCCTGACCTACCACAAGGGACGCGAAAAACTGCTCTGCCATTACTGCGGCCACGCGGAATCCTATCCTTCCCCCTGCCCGCACTGCCGGGGCATGCACTTTCTCCCCCTCGGCGAAGGCACGGAACGACTGGCGGAACGGCTGACCACCATGGCGGGCGGCCCTGTGCTGCGCCTGGACAGGGACAGCACCCGCCGCCCGGGCCGGATGGAAGAAATCCTGTCGGCCTTTGCCCGGCGGGAATCTCCCGTGCTGGTGGGTACACAGATGCTTTCCAAGGGGCACCACTTTCCGCAGGTGACCCTTGTGGTGGCCGCGGACGGCGACCTTGGGCTTAATTTGCCGGATTATCGAGCCTCGGAGCGCACGTTTCAACTGCTTTTGCAGGCCGCCGGCCGCGCCGGCAGAGGGGAGAAGCCCGGCAGAGTGCTGATCCAGACGCGAGACACAGGGCATTATTGCTGGCAATATGTATGCGGCGGCGATGTGGAGGGTTTTTACGCGGAGGAATTGGCACGGCGGCGTTTGCACGGCTATCCTCCTTTTGTTCGTCTGGCCCTGCTGCGCATTTCCTTCGCGGTCGGGGACGAGGCGGGGCCGGCGGTACTTGCCGAACTGGCCGCCGCCGTGCGTGAACGCGGCCGGGCTTCGGACGTGCGCGTACTGGGGCCGACGCCTGCCCCCCTGCCGGTTTTGCGGGGGCGGCGACGCTTTCATTGCCTGCTCAAAGGCCAAAATTGGCCCGATCTGCGCCGATTGTATTTTTCTGCCAAAGAATGCGATAAAAACGGCATATTACGAATACTCCTTGACATTGATCCTGTAAATATGCTATAAATTTTCGCTTTTTGTCAGCCCTTCTAGGATCTAGGAAGATTTCACTTTGAAATTGTTCTGGCGGCGAAGCAAGTTCGCCTTGCAAGCATTTCGTGGCGCGGATTTTCAAAAAACCCGCGTTGATCAGAAAATCCTTGCAGGGCAATTATACATTTTCAATGGTAATTTGCCCTGGATGAACGCGCAAAGACGATACACGTTGCCGGGGACAAAAAGCCCGCGGATTCAGGGTGTATTGGCCGATATTATTGGGGTTCAGTTGGAGGTGTTATGAAATTTTCACGTGTCTGTTGCCTTGTCGCCGCATTTTTCATTTTTTCCCCTCCGCAGCGGATTCATGCGGAAGGCTTTGCCCTGCGGGAATGGAGCGCCCGTGGCTTGTCCATGGCTGGGAGCGTAACCGGGCTGGCTGACGATGCTTCGGCGCTGGCCTACAACGCGGCGGGCATCACGCAACTGCCTGGTATAAGCCTGATGGGCGGCGGCGCACTGGTGGCGCCGCTGGGTACCATCAAGGTGGAACAGAACGGAAGCAGCCACAACACCACGACCAAGCCCAATATCTGGTTCATCCCCCACGCCTATGCCGCCTGTCAGTTCAATGACAACGTCTGGCTGGGCCTGGGTCTCTTCTCCCGTTTCGGACTCGGCAACTCCTATGCGGAAAGCTGGTCCGGCCGCTACAATGTCTATGACATCGGCGTGCGTACCCTCTCCTTTGTCCCCACGCTGGCTTACAAAATCAACGATGTTCTTTCCGTGTCGGCCGGCCTGGAGGCGATGTACGCGGATTTATACATGAGCAACAAGGTGCCGATAATGTCCTCGCCCGGAGTCATCCGCGACAACGACATGAACCTGCAGGGCGACGGATGGGGCTTTGGCGCGCATCTGGGCCTGCACGCGCGCATCAATGAGCAATGGTCCGTCGGCCTGGCCTACAAAAGCCAGGTCACGCTCAACGTCAGCGGAAAAGTTAAATTTTCCGAACACGGCAACAACCTGCTGATCAATCCCCTTGGCCAGCATCTGCCGCAAGCCCGCGACACCAACGCGCACACGACGCTGCAACTGCCGGATTCCGCCGTGCTGGGCATCGCCTGGAAGCCGCTGGACAACCTGAGCTTTGAGGCTGACGTCATGTGGACGCGCTGGTCCACCTACAACGCGCTGAACATTTATATGGACAGCGACTATGCTTCCATCAGCGACAAGGAATGGCGCGACGGCTGGAGCCTCAGCCTCGGCGTGGAATACAAGCCCCTGGACTGGTGGGCGCTCAGGGCCGGTTTTCTGTACGAAACCCCGGTGCTGAACGAGTACCACGCGGATTACATGATCCCCACCAACGGCCGGCAGATGCTGACGCTGGGCACCGGCGTCAAATGGAACGACTTTACCCTGGATTTCGCCTATGCGCATATCTGGGTCAACCCCGTAAGCTACGACACCACGAGAAGCGCGGGAATCCGCAACAATCAGCTCAGCGGAATAACCGGCGGCCGCACGGAAAGCGTGGTGGCGAACATCTACATGCTCTCCCTGGGCTATACGTTTTAGGGCGGTTTACCCTTTGAAAATGTTTGACCGCTCAGCGCGGATTTTTAAAAATCCGCGCCACAAAATGCCGCAAGGCAAACCTGCTTCCCCGTCAAGCAAGCATTTCAAAATGAACGTGCTTCAGGGTGGCGACAATGGCGGCGGGTGCAAGTATATTTTGACATGCCGCCCCGCTGCTGATAGTAAATGCTCTTGCGTATGACTGATGCGCGTATGACTGATGCGGAAACGGCCGAAAGGCCGGGGGGCCACGCGACGCCCTTGCCGCAGCTGCACGGAGTGCTGGTGCTGAACAAGCCCTCAGGGCCGGCTTCGACCCGTTGTCTTGCGGCAATCAAACGGCTCGGCCAAAAAAAGATAGGCCATGCCGGCACCCTTGACCCGCTTGCCTCCGGTGTGCTGTTGGTGCTGCTCGGGCAGGCGACAAAGCTCTCCTCGCACCTGATGGCCGGCGGATGCAAGATATACAACGGCGTTCTGCGCCTCGGGCAGACGACGGACACCTGGGACCGCCAAGGCAATGTCCTTGCCGAATCCCTGTGGGACAGCGTCAGCGTTGAGGATGTGCTCAGAGAGGTCGCCCTGTGGCGTGAAATCCGCGAGCAGCCTGTGCCTCCGTATTCCGCCGCGAAGCACAACGGGCAGCCCTTGTACAGGCTGGCACGGAAAGGGCAGGATATGCCGCAAAAAGTCAAAGGTACATATATTTCACAGGCGGACACGCTTGATGTGAGCTTGCCGTTTGTGCGCTTTCGGGTCACTTGCAGTTCCGGCACCTATATACGCTCCCTGGCCCACAGCTTGGGGATGCGACTGGGGTGCGGAGCCGTGCTCACGGAACTGACCCGGGAGTACAGTCACCCTTTCGGTCTGGATGTGTCCTGCCATCTGCGGGACATGGAAGCCACCCCCCCTCTCCTGGCCCGGTATCTGCGCCCCGTGACCGAAGCGCTGCCGGACTGGGCGAGAGTGGAGCTTACCCCCGGCGAGGCCGGGCGGGTGCGCAACGGGCTGCCTGTTTTTCGCCCCTTGGAGACTGAGGCGAAAAGAGCGCTTCTGCTGTACAGGGGCGATGTTCTGGCCCTGGCGGAACGCGGGGCGGAGACGGCGCATTGCTGGACCGTATTGCGGGGACTTTGGAATTAATCTTTTCCCAAGAAAAGGAGAACTGCTGTGGTGATGAACGCGGAACAGAAAAGAACGGTGATGGAGGCCCATGCGAAACATGAGGGAGATACCGGCTCCCCCGAAGTGCAGGTGGCTCTGCTGACAGCGCGCATTGAAGGACTGACCGGGCATTTCAAGGTGCACAAAAAGGATTTTCATTCCCGCACCGGCCTGCTCAAACTGGTTGGGCAACGCCGCAATATGCTGAATTATCTGAAGAAAAAAGATATTCAGCGCTACCGCGCGCTTATTGAAAAACTTGGCTTGCGCAAGTAACCCCCGCCGGCCTTTGCCGGACCCCCTTCCCATATAAGGAAATCATGACATGTTGCAGGATATTTTCAACCCGACACGCGTTGTCGCCGAACTCGGCGGCAAGGAAATCATTTTTGAAAACGGCCGGCTCGCCAATCAGGCGGACGGAGCGGTGTGGATGCAGTGCGGCGGCACGGTTGTGCTGGTGACGGTGTGTTCACAACCATTGGAGACCGACAAGGGATTTTTTCCCCTCACGGTGGAATACTCTGAAAAAATGTACGCCGCCGGGCGTATTCCCGGCAGTTTTTTTCGCAGGGAGATAGGACGCCCGTCCGAACGCGAAACGCTGGTTTCACGCCTTATCGACAGGCCCATTCGCCCCCTTTTCCCCAAAGGACTGGGGGAGGATGTGCAGGTTCTGGCCAGCGTGATTTCGGCGGACCAGGAAAACGAATCGGATGTGCTGGCCCTCACCGGCGCCTCGGCCGCGCTGATGATTTCTTCTCTGCCCTTTGAAGGCCCGGTGGCCGGCGGCCGTATCGGACGCATCGGCGGCCGCTTTGTGCTCAACCCTTCCTATGAGCAACAGGAACAGAGCGATCTGAACATCATTTTCGCGGCCTCAAGAGACGCCTTGACAATGGTGGAGGGCGCCACCCGCTTTTTACCCGAGGATGTAATCATTGAAGCCCTGGAATGGGGAAAAAAGGAAATTCAGCCGCTGATCGACGCGCAATTCAAGCTGCGTGAGCTTTGCGGCAAACAGAAAATGGAATTCTCCACCCCGGAGGAAGACAGCGCCCTGGTCACCCGCGTTCATGCTCTTGCCAAAGATGCCGGGCTGGAAGAAGCCCTGCGCATCCCTGACAAACTGCCGCGCAAAAAGGCGCGCAGGGCGGTAAAAGAACGCGTGATGGAAGCGTTGAAAGAAATTCCCGCCATCGCGGAAAATCCCGGAGAACTCAAATTCGTGCCGGACATCATCGCCGATCTGGAAAAAAAGCTGGTGCGCGCCCGTATCGTCAATGAAGGCACGCGCATTGACGGCCGGGATGTAAAGAGCGTGCGCCCCATTCAGATACAGACGGGCGTTTTGCCCAGGGCCCACGGCTCCGCGCTGTTCTGCCGGGGGGAAACAAAGTCGCTGGTGATTGCGACCCTCGGTTCCACAACGGACGAACAGCGCATGGATTCCCTGACCGGCGACGTGACCAAACGCTTCATGCTGCACTATAACTTCCCTCCATACTGCGTCGGCGAAGTAAAGCCCGTGCGGGTTTCCCGGCGGGAAATCGGGCACGGCGCCCTGGCCGAAAAATCCTTGCGCCCCATTCTGCCCCCTGATGAGGATTTCCCGTTTACTTTGCGTGTGGTGGCCGAAACCATGGAATCCAACGGCTCTTCCTCCATGGCCGCTGTGTGCGGCGGCTCCCTTTCCCTCATGGACGCGGGGGTGCCGGTCAACGCGCCGGTAGCCGGCGTGGCCATGGGCCTTATCAAGGAAAGCGACAAATTCATTGTGCTCACCGACATCCTGGGAGATGAAGACGCCCTGGGCGACATGGATTTCAAGATCGCGGGCACCGCCGAAGGCGTAACCGGCGTACAGATGGACATCAAAGTCACCGGCCTGACCACCGACATTATGATGGCGGCCATGCGCCAGGCGCGCGAAGCACGTCTGCACATCCTGGACGAAATGGCGAAAGCCCTGCCCAAAGCACGCAAAGAGCTTTCTCCATATGCGCCGCAACATGCTGAAATATTTGTCAATCCTGACATCATCCGCCTGATTATCGGCCCCGGCGGCAAAAACATCAAGGCCATCACAGCGGCAACCGGGGCATCGGTGGACATCGAGGACTCCGGCAAGGTTTCCATTTTCGCGCCCACGGCCGAAGCGCTGGAAAAGGCGCGCGAGATGGTTTCCTATTATGATCAGCGCCCGGAACTGGGCAAAAATTATAAGGCCAAAGTCCGCAAGATTATGGAAATAGGGGCCATTGTGGAAGTCCTGCCCAATGTGGAAGCCCTTGTGCATGTGTCCCAGCTTGACGTCGGGCGGGTGGAGCAACCCGGCGACGTGGCGCGTCTGGGCGAGGATATGCTGGTGAAGGTCATTGAAATAAACGGAGACCGCATCCGCGCCAGCCGCAAGGCCGTACTGCTGGAGGAGCAGGGGCATCCCTGGAATCCTGAATCAACCGCGCGGCCGCCGCGTCATGACAGATACGACAAGGGCGAGCGTTCCTCCGGAGATCGCGGCGGGCGGCGCGGCCGCGACCGCGACCGGCGCTGACGGGTCTTTGTGGAGGATGAATATGGAAAATCTCTCCGCAGGCAGAGAGCGCGTTCATTTTGAGGGTTTGGGGGACGCCTGGGCCGCGATCACCGGCCGAAATCCCGCCGCAATCATGTCGCAGATCGTCGGCACTGTTCTGCACGCGGGAGGAACGCGTCCCGTCTGGCAGTGGCGACGCGACGGCAAGGAATATGTGCTCATGGCCTGGCCGCAGGACCAGCCCGCCAGGGCCGCCGTGCTCATGGCCGGAGAACCGGAAAAAGAACTTTCTCCGGTGACGGTCGCGCCTCTTCTGGAGGGTCTGCCCAATGACCTGACCGTGGAGGAGGCGCGCCCTTGGGAACGCGGGCATCTGGCCAATGTTGCCGTCAGTATGATTGACGGGGAAAACCCCCTCTGGTTTTTCAATCCGCTCTATTCCCGTGACATTGAGGCCCTCACGCCGGGGGTCACCCACACCTTTCTGCTGGCCGGCCTTGCCTACGGGCTGCGTAAAGCCCTGCTGGACGAAATTTCCATAACGCGGGGGCCGCGTTATGAAGCCTGGGCGACCGCCTGGCTGACGGAAAATCCCGGCAAAAGCGGGCTGGATGTGCCGCCGCTCAAAGTGGATATGACCGGAAAACGGATAATTCTGCCGGGGAGAAACTTTTGCGAATATGAATTGCGTGGCCTTGTGGAAGAGGTCGCCGATTGCGAATTGGAAAAAATGCCGCTCAAAATCCTGTATTTGGCCTTTCCCTTTGAAAACAGGGAGCCGATGCGCCTGCCGGTCTTTGTTTCCAAGGCTGTCCTGGGGGATTATGTTCCCGAACAAGGCCATGAGGTGGACGCTTACGTCTGGTTGCAGGGCCGCATCATTGACAGTATCGACGAAGGGCACACGGAATAGAGCATCCATACTTGAAATGATGGGCTGGCCCCGCCCGACTGAAGCGGGTATGCTAAGGAAAGCGAAAATCTTTGTTTAAGGGCGGCTACCCGGCCTGGGCTTTCAGCGCTTCGGCCTGTGCCGCCGTTGACAGTGCTTCCACAAGGGGCGTCAGCTCCCCTTCCATAATGCGTTCAAGGGAGTACAGGGTCAGGTTGATGCGGTGATCCGTACAGCGCCCCTGGGGGAAATTGTAGGTGCGTATGCGCTCCGAACGGTCGCCGGAACCCACCTGAGCCTTGCGGCCGGCGGACATTTCCGAATTCTGCCGCTCCCGCTCCGCCGCCAGAATGCGGGAGGCAAGCACCTTCATGGCCCTGGCCTTGTTTTTGTGTTGCGAGCGTTCGTCCTGGCAGGTGACCACGGTGCCTGTGGGAATATGGGTAATGCGGACAGCCGATTCCGTTTTGTTGACATGCTGCCCGCCCGCGCCCGAGGCGCGGAAAATGTCTATGCGCAGATCATCGGGCCTGATTTCCACATCCACTTCCTCCGCTTCCGGCATAACAGCCACCGTGGCCGCCGAGGTGTGAATGCGCCCCTGCGCCTCCGTAGCCGGGACGCGCTGCACCCTGTGGGTTCCTGCCTCGAATTTGAGGCGGCTGTATACCTTGACGCCGGAGACAAGGCAAATCACCTCCTTGACGCCGCCGGATTCCGAAGGGGAGGAACTCATCAGTTCCGCCTGCCAGCCCATGATCTCCGCGTAACGGCAATACATGCGAAAAAGGTCCGCCGCGAACAGCGCAGCCTCTTCGCCGCCCGTGCCGGCCCGTATTTCCAGAATCGTATTTTTTTCATCCAGTGGATCCGCCGGCAGCAAGGCCACCTTGAGTTCCCCCTCCAGCCGCGGCAATTCCTCTTCGGCCTTGCGGATTTCCTCCTGGGCGAGGGCTTTTATTTCCGGGTCGTCATCATGGAGCATCCGCCTCATTTCCACGAGTTCGTTTTCCAGTTCCCTGTGACGGCGAAACAGGCGGATGACGTCACGCAGATCAGCGTGCGCCTTGGCCAGTTTGCGGTAGTGTTCCTGGTCGTTGAATACGTCCGGGCCGGCAAGGGCTTCTTCAAGTTCCAGATATTTTTTTTCAAGGCTTTCCAGTTTGGCGAACATGGTTTTCTCCGGCAATGGCGGGAAAAGGCGCGGCTATGCGCATGTTTCAAGTTCTTTTTTATACGGCGCCGTTTTGATGTGGCTTCCCTCCTCGGGGCCGAGCGCTTCCCTGAGGGCCACCAGAGCCACATCCACCTGACTTCTGTCCGGCTCACAGGTGGTGAATTTCTGCAAAGCAAGGCCGGGGGCGCGCAAAATAGCCGCCCGCGGGCCGTCGGGCAAGCGCGCCGCGTAGCGTATCAACTCATAGGCCACAGCGCTGATGGGCATGACAAGCAACAGCTTGAGAAGCAAAACGGCGCCGTGCTTGACCGCCACGCTCTGCGGCATGTGGAAATACAGAAACAAGGGCACGAGCAGCGCATGCAGAACAACGGAAAGGCAGATGACAAAGAGCAGAAAAGTGGTGCCGCAGCGGGGGTGCAGACGACTCATTGTTTCCGCCCGCGCGGCTGTGATTTCGCCTCCCGCCTCCCAGGCGTGTATGCTTTTGTGCTCCGCCCCGTGATACTGAAAAACGCGGCGTATTTCCGGCGTCAAGGCAATAAGCCTGATATAGGCCAAAAATACGCAGCATTTGAAAAAACCATCCCAGAGATGAAAGGTAAGCCCCTCCACGTCTCCGCCAAGGCGAAGGCCGCGCATCAGCAGGGAAAGAAAATGCGGACCCACGACAAAAAGGCCAATGGCCATTGCAAAGGCCAGTATGACCGTCAAAACAAGCTGGCGTTTTGTGACGGGATTGTGCTCTTCCCCGGCAACGGCTTCCACAGAGATGTTCAGCGCCCGGATGCCGTTGACGAGGGTCTCCACAAGCAGAGGGAAACCGCGCAAAAAGGGCTTTTTCAGCAATGGGAGACGTGTCAGGAAAAACCAGGGCATGCGCCGCACAGTGATACTGCCGTCCGGCAGGCGCAGGGCAAGGGCATAGTTCGCTCCCTTGCGCATCATCACGCCTTCCATAACGGCCTGGCCGCCGATGACAGCCTCAGACGCGCGCAAAACAACTGAAAGCAAAGGGTGCAAAGCCGAAAGCCGCGCGGCGCGTCCCCCGACGGAGCAATTACTTTGCGTCAAATTTGGCGTATTTTTTACGGAAGCGGTCAATGCGGCCGGCCGTGTCCAGAAAACGCTGCTTGCCGGTAAAAAACGGGTGGCAGGCCGAGCAGACTTCCACATGCACCTGCTCGCCCCTGGTGGAGAGCACTTGCTCGGAGTTACCGCAAGCGCAGGTAATGGCGGCGCTATATACTTTGGGATGAATATCTTTTTTCATGGCTGTTCCTCTTCGGATTCTCAAAGGGGATTTTTTTACACATTTTTCAAAAATTATGCAAGCGCGGAAGACCGGAGAAAAAACCGGCGGCGCTGATGTTGCGGATAGAGCCGGTTTACCATTGAAAATGCCTGACAGCCCGGCGCGGATTTTGTGAAAATCCGCGCCACGGAATACTTGCTCGACGGCGAAGCGAAGTCGCTTGCAAGCACTTCAAAGCGAAAATGCTCTGCATCACCACTTTAATGCGGGACTACAACTCATGTCATAAATCGGCCAATGGCCGATTTATGAAGACCGCTCCGCCGAAAAACGCGGTTTTCGGCAGCCGTAGCCCCTCTGGGCGTATGGATGAGCATCCCTTGTGGAAAGTAAAATGCTCTGCACCTTGAGGGCAAGGCCGAGGGCTGGCCTTACAAATGCTTCTCCTTCAACTCCTTCGCGGCGTCGCGCCACATGCGATACCCCTCGGATTCCCTTTCCTTGTTGAAGATATTGAATACGAACAAAACAAACAGGGTAACGGCGGCTGCGGGCCACAACGGCGCGACTCCCCAGGGGTTTTTCGCGAAATGCCAGAAAGAAGCGACAATACCGCCGGCAAGCATGGACCAGAAAGCTCCGTCTTTGCTTATTCTGGGATAATACAGCGCCAGAACAAGCACAATGCCAACCACGGAACGAATTTGAAAAGCGCCGAGCATCTGGTTGAGTATCGAACCCGCGTTCATGCCGAAGAAAGTCGCGGATATTCCTGTAACGACGACAATGATCCTGGTAAACATCATTTGTTCGCCATCAGTGGCCTGGGGCCGAACAAATACCGTATAGAAATCTTTTGTGATGGTGGTGCATATAATAAGCAGCAGAGCCGGACCGGTTGACCATATGGCGGCGACTATCGCCATGCCGACCAACCCGCTGAACAGGCTGCCCAGTTCATTGGCCATGAAAAAAAGCGCGGCATTGGGCTGAATATCCGGCATCATTACTTTCGCGCATATGCCGATAGTGGCCGGCATCAGCGCAAAGGGAAATATCAGAACCGCCGCTATAAAAATGCCGCGTTTCGCCGTGGCCAGCGATTTTGCGGAAAAGGTCGTGCTGACCACATTGGCGGAAGCCAGAAAACCGATGGCTGTGCCGACGGCCTGCGCGATGACGACAAATATATTGGGCTGGGTAAACGTAAAGTAAGACGGGGGAAGGCTTTGCTGTAAAACACCTATTCCTCCGACGTAATGGAGGGCCTTTATGCTCACCACCGTCAATCCGACATACATGACCACGGCATGGAGCACGTTCATCTTGGCAATGGATGTCATGCCGCCGGTAAGCGTCATTAAAATGAATATGGCTGACATTATCCAGGTGACAAGAGTAATATCGGCATTGAAAATCGGCCCGATGATGGCGGCCGCGGCAACAGGCTGCATGGCATACAATATGAAATACACGATAACCACATTCAAAAGCATCACAACCCTTGATCTTTTGTCAAAGATATGCCCGTAGGCCTCGGGAACGGACATGACGCCTTTTACTATGCACATGGCGCGGAAAAATGTGGCGGCCAAAAAGACAAACAATATGCAACCCAAAAACATGCCCCAGTTGGCCCATACGGAAGAGTAGCCGCTCCTGAAAGCTTCAGCGGCATTGCCTATGGTGCCGGCCCCGGCGATGATTTCGGAGAACAACAGAGCTATTATCAGTGGCGTGGAAAGGCTGTGGCTGGCGATAAAATACTGCTTGCAGGTCTGTCTTCTGATATACGCCATTCCGACCGCGATTGTCACGGCCATATATGCTACCAACATATAAAGCGGCAATTTATCCGGCATACGCTGCTCCTTCCAGGGACGTTTCAAAGGCCGTGAGAGAAGAGGAGGAAGGGGATGCCCCCTTCCTCGTTTTCAGTTGAGCAGAACCGGGAATATGCCGCTGGAACACTTCCGGCGGGTCTTTTCCCGTTCGGTTTCTTTATGCGGATTTGACGCGAGACGGCGGAAGATGGAAGATGTCGCGTCCACGCAAACAGGGGACGCCCCCCCCCCCCCGTAAAAATACTAATGATATTAACGTATTATACATTTCAGCCAACGTGGATTAGGGAAGTTTGAAAAGGCCGAGCATTTCCCAATACGGCACACTGACCATAAAGCTGATAACGGACAACACCATAAACACCACGGACATTTTACTGGCGTCGGCAAATTTGATCATATCGCCGCCGGAGCATTTCAAGTGTGAAATGCTCTCAGATTGATGACAAACCCCGCAAAGCCGGGTTTTGTGAAGGCACGCCCGCTTTGGGGCCTCGCGGCGCAAGTGAATTGCGCCTGCCCTTCGCGGCGGAGCGCTGCCAAAGTGCCTTTGTCAACGCTCTCGGAGCATTTCAAGTGTGAAATGCTCTATTGTTCTTCGGGAAGCTTCAAAACAGCGCCGTTCCAAACGCTGTCCACAAGCGCGCTGTAGCGGCTCAAATATTTGCTTTTAACCTTCGTGGGTTCAGGCTTCCAGGTCTTCCGCCGCTTCGCCAGCTCCTCCTCGGAAACCCCAAGGGTAATGGTACGTTTGGGGATATCAAAACTGATCATGTCTCCGTCCTGAACAAGGGCTATGGGGCCGCCCACCTTCGCCTCAGGAGCCACATGCCCTATACAGGGGCCGCGCGTGGCCCCGGAAAAACGGCCGTCGGTCACAATGGCTGTTGTGCTTCCAAAGCCGTTGCCCATGAGAGTACCGGTGGCATTGAGCATTTCACGCATCCCCGGTCCGCCCTTGGGCCCTTCGTAACGGATGATTATGACGTCGCCGTGATTGATTTTTTTGTCGTAGATCGCGTCAATGACGTCTTCCTCACGATTGAAGCAGCGCGCCGGCCCCCTGTGCACAAACATCTTCGGATCAACGCCGGACTGCTTCACAACGCATCCCTCAGGCGCGAGATTGCCCTTGAGGATGGCAAGGCTGCCCTCATGGTGCAGGGGCTTGTCAAGGGTTGTAATGACCTCTGTGTTGCCGTTGTCATAATCTTCGACGATTTCACGCCAGGTCTTCCCTATGACCGTTTTCACGTCCATCTTGATGTATTTGTCGCCGAGCGTTTTAATAAGCGCGGGCATTCCGCCGGCTTTGTCAAAGTCATACAGGCTGTATTTCCCTGACGGCACAACATCGACCAGATGCGGCGTATTCCGGCTGATGCGCTCGAAGTCGTCAGCAGTAATTTTCAGTTCCAGTTCCGACGCGATGGCCGGCAGATGCAGCATGGCGTTGCTTGAACCGCCATAGGCCATACAGGCGGTGACGGCGTTGTTCAACGCATCCTGGGTCATGATATCCCTGGGGCATACGTTGTTCCGCACCATATCCATGATCAGCATTCCACTGGCCTTGGCCTGTCTGTTTTTCTCCGCGAAAACGGCATGGGTGGTGCCGCTGTTGGGAACGGTCATGCCCAGGGCTTCCGCCACCAGGGACATGGTGTTGGCTGTCCCCATCATGGGGCAGGATCCCAGCGTGGCGGACGTGCTTTGCTCCATTTTCGTGAATTCCTTCTCGGAAATTTCCCCTCTGGTGAATTTGCCGATGTATTCACGCACAATCCATGAGCCGCTGACTTCTTTGCCCTGCACCCATCCGCCGAGCATCGGCCCTCCGGTCACGACGATGGAGGGAAGATTGAGACGAGCGGCCGCCATCAGCATGCCCGGAACAATCTTGTCGCATCCCGCCAGAAAAACCAGCCCGTCCAGTTGGTGCCCCTCAACGGAAAGTTCAATGGAGTCGGTGATGAGGTCGCGGGAAGGAAGCACATAGCACATCCCCACATGGCCCATGGCAATGCCGTCACACAAGGCGATGGTGTTCATTTCGAAGGGAACGCCCCCGGCCGCGTAAACGCCGTATTTGACCTCCAGCGCGAGATCCCGCAGATGTTTGTGCCCCGGATGGATTTCATTCCAGGAGTTCACGACCCCGATAAAGGGTTTTTCATAGTCCGAAGGGAGCAAACCAAGGGCGTTGGCAAGAGCTCTGGTATTTGTTCTCTTCAATCCGTTTGACCAAATGCCGCTGCGAAATTTCTTGTCGTACATCATAATCCTCCTTTTAGATTTGAAGAATATACGACTCTGCGCCAAGGCGGAGACATACTTTATCCGGCCCGGCGAAAAACAGGCGCTGCCGGCAGGCGGGCGATCAGGCCAATCCGTACCCCCGGGCGACCAATTCCGCCGTGTGCAGGGTTTTGCAGGGCACTCCCCGCTGGCTCAAGCCATCGTCAATGTGCATGCGACAGGCGGAACAGCCCGTGACCGTCAAATCCGCCTTGGTCCTGGCTATGGAATCGATCTTGTCGTCATTGATCCGGCGGGAGAGTTCATAATAATGCGCGCTGAACGTGCCCGCGCACCCGCAGCAGCGGTCGGCGTCAGCCATCTCGACAAAGGTGACTCCAGGAATGGCCTTGACGATTTCCCGCGGCTGTTTGGCAACCTTCATCCCACGCACGAGATGACAGGGGTCGTGCATCGTCACGGTTTGTTTCACTTCCCTGAAGTCCTTGCTGTAACCCAGGCCGCAGAGAAATGAAGTGAAATCCTGCACTTTGCCTTTCAGAGCGTCCCAGGCTGGGCCGGCTTTTGAATCCTCAAGAACCATGCCGTATTCGTGGGCCAGAGCCGTGGCGCATGTGGCGCAGCCCGTGATGATGGCGTCATAACCGCCGGCGGACAGAAGGCCCGTGTTGATTTCAGCCAGGATCCTGCCCGTGCCGAAATCTCCGGAAGTGATGGCCGGTGTGCCGCAACAGGCGAATTTTTTCGGAACGTGAACCTCAACCCCGTTTTTGACGAGAATGTCAAACACCGCTTTACCAGCCGCCGGATACACATAGTTCATCATACAGCCCGGAAAAAAGACGACCTTTGCCTTGACGGCGCCGGAGGCCGGTTTGCCGACTTCGGGTATGACTCGCCGCAGGGGCCTGGAAGCCAGTTTGGGTATAACCCGCCGCAGATTCAGGCCGGCCGCGGGGATGGGCAGTCTGGAAACCCAGCCGGCCCCGTCTTCTTTCTCCTTGAAAAGTAGTGTCTGGAAAGGCGCTCCATAACTGAGACAGGCATCAAACAGCGCGCGGTAGGACATCCAGGTAAAGGCCGCGCGCTTGGCCAGCGGCATCGGAACTTCGCCATAGATCTCCTTGCGCAGCCGCATGAAAAGATCTGTGGTTTTTATGCCGGCGGAACATTTGGCGGCGCAGGCCTGACACAAGGTGCACCTGGTGACGGTTTCGGCGATATGTTTGCTCGCCCTGATTTTTTCATCGGACAGGAAGCGTGTCTGAAAAAGACGCCCGCGGGCGCAGGAGGATTCCACGGCAAGTTTGGAAAAAACCGGACAGACGGAGTGACAGACGCCGCAAAAGGTACATTTCGCGGACAGTTCCCTCAATGGCGTATATTGGTTGCTCATAGATTTTCTCCAAAAAGACATCCCGGATTGAGAATATTTTTGGGGTCCAGAAGCTTCTTGATGCCGGTCATGATTCCATAGGCAACGGGCCCGAACTGATCCTTCATGTATTTGGTTTTCTCGTTGCCGACACCGTGTTCGGCCGTGACCGTGCCGCCGATGGTCAGCATGAAAGCGTAAAACTCGTCCTTGACCTTGGTCGCGCGCTCATATTCCTCATCGTTGTCATACAGAAAACAGGGATGCAGGTTGCCGTCGCCGGCATGTCCATAACATGCCGTCTTTACATTATATTTCTTGCCAAGCTCCTTGAGTTTGCGGAGTTCTTCCGGCAGACGGTTGATGGGCGCCGCGGGGTCGCCGCTCATTCTGCTTTTGCTGACGCGTGAAAGGGACGGCAGGCAATTCCGCCGGCCCTCCCAGATGGCGTCTATTTCCTCAGGGGTATTGGCCACGCGAATTTCCCGCACGCCGAGGCCCTTGCAGACGGAGGAAATCTTCTCGACTTGTCCGTCAAGCACGGCCGGGTCTCCGTCCACCTCCATCAGCAGAATGGCTTCCGCGTCAACGGGCAGGCCCTGATGGATGACCTCCTCTACAGCCCGTATAAGCGTATTGTCCATGAATTCCATAATGGAAGGGACAACGCCGCTGACCATGACTTTGGAAACCGCGGCTCCCGCAGCCTCCAAGTCGTTAAAGATCGCCATCATGGCCTTTTTGGCAGGCGGCAGAGGGATGAGTTTCAGGATTATTTCGGTGATAATGCCGAGGGTGCCTTCCGAGCCGACAAAAAGCTGCGTCAGGTTGTACCCGGCGACGTCCTTGATGCATTTGTTGCCCGTGCGGATAATCTCCCCATCGGCGAGGACGACCTCAAGCCCGGCGACATAACTTCTTGTGGTTCCGTATTTGACGCATTGCAGCCCGCCGGCGTCGGTGGCCACGTTGCCGCCGATGGTGGAATAGCCGAAACTGGCCGGATCAGGCGGATAGAGCAGACCGAATTTACCGGCGGCTTTTTTGATTTCGACCGTGACCACTCCGGGCCCCACGGTGGCGGTCAGGGTTTCCGGCTCAATTTCAAGTTTGGTCAGCCGCATCGTCGAGAGAACAATGGTGTTTTCCTTTGTTATGCGCGTGTTTTCCGCAAGGCCGGACGCCTGCCCCCGCGCGATGACGGGAAAGCCCTTTTCGTGCGCTATGCGCATGATTTGCGAAATTTCCTGGGCTGAACCCGGCTGAACGGCCGCTATGGGAACATGTTTGGAGTGAAAAGACGCCTGCTGGGCTTTGGGACCCGCGTTAAAAATATAGAGGAGAAGGTCATCCGGTTCCGTGACGATGTTCTCCTTGCCGACGATGTCCGTGAGCCGCGCTATGAGTGTTTCTCTGTCCATACTTGTTTCTCCCGGAAGCGGTTTGGCCGCGGGCGGCCTGTTGTTGTGACGTGGCCGTCAAGCAAGCATTTCAAAGTGAAAATGTTCTAACGTTGCAGATAGCATATTCTCGGCAAAAACGGCGGTCAGGCGTCATAGTGCAGCTTGACCTTCTTTTCGGAACTGAAAGCACTGGGCTTCTCCTCGCCGCGCAGCACGCGCAGGCCGCCCAGGGCCAGAGCCTCCATTTCATTTTCGCCCGGATACAGCACAACCGGCGCCAGAAAGCCCACCTGCCCGGCGATCCAGTCCGTCAGCATCTTGGAATGAGCCAGGGAACCGGTGAGAATAATGCACTCCACCCCACCCCTGAGGGCAACGGCAAGCGAACCGATGCCCTTGGCTACCTGGTAGGCCATACCCTGATAAATGAATTTGGCCTGCGCATCCCCCTCGGTTATGCGCTTTTCCACAGCTTGCGCATTGTTGGTGCCCAAATAGGCCACAAGCCCCCCCTGACCGCGCAGGCGGCGCGCGAATTCGACTTCGGAATGGATGTTTTTGAACAACAGGGCCGAGAGCTGCCTGACGGGCAATCCTCCTGAGCGTTCCGGCGAATAGGGGCCTTCCTCATCTCCGAGGACATCGGCCATACGCCCGTTTTTTACGGCGCACATGGTAATGCCGCCACCGAGATGACAGATGACGGCGTTGAAGTCGGCCAGGCGCTTGCCGCGCGATGCGGCCTCCTTCCGCGCCACGGCCCTCATGTTCAACACGTGGCTGCCGCTGTGCCTGTGGAAGTCAGGCAGGCCGGTCAACCGGGCAATGTCTTCCATCTGGTCAACAGTCACTCCGTCGTAAATGTAGGCCGGAATTTTGAGAGGGGCCGCGATGTCCAGCGCCAGGATCGCGCCCAGATTCGAGATGTGGTTGTCAAAAGGAGGACGGGATTTCAGATACTCGACCATTTTCTCCGTAACGCTGATGGCGCCCTCGGGGCAGGGGGGAATTTTCCCCCCCCTGCCTACAACGGCGCTCAATGATCCCAGCGCGACATTTTTCTGTTCAAGGGCCTCCAGAAGATGCGCCTTGCGCATGGGAAGCTGATCCGCAAAATGTTGGAAACGGGCCAGCTCCTCGCTGCTGTGGGCAATAGAATGGTTGAAAAGCTGCGTTTCGTCGTCATACACCGCTATCTTGGTGCTGGTTGAGCCTGGATTTATGGCCAGGATACGGAAGCTCCCAGTCATGACGTCCCCCCGGAATCAGGCACGGCGGCAGCGGCCAGAACCAATGGCAAAAATTTATCGGAAGAGGCCGCCGCCCTTGATGAAAGCGCTATGGGCACACTGCCGCCAACCACAAGGCCGGCGATGCGCCCCTTGGCGCATACCCTGAGAGATTTTATGAGGATGTTCCCGGCAGCGATATTGGGAACAAGCAGCAGATCCGCGTCTCCCGCGACCTGGCTCTCGACGTTTTTGAGACCGGCTGAATCGGGGTCAAGGGCAATATCCAGAGAAAGAGGCCCCTCGACAATACAATTCCCGATACGGCCGTCCCGGCTCATTTTCTGCAGCTCACGGGCTTCAACGGATTCGATGATTTTGGGGCTGACTTCCTCGGAAGCGGCCAGAGCAGCGACTTTCGGCTTGTCAAAACCCATGGCGAGCATAGTGGACACCGCGTTGTTGAGGATGCTCGCCTTTTGCTCAAGGGTCGGATACACAGTGATGGCCACATCGGTAACAACAAGCAATTTATGGTAGAAAGGAGCCTGCACAAAGGCCACGTGCGTAATCAGACGGCCGATTCTGAACTGGATTTCAGCGTCAAAAAGCGCCCGGAACATTTGCGGAGTGGGAATGCCGCCCTTCATGAGGAATTGCACCCGGCCGTCCCTCGCGGCCGTTCCCGCCTGCCTCGCGGCTTCTTCCGGCGTGTCCGCGTCAACGATCTCAAAATCGCCGGCGGAGGCGTCCAGGTCGCTGAGCATTTCCTTGATGCGCCGACTGTTTCCGAACAGGACAGCCTGGATGTACCCCTTGCCGACAGCGTCAAGAACGGCCTCCAGGGTATGCTCGTTATCCGCGGCGATAATGCCCGCCGTAAGCCCGCCCTGCCCCTTTTCACGCACATGGGCTGCCAGTTGTTCGTGGTTGACGTATTTCATAAACATCCTTTGGTTACGGTCACGCTCAAGGGCAATCCGCCTCAGTCCGGGAGTTCGCTCACGGTGACGGCAAAATCCGGGCAGATGCCAATACAGGTCAGACAGCCCACGCACTCTCCGGAGTGAACCGCCGTGACATATTCATACCCCTGGGGGTTGAGCGCCTTGCCCTGCTCAAAAACGCCCTTGTTGCATGACGCGACACAATACAGACACGCTTTGCATAATTTGGATTCAACCTGTACGCTGAATCGCTTTTTCTTTTTTTCCTGGCTCACGATAAGCTCCTCCATCTAGAGCATGTTAACTTTGACGCTTGCTGTGGCGTTTAACGGCGAAAGTAAATTTCGCCTGCGCCCTGGCAGCGAGCGGCGAGGCATTCGCCCCGCCGCCAGAGCAATTTCACGTTGAAATTGCTCTGGCGCATTCCGTTACGGTTGCAGAGTGAATCCCGCCGTCTCAACGGAGAGCCCCCGCCGCCTCATAGCCCCGTTTGATCGCCTCGGCGTTCAACTCGCCGAGCTTGCCCTTAAAGCGCTTGCGCACCACTTTTTCAAGCGAAGCGACGGAAATGGCAGGCAGGAAACGGAGCAGCGCGCCAAGGGCGACAATGTTGGCCGCCTTCACCGCGCCCAAATCCTGGGCTATGGATGTAAAGGGGACAGGACGCCAGCCGGGAAGATTCTTTTCAAACAGGGTACTGTCGAAAATAACCGGGGAAGTCGCATTGTCGTAACGAGAACCCACCACGCCGTGAAGAGCGAGTATGACGTCCGGTTTTCTTGTGCTCTGGTAGTAAACCTCCCCCTTGCTCGCCACAACTTCGGCGGAAATGAAGCCGCCCCGCTGGGCCACGCCGTAGGACTGCGTCTGGGCGACGTTCAGGCCTTCCTCAATGGCGGCTTCCCCAAGGAAGGTCGCCATCAGTACAAGCCCTTGCCCGCCTGTGCCTGCCATAAGAATCTCATGCCGCGGCATCATAATTATTCTCCCCCCGCCGCCGCCAGCTTGCGGACGGCTTCATAGCGTTCGTTGTAGCTCGGATTGTTTTCATTTTTGAAAACGCCGATTTTGAAATAGCCCTGTTGAGCGGCGTTTTCGATCTGGTCATACTTGCTGGCGGGAATCGCTTTTTCCTTGAGCCAGTTAAGCATATCCACGGGTTTTTTGAGCTTGTTGCGGGGACCGAACAGCGTCGTGCAGGGGCTGATGATGTCCATGAAGGAAAAGCCGGGATTCTGCAAAGCTTCCTTTATTCTGTTTTTGAGGCGTATCCCCCCGACAGCCGTTTCCCTGGCCACAAAATTGGCGCCGGCGGCCTTTACCAGTTCGCACAAATCAAATCCCTGCTCGGGGTTTCCAAACTGGGTCGTGATGGTGATGGCGTTGAGAGGCGTGGTGCCGGAAACCTGCCCGCCCGTCATCCCGTAATTCAGGTTATTGACGAGAATTACCGTGATGCCCATGTTGCGCCGCGCGGCATGAATGAGATGGTTGCCGCCTATGGTCGCCCCGTCGCCGTCTCCCAGAAAGCAGACCACGTTCAGCTTGGGATTGGCGGCCTTGATCCCCGTGGCGAAGGTCAGCGCGCGGCCGTGGGTGGAGTGAAGCGAATTGACGTCAATAAAACGGTCAACCGTCCCGCTGCACCCTATGCCCATAACCATGACGATACCCTTGCGCTCAAAGCCCAATTCCTCATAGGCCCGCAAAAGAGCGCCGGCGATGGTCCCGTTGCCGCATCCGGCACAGCTGATGTGCGGCAGCGCTGCGAAATTGATGTATTTATGTCCAGTTGCGTATGTCACTGCTGCCTCCTCATGGCCTCATATATGTCTTCCGGCGTGAGAATTTCACCATTGAACTTGTTGATTTGATGAATAATGTCCTGATTGGCGACATATTTCCGGATTTCGCCAGCCACCTGTCCGTCGTGGTTCATTTCCGGAACGTACACGGACTTGACTCCATTGCGGACGCAGTCCGCAATTTCAGCCCCGGGAAAGGGCCAGGCGGTGATTATCTGAAACATGCCCACCTTTTTGCCCTCGGCCCGGAGTTCCTCCACCACCACCCTGGAAGCCCGGGCGCTTCCTCCGTAGGCGATCAAAAGGGTATCGCAGTCTTCCACATAAAATGTCTTGTATTTGACAATGCGCTGACGCGCCTGTTCCAGCTTCGTATAGAGCTGATCGACACGCTTGATCGCGTTGGCGGGATCGGCGTTGGTCACGCCGCTTTCCCCGTTCATGGCCGACGTACACTGGAACACGTACTCGCTGCCGAATGCCGCGAGGGGGGCCACGCTACCCGGAGCGAAGGAGAAAGGCTTATATTCCTCCGGGCGGCATGTGGGCTTTTTACGATTGCTGACAGGCAGTGCTCCTGGGGCCGGCATTTTGAAATTTTCCCGGCAATGCCCGACGATTTCATCAGGGGCGAGTATGACCGGCACTCTGAGTTCCTCGGCAATATTGAAGGCTTCCACCGCCAGTTCAAAACATTCCCTGACCGACGACGGAATGAGGGCGACAACAGTCTGATCGCCGTGCCGGCCCCAGCGCAGCTGCATCATGTCCGACTGTGCCGGCTTGGTCGCCAGCCCCACACAGGGCCCGGCGCGCTGCACATCCACCACCACCACGGGCATTTCCATGATCACGGCGGCGGAAATATGCTCCTGCATCAGGGAAAATCCCGGGCCGCTGGTGGCGGTGAAGGCTTTGGCCCCTGCGGCCGATGCGCCTATAATGGCCGCCATGCTGCCGATTTCATCCTCCATTTGCACAAACATTCCCCCTGAGCGCAGCATCTCGCGGGAACATATTTCAGCGATCTCCGATGACGGAGTAATGGGATACCCCGCGTAAAAATTGGCCCCCGCATATAAAGCCCCGAGAGCGATGGCCTCGTTGCCCTGCGTTAATTTGACTGATCCCTCCATTGACGGATTCTCCTTATATTTTTGTTATTTAACCTATAGCAGTTTCACTTTGAAATGCTTGCTTGACGGCGAAACAAGTTCGCCTTGCAAGCATTTTGCGGCGCGGATTTTCAAAGAATCCGCGCTGAGCGGTCAAACATTTTCAGTGTCAAATCGCTCCACAACTCATGCCATAAATCAATGGCCGCTTTATGAAGACCGCTCCGCCGAAAAACGCGGTTCCGGCTCGCTCCGGCGGCTTTGCCGCCCCTCGGGCGGCGTCAGAAGTCATTTCATGATGAGTTATGAAATGACTTCTAGTTAATCAGACCGAGCATTTGCCAGAACGGAATGCTGGCGAAAGCCCCCACGATGCAAAGCGCGGTAAAGAAGACGGACTGCTTGCTCATAATGGCGTGATCGGCCATTTCCCCCTTTGTCGCATAATGGGCGCAAAGATAGGCGGAATTCATATAGGGCAGCACGAATATCTGGCAGGAGGCCCAGACGATGAAGGCCACAATCCAGGGATCCACGTTTATGGCGATGGCCGCCGGCATAAAGGCGAAAATAACGATAACCGTGGATGTGGCCAGGGAAACAATGCCGAACTTCAGTACTGTAACCACCAGAATAAGGGCGGCCACAAGCATATAGGGATTGGTGACCAGCACCGAAAGGACAGGCTTGAGAACATCGCCCAGGTATTTGTCTATCTTGAGAACGCCCACAACAGAGGCCATGTTCAGCAGAGTGCCGATAAACATGACGGACGGCCAGTCAATGCCTGAAAGAAAGTCCTTTCTGGTCATGACGCCAAGGGCTCCCAAAAGACAGATGCCGGTCACGCCGACAATGCCGGCATTGATCTTGTGAAGAGGCTCGGTCATCCACATCAGCAATATGAGGAGCATGACGGTCAGGGTAATGCGTTCGTCCCGGCTCATGGGGCCAAGTTTTTTCAGACACTCGTCGGAGTAACCGGCGGGAAGGCGGACATCGCCTTCAGGCTTGAAGGCCGTTGTGATAAACAGGCCCATGCCGAAAAAAAGCACCGCCGCGAAAACAGCGGCCCGCCCCAGCCATGCGAGCCAACTCACGTCGCCGGCTCCCGCCGCGTAGCCGCCGATGATGCCCAGCAACAGATAATTGTTGCTGGTGCCGCTGAGAAAACAGGAAGAACTCTGGTAAAATCCGGTCAAACACGCCGCCAGAATGCCGCAGCAGCCCTTGCTTTTACGCTCCATACCCAGGGTATCGCTGATGGCGAGGCCTATGGGCGCCGAAAGGGCGGCTTTGCCGTTAACACTGGGGATAAGAGGGCTGATGATGAAGCCGGCGCTCAGGATGCCCCATATCTGGCCCTTGTAGGAAGAAGGAAAAACTTTGAGGACATACAGGGCTATGCGGTTGAGCAGACCCACTTTCTGGGCCATGGAGCCGATGGCAAAAGCCACGATGACCAGCCACCAGACAGGCCTCGAAAAAGACGTGAACGCCTGCGGAAAGGTGACGGAACCAAAGGCCGCCCACAAGGTGCACATGAGAAGGCCGGTGATATAGTCCGGAATAATGCCCGTGACCCACCACAGCACTCCCCATACCGCTATGCCTATCCCGTACATTGTAGTGACCGTGAGGCCCTCCGGGGGCGGCTGGACGCCTATCCAGACTCCCAACAGCACCGCGACAGCGGACGCGATCAGTTTAACTCGCTCCTTCGTCTTGCTTGTTTCTGTCATGACATTTTACTCCTGTGTTTAGGCAGAGTTGAGTTCGAACGCATACATCCCGCGGGCGTCGAGGAAACGGACATACCTATTCTCCCCGTCATAAAACTTGCTACATAGCAAATTTGATGCCATGTCCACCTTGTCGCATAACAAATTAAAAAAACTTATCTTTTGCATTTCAGACACATTTCGCCGTTTACAATTTTTAACAAATTATATAAAAAAATTAACAGCCATGCCGTGACCGGCTGTGACGCAACGGCTCGGCGAGGTTCCAAACGACCGCCGCATGCGGCATTTCTGTGCATCGGAGGAGGAGATTATGAAAAAAAGAATTCTATTTGTTGCCACTTATGAACAACAAATTGATATCGTAAAACAGTTGGCCCAAAAAAATGACATAGCCGTAGATGTTTTTCTTGGAGGCATAATGCGCGGAGGGCACATCCATGCCTATGAAAATCAGGACAAATACGACGTTTTCGTCGTGTATGGCGCGGGGGCCGTCTACCTGCGCAAAATGACCTCAAAGCCCGTCATCTCGCCCCGTCATTCCTTCAAAAGCATTCTGAACACCTATTTTCGCGCTGTCAATTTTGGGGATCCGGTGCTTATATTCGCCTATAATGACATTCACATGGAAGATTTCATGCTGATATCGAGCTTTCTCCCGCAAGGGAAGTGTGATTTTTTCTTATATAATTCCATAAAGGAATTCAACTATAACCTGAATAAAATATCGAGCTACAATAATGTGACGATTCTTGCGATGGGAGATTGTATATTAAAAAATATAAAAGAAAAAGATAAAGTTAATTATATTGTTTTTGAAGATACAAATGCCATTGAATATGCTTTGAATGAGGCTAATTCCATAGCTGTTTCGAAAAACAATGAAAAAATCAACAATGAAAAAATTAATAAATTAATACAAAATTCGATAGAAGGCATTATTATTCTCGACAATTCTTCCACTATCATATCGACGAATGAATGCGCCGGTTCGCTGACAGGCGTACTGAGCAACAGTCTGATAGGAAAAAATATACTGGATGCCAGTCTGCCGAAACTGTTTCACGATTTTTACGGAGACGGCGCATCGTCCGCCGGAATGCGGATACATTTCAAAGACAGCGTTTTTCTCGCCAACAGAATTAATATCCTCCAGGACAACGAAAACAAAGAAACCATACTCACATTTCACAAATTACCGCGGCAGCATTCCCGGGTTTCAAAATCCGACTGGGGAAATTCCGGGCTTGTGGCGCGGTATGACTTCAAAGATATTGTCGGGCACAGCCAGGGCATTCAGACCACAATCGAACGGGCAAAGAAATACAGCGCCACGGAGGCGCCGATTCTCATTGAGGGCGAAACGGGAACCGGCAAGGAGCTTTTTGTGCAAAGTATCCATAATGCCAGCCCCCGCAAACACGGGCCTTTTGTGGCCGTCAATTGCGCTGCCCTGCCTGAAACCCTGTTGGAAAGCGAACTTTTCGGCTATGAGGAGGGCGCCTTCACCGGGGCGCGCCGGGGTGGCAAAAAAGGCATCCTGGAGATCGGCAATACGGGAACAATTTTTCTTGACGAAATCAGCGCGAGTTCCCTCAACATCCAGAGCAGACTCCTGCGGGCGCTGCAGGAAAAAGAGATGATGCGCGTGGGCGGCACACGGGTGTTGCGCATTGACATCAGGATCATCGCGGCGACCAACAAAAATTTATACTCCCTTGTTCAAGAGGGGAAATTCCGCAATGATCTGTATTTCAGGCTGCGCCATCTGAAATTGTCGCTCCCTCCCCTGCGCAACAGAAAAGAAGACATCATGCCCCTGCTGCTGCACTTTGTCCCCAAAAATCCCTGCTCCCGAAAGATCCTCCACAATGCCCGGAAGCTTGCCGAGTTGCTGCAATGGTACGCATGGCCGGGAAATGTGAGAGAACTTAAACATTTTATCGAAAGCCTGGTGGTGTTGTGTGAACCGTCAACGGACATCCTGGAACTTGCCGGCAAGCTGCTTGATGAATGCAAACATGAAGTCCGGGATATGGCGGGAGAAACCGAGGGGGATGGCGACAACATTCTGCTGCCCGTCGGCGACATAAAAGACATGCGCAAGGACATACTCCGGCAGGTTCTTGCGCACTGCAATGGGGACAAAAAACTGGCGGCCCAACGGTTGAAAGTCAGCCGGGTAACCCTGTGGAAAATGCTTAAAGACGACAACGAAATTTGAACATCGGGCGTTTTTTTTCAGTCCGCCGTTTCCCGGCCGCCGGCCGCCAGCGCCTTGCGCCGCTCCCGGGCCAAGGCCCGCATGTCGGCCACCCGGTCGCTTTCATCCATGATCTCTCTGCCCAGGATTTCCTCCAGCACGTCCTCCAGGCTCACAACCCCCGCAAGCCCGCCATATTCGTCCAGCACGGCGAAAAGATGGCCCTTGGCCTTGAGCAGGCTGTCCAGCAGAACATTGAGGGTCTGCGTTTCCAGAATAAAATGTATGGGATGCATGATCTCGGAAAGCCGGGCGGCGGTTTTGCCGCCGCTGAAACATCGGGCCAGCGTGGGGCGTTCCACCACGCCGAGCAGGTCTTCATTGTCCTCGCCATACACGGGGATACGGCTGAAGTGCCAAATGCGCGGATCATTATATGCTTCGGCCACCGTGGCCTCGTCGGGCAGAGAAAACACCACGGTACGCGGGGTCATGATTTCGCGGACGCGTTTCTGATCCAGAGCGAGCACATTGCGGATGAAACGCTCCTCATAGGCTTTGATCTGCCCCGCCTGGCGGGAGAGACTCGTAAACGCGCGGATGTCGTCTTCGGAAATGCTCGGCCCGCTCGCGGGCGGGGCAATAAGCTTTGTCAGCCTGCCGCTCAGCCAGAGAACCGGCGAGAGTATTTTAACCATGACAACCAACGGACGGGCCAAAAACGGCGCCAGCGCCTCGGAGTAGGCGACTCCCAGCGTCTTTGGCACTATTTCGCCCAGGCACAGAACCAGCAGGGTAAAGGCAAGGGCGAAAAGCGGCATATGAGCGTCGCCGAAGAGACCGACAAAAGCCGCGCCGGCAACGGCGGCCCCTATGGTGTTGGCGGCCGTGTTCAGGGTGAGTATGGCGGCGATGGGCTTGTCTATATTGCCGCGCAGGGTGTGGAGCATTTCCCCGGCCTTTCTGCCGGCCCGCCGCATCCGCTCTATGGCCGACCATGACAGGGCGTAAAGGGCCGCTTCCGTAAGGGAGCAGATGAAGGACACCGCAACGGCAAAAGCGACAATCAGAGCAAGGGCAAGCATGGCCTGTTCGCGAGCCGACGCCTGTAACGTGCCGCACCGGCGGAACACGCGGGCCGCGCCCCGCAGAGATAAGGACTTTCTGTCAGCGGGCCTCGGCCTGAAGTCCGGCGATAGAAGTCTTTGTGAAAATTGTCAATGATTTCCTGATATTCCATCATACAATCATTAATTTTTTGTTACCCCCTTTACATGTCGCGTACGCCTGGGGCATGTGTTACTTTAACTCCCGCCGGACTCCTTGTCCAGCCCGATGTTCGCAAGTCCCTCCCATCGCGCGATTGACGATTCAGGAGGACTATTGTATGAATTGCTGGCCTGTCCGCCACCCTGTTACAACCAAGGAACAGCCATGAAGACAAAAATTGTCGCCACAATCGGCCCCGCCTCCAACACCGGAGAAAATCTCAAGGCCCTTGTTGAAGCCGGCGTGAGCGTGTTCCGGCTGAATTTTTCCCACGGAGGGGCTTCAGATTTCGTCAAAATCATTAAATCAATACGCGATGTTGAAACCGAGCTCAACCGCCACATCACCATCATGCAGGATCTTTCCGGCCCCAAAATACGCCTCGGCGTACTGGAGGAAAAGTCCATCCAGGTAAGCAAGGGCATGGACCTCCTTCTCGGCCCCACGGACAGGCGCGTCGCGGATATGCCATATCTGCCCTTTGACCACGAAATCATTCTGGAGAGTCTGGTAGCCGGCGACCGCATGGTGCTGGCCGATGGCGGCCTGCAGTTTATTGTGCGTTCGCGGCGCGACGACGGCCTTGTCTGCCTCAGGGCCGACAACGCCGGCATTGTGACCTCCCGCAAGGGATTGGCCCTGCCAGGCAAAGCCACAAAAGTGCGCGCCCTCACGGACAAGGACAAAAAGGATCTCGCCGAAGGCCTTGCTTTGGGCGTGGATGCAGTGGCCATTTCCTACGTGCAGACAGCCGACGACGTGCGTGAGGCAAAAAGCCTTATAGCCGCCGCCGGACGCAGGGTACCCGTGGTCGTCAAGTTGGAGCGGCAGAGCGCGGTTGACAACCTGGACTCCATCCTGGCGGAGACCGACATAGTCATGGTAGCGCGCGGCGATCTGGGTGTGGAATGTCCCCTGCCCAAACTGCCCGCCCTGCAGAAGCGTATTATCAGCGCCTGCAACAGAGCCTCAAAACCGGTGATCGTGGCCACGCAGATGCTGCTTTCCATGGTGAACAGCCCGGCCCCGACCCGGGCGGAAACTACGGACGTGGCCAATGCCGTGCTGGACGGCGCCGATTGCGTGATGCTTTCCGAAGAAACGGCCATGGGGAATTTTCCTGTGGAGACAGTGCGTTATATGCGCAACATCACCGATGAGGCCGAAGCGATGCTTTTTGACCGACGCAAGCTGGAAGAGCCGGACGCTACCCGGGGCATACCGGAATTTCTGGCCTATTCGGCCTGCCTGTTGGCCGACAAGGCGCGGGCCAAGGCCATTGTGGCCCACAGCGTCAGCGGCGCGGCGGCGCGGCAGGTTTCCGGGCGGCGGCCGCCGCAACGCATTTACGCTTTGACGACAGACCCGGTTACGGTCAAAAGCCTCAACTTCGTCTGGGGCGTGGAGCCGGTTTTTATAGATAAGGAAGACGAAGATCTGAGCCATCTCGACAGGGCGGAGAAGCTTATCAACACCAGCCGGGATTTCGCGCCCAACGACTGCGCCGTCATCACGGCCGGCCAGACTTCCAGGCCTTCGGAAACGCCGCGCGGCACCAATCTGGTAAAACTCTACTGGAAGTAACCGAACCCCTTCCCCGCCAGGAACAACCACATGGTCAAAACGACGGATTCCGCCAAACCGGGGCATATCAATGACGAATTTTACCAGATAAGCAGTGAAATTCTGGGCAGTTTTCCCAAATACCGGCCACCGGTGGATCTGTTTTATTTCCGGGAAGACATCATGGTGCTGGCCCCGTATTGCAAGAAGGAATCACGCCTGAGCAACGAACAGGTGGAGGAAGTCGCCCGCATATGTGAAGAAGGCAACCTTTTTGTCTCCAGGACGGACCATCACATCTATTCCCGCCATATCGTCAGGCAGCTTGATCTTGTTCTTCAGGATCAGAACCTCAAAGAAGCCGAAATCGCGGATATCTGCATCCGCGCGCTGCTCATGCGCTGTTCGGAGTTCCACGAACAGCCGGTCAAGGCTGTTTTTGACCCCCTCTACCGCGATGTTCTGGTGACAACCGAATACATTTCCACCGACAAACACCGTATCAACGCCTTCATGCGGCGTCTTTTCCGCAAGCACGATCAGGCGCGGCACGCCGTGAATTCCATGTCCGTCGGCCTGTGGCTCTGGCTTCAGGGCGTGGCGGAATATCGCCGTAAAGACATGGATCGCATGGCTGTGGCCTTTTTGATGCACGATGTGGGTATGTGCAAGGTTCCCGCGTTTCTTGTCAACAAGCGGGGGCCTTTGAAAAGCGAAGACAGGGAAAAAATCATCCTGCACCCCGCCGTCGGCGTCAAACTGATGCAGAAAGTCGAGGTTTCCTTTGAGGAACTGCTCAGGGCCGGCTACGAGCACCATGAACGCATGGATGGCTCCGGCTATCCGCAGAAGCTCAGGGATTCGCAAATAAGCCGTGTGGGACGCATAGCGGCCGTGGCGGATTCGTTTTCGGCCATGATCAGCGAAAGGCCCTATGCCGGGGCCAAGGATATGCTGGAAGCGGCCAAGGAGCTGACGGGGGACAAACGCTACGATCCGGCGGTGACCAAAATGCTTTTTTCAGCTCTGGCCGCCGGCGATTTCGGCCAGTTTGCGAATATGGACGCCGCCCTGGAAACGCCCGCCTGACGGCCGTCTTCCGCAGTAATCCCCCCCATTTTCAGGAGCAATCCAAAGTAGAGCCTGTGCCGCCTTCCGAAACGGCGGCCCCGATTCCGGATTCTCAGCCGTCAATCGTCAATGGAGCGGCCCTGGGCGCGATATTCATTGAGCTTGTTGCGCAGAGTGCGCACGGAAATGCCAAGCAGTTCCGCGGCCTGAGTGCGATTGCCCGAAGTGGCCTCCAGCCCCCTGATGATCATGAGGCGTTCCACTTCGTGCAGGGGCATTACCGGCCCGGAAAAAAACGAAGCGGCATCATTGCCTGCTCCAGAGGGGGTGTCCGCGGCGGTCTGCTCCGGGGCATCGGCGAGAGATGGCGTACCGTCTTCAAAAAGCGGCCATTCCTCATTTTCCAGCAAAAAATGACGCGGCGAAACAGGCCCCGGCCCGGCCAGCAACACAGCTCGCTCCATCAGGTTTTGCAGCTCGCGGACATTGCCGGGAAAATCGTATTCTTTCAGCCAGGCGACGGCGTCTTCGCCCAAATCCAGATGCGGAAGACGGTACTCGCGGACATAGGTACGCATGAAAAACCGGGCAAGCTCAAGCACATCCTCTCCGCGTTCGCGCAAGGACGGCAAGCGTAGAGGTATTATATTCAGACGAAAATAGAGATCCTGACGGAATTTTCCCTGCCTGACCCAATCTTCCAGATCGCGGTTGGTTGTGGCGAGCACGCGCACGTCAACGCGGATGGTCTCCTGCCCGCCGACGCGGTCAATTTCCCCTTCCTGCAGAACACGCAGCAGCTTGGCTTGCAAGGCAAGAGCCATCTCTGAAATTTCGTCCAACAGCAGTGTGCCGCCGTCGGCCTGTTCGAATCTGCCGAGTTTGCGGGCGATAGCCCCGGTAAAAGCGCCTTTTTCATGTCCGAAAAGCTCGCTTTCCAGCAAGTGTTCAGGCAACGCCGCGCAGTTGACCGCCACAAATTTGCCCTGACGGTTGCTGGCGGTGTGCAGGTAACGAGCGAACATTTCCTTGCCCGTGCCGGATTCGCCGGTAACGAGCACAGTGGCCCGCGATGGGGCCACCTGCCCGGCGAGGCGCAGTACCCGCGCTATGGCGGGGTGATTGCCCACAATGTGCGGCCCGGTTTCCGGATACAGCGGTCGCCGCCCACCCAGAACGGAATAGGGAGAAGCCGGCGCCGTCTTGCGCGGCTCACGCGTCAGAGCGAGAATGCGCTGGGCCTCCAGGGGTTCCAGCCAGTAATCGCGCGCGCCGAGGTTCATGAGACGTTCCGCCTCCTGCGGGCCACCCTTGTCCGTAATGACAATCACCGGCGGAAAATTGGGGTCGTCAGCACCTACGGAAAGCAAATCCTCCACCTTGAAGCCGGGCAGCGTGGGACGGGCGAAAATGACGTGCGGCCCGGTTTTGCGGATAAACACCGAAGCCCCATTGAGGTTTTCGGCAATGCCGACTTCGCAGCCCGCGTCCCGCAAAAGGGGAAAAACGGCTGTGACGGCGGATGCCGGCGCGAGGAACAACAAACGGCACGTTGACATATCTTCGTTTGTAGCGTGTCCCGCCGGATAATGCAACCGCCCCGGTTCTTCGCCGCAGGGCAGACGCATCTTATTGCGTCAGCCCTGTTCTTCGATGACCAGTTCAATATTGAGAAGGGGAAATGGAGAAAGACAGCGGGGATTCCCCTTGCCAAAACAAAACGGATATGAAACCATTTTTGCATGGAAACAACTGACTTGCGTGATATTCTCGCCTTGGTGGCGAAAGGCCGCCTTGCGCCCGACGCGGCCCTGGAACAGGTATGCGCCGCCGATGTGCGCGCCGCCCTGGCGGGCTTTGCGTCCCGCTTCCCGGAACAGGTTCCGGGCCTCACCCTTGACCCGGAGCGCGAACCGCGCACAGGCGTTGGAGAAGTCGTCTTTGCCCAGGGCAAAAGCGATGACATGCTTTTGGCCGCCCTTGAGGGCCTGTCCCGCCACGGCCCGGCCCTGGCGAGCCGTGTGACCCCGGCACAGGGAGACGCTCTGCGAAGGCGCTTTTCCGACGGGCACTACTGGCCGAAGGCCCGCCTTTTCGCGCTTAACGCGCCCGCCCGCTTTACGGCCCTGGCTCAGACCGTTTCCGCTCCCTGGCCGGGGCAAGGTGACATCCTGGTGGTTTCCGCCGGAGCGTCGGACATGCCCGTGGCCTTGGAGGCGCTCGGCTCTCTGGCTTTTCTGGATTGCGACGCCGGTTTCGTAAGCGATGTGGGAGTGGCCGGCCTGCACCGCCTTCTGCCCCATATTGAAGCTTTGCGCAAAGCCAGGGTCATTATCGCCGTGGCCGGCATGGAGGGCGCTCTGCCCGGCGTGCTGGCCGGGCTTGTCAGAGCTCCGGTGATAGCCGTGCCCACATCCGTCGGCTACGGCGTCGGGGCGGGCGGCTTTGCCGCTCTCTCCACCATGCTCTGCACCTGTGTGCCGGGCGTGGCCGTGGTCAACATCGACAACGGCTTCGGCGCGGCGGCCTTTGCCGCGAAAATGTCGAGAAGCCATTTCATAATCCCAGAAAAAGTCATGAAATCCGTGTAATCGAATTGCATGAGCAAATACCAAAGCTTGACAGATGAACACTTTACCGCCTTTGTTTATCTCGCTTTTTCCATGATTTTACTCAGAAGAATTATCAGGGAATTATGAAATGACTTCCAGACGTTTTCTTCCGGCCTTCGTCTCTTTTGCCTGTCGAAATCGTCCCATTTATACGCCATCACTGTCCAAAGGCCGTTCCCTGTTCGCACCGCCCCTCCTTTTGCCGCCGTTTTCATAGCCCGGTCTGTGCCCTTTTCGGCAGTTTCAGCCGCTTTTTCCCCGGCGTCGCCTCCGAGAGCCGGCATATCCGTTGCCCCATAGGCGCCGCCCGGGCGCCGACGGGTGGCGTTGCCCTCCGAAGCCCGAAAAATCCGAAAGGCAGTGAAAAGCAGAGCACAGCGAGCTTCACTGCGACAAGGAACATTTATGGCGACCTATGGATACGTCAGGGTATCAAGCGTGGACCAGAACGACGACAGACAGATGACAACCATGAGTGAACTGAAAATTCCTTCCGCACAAATTTTCACTGACAGGCGGAGCGGCAAAGACTTTCAGCGACCGGCGTATCAGGCGCTTGTGAAAACGCTGAAGCCCGGCGACCTGGTGTACGTCAAGAGTATTGACCGTCTGGGGCGGAATTATGAGGAAATCCAGAATCAGTGGCGGCTGTTGACCAAAGAGAAGGCCGTTGACATCGCGGTGGTCGATATGCCGCTGCTTGATACCCGGAACGGCAAGGATCTGATGGGAACCTTCATCGCCGACCTTGTGCTGCAAATCCTTTCGTTCGTGGCCCAAAACGAACGGGAAAGCATCAGGAAACGGCAGGCGGAAGGCATTACGGCCGCGCGAGCGCGGGGGGTGCGCTTCGGGCGTCCTGTCAAAAAGCCCCCTGAAAACTTCGCCGGCCTCGTCAGGCTGTGGGAGCGCGGAAAACTGCCCATCGCCGATCTTTTTTCACAATCAGGGCTGAAAGAAGCTACGTTTTACAGGCGGTTGCGGGAGCTGCGCCTGTTGAGACAAAAGAAATGAACTATCAAAAAGTACACCTTTTGATAGCCAGCGTTTTTTTGCTATTGTACAGGGGAATTTCGCATATGTCAAGCCAAAATCGGCCAAAAACAGGTGTTTCACCGCACGAAAAATGCGCTTGGGGCCACTATCAAAAGGTGTACTTTTTGATAGTGGCTACGTTTTATAAACATTTGTTTTGATAGCATCAATCCGAAAAGCCACGCCATTTGCTTCATGGCAAAGGATTATCCTATATGCTTGGATTATTTAATAAAGTAAAACAAAAATTTAAAAAGCCACAGATAGACGAGCCAGTGGAAGCACAAAGGGAGCAAGCACTGTCGGATCCTTTTGTCCAAAACGGCACTTTCCTGCTATCTGAGGGATGCGACGAAATTCCAAACGCTAAAGGTCAGTTTGGCCGCGACCGGAATAATCCCATTCCTGTAAATAGCGTGGTTGGAGAGTTCATATACTTGGAACGCCTGCGAGGCAAGAATGATGTTACTTTCCTCTATCACCGGCTTGGGAGTACAGTTTCTAGTATATCCGGGAATAATGTTGATATATATGAATTAGTTTCATGTGACGCAGAACATTGGGATATACTTTACCTAGACCCATATTATACATATCGTTCAAAAAAGTCACCTGACGGATTTTATCTGAAAAAATGGGATGAATATGCTGATTTTGAACAAGATTTAATGAAGCATTGTTGTTTATTGCATGGTGT
Source organism: Desulfovibrio sp. (assembly GCA_031280915.1). Taxonomy (GTDB): domain Bacteria; phylum Desulfobacterota; class Desulfovibrionia; order Desulfovibrionales; family Desulfovibrionaceae; genus Desulfovibrio. The sequence goes on along the minus strand of JAITGC010000055.1, from coordinate 525 downwards.
TAACGGTAGAGTTGAAAATTTTCCATTTGGTCTATTAGATATCATAGGAAAAAGACTAGATGAAATGCTACCAGGTTTTAACGCTGGGAAAAGTATGCGTGATGCGCTTTTGTCACTATTTAACAAAATTCCTGCGGAAAAATGGATAAATCCACATGGCATCAGGCGCTTCACGCCATAACTGCTCCCAGTTTTTATGATATAAACGTTACCAGTAACATACTATGCAAACATCAATAAAATAGCAGAACAAGTGAGAGCAGACATGCAGTTCCTTTGCGGTTTAAGCCTATATCTTGAAAATAGTTCAGAAGCAACACGCTGGTTCATAAGATCAGCAGAGCATTGGTATGCACCTGCTCAAGCATTTGCCGCCCTGGCCTATCTTCATGGAAATGGTATAAAGTCAATCGTGTCCGGCTAAGCCGCACCACCTAAGAGGCTAAGGTAACAGGATTTTTCATTTTTTCGACTTCGTGGATTCAGGAGTTCTTCCAGCGACTCCGCTCCGAAGAGATTGCAGGT
>JAITGC010000031.1 GCA_031280915.1 Desulfovibrio sp. | reverse complement strand
GCGGGCGCTGATCGCCACGCTATTTTTTGCCCTCATTTCACTTCGGGCAACCTCACGCCGGGGAGAAGGCCTTGCTCTTTCAGCAACGTAAATCTGTTTTTTAAGGGACGACTAAATAGCGCCTTCTCAAGATATGTAAAATCCCGTAGTCTTACGACATTCCACCTATGTCACAAGTGCATACTTGCAGTGGGAGAGAGAATTGAGCAATTCAGGCCACAGTGACGGCATTTGGCCGCGCCTGAATCACGCGGGTCATCCAGCGGCGTAATTGCTCCAAATCGGCCTGCTGGGTTTTTTCTGAAGCATCAAGAAGCATACGCAAGGTTTCGATCTCTTCACGGAGGCCCGTGGTCTGGCTGTTGGCTGCTTCATCGGAAATTCCGGGCAGGCGTTCCACCAGTATGTGCATGAGCTGAGAAATGCCTTCCAGAGCAAAAGTTTGGCGTTCAAGCATTTGCAGCGCGGCAGCGGGAAAATGCGCGGCGGTGGGATGGTTTTGCCCCTGAGGGAGCGGAGAGCCAACAGCAAGCGCATTGCGGGGAAAGCGGGTTTCCAAGGCATCTTCGACCGCAATAGCGGTGCGGGATTTTTGCATTTGTTCAAGTATTGCGGAAATCACGTCAAGAGTTTCCCGCCGATAACGACGACGGCGCCCGTCACCGACGCAGGGAATGAATTGCGCAAAGCGCTTGCAATAATAACGTGTTGTGGATTCCGGCAAAGAAAAATGTCGTGAGATATCCGCAATGCTCAAAAGGCCTTCATTCGAGTTGATTTTGGGCGGCATGAAGTGTCTCCAGAAGAACACGTAATAGATTTTTGAGAAATACTCTAAAAAAAAATAAAAAGCAACTGTGTTGTTACGAAAGTTGTCAGGAGGGGGTGTTTGTTTTGAGCAGGCGGTTGGGGAAATGAGAATTTTGTCGCGGGATCCTCAGAATTCCCGGAAAAAGTGGTTTTTATCGTCGTGGGGATGTGTCCGTCATCAGCGGACGATGCGCCGCACCGTAATCAGATTGTTGTTCCAATAGGGAGTATTAATATTTTCAGTGCGTATTTTGGAGCCTGAACTGGGGCTGTGGATGAAGGTGTCGCCACCGGCGTACAGGCCGGTATGCAAGCCATTCACGGCATGGGAAGCGCGAAAAACGACAATGTCGCCGGGGCGTTCCCTGCCACGAGATACTGCTGAGCCGGCCTTGGCCTGTTCGACGGTTCTGCGGGGCACTGTCAAGCCGCTTTTCTGGTAGGCCCACCAGACAAGGCCGGAGCAATCAAATCCTGTTTGCGGCGATTTGCCGCCTGCTCGGTATTTTTTGCCGATTTGGCTATAGGCCGCGTTTACCACGCTATGAGCAAGGGGCGGCGCGTCGCCTCTGTCGGATGAGCGTAAAAAGCCGCAACCGGAAAGCAGCAAGACGCAGATGAGAGCGGCAAGAGAATTTTTCATGGTGTGACAAGTGTCCATACTTCAGCTTTGATCGACAGAAATGGAAAAAAGTTGAGGACAATTTGTCGATGCCGGGCGGAGGAAACAGAACGGAAGCGGGGTCAACTTTTGAAAAAATGAATTCCTCCACAAAAAAACAGCCCCCGGCTTTACGCTAGCCAGGGGCTGTGGTGAGGGTTGGAAGCAAGGGCGATTACTTTGGAGCGGCTTCTGAAGTCAGTCTGGTCTGTCCGTCCCAAACTTGCGGAGCCGCCGGCAGGGGTTTGAGGTATTTCAGCCAAGGATGGCTCTGCAGATGTTCGGGGGACTGCATCAACTGACGGCTGTGTTTGGGTATAGGCGGCACGATTTTTTCAACGTCGCCGGCAAGGGCGGCGGAAATAGTATAATTGGTCGCCTGGCTGGCAAGGTCAATGGCGGCTTGGCTGGCTTCCATTGATTTCATGAGGGTGTCCAGGGCTTTGGCCGGATTGTGGAAACCCACGCTGTTTTCCGCTGAGACATAATCCCAGAACAATTGTCCTTTACGCACCATTTCGCGCGCCTGTGCGAGCAGGACATCATAATTTTCCGTCCGGCTTGAAGCTTCAGAGGCCAAACGGACAGCTTCGTGAGCCTTGACCGAAACCTCCTGGGCCTTCAGCAGTTGGTCAAAAGTTTTTTTCTGTGTATAGAGCACGCGCTCTTTCAGGAAATCCGCTGTTTTGTCGGCATGGCACTGGCGGCAGGCCCGCATTTCGGGATCCTTGAGCGGGGCGGTCATCCAGTGGCTTGAAATCTTCTTGCCGTCCGTGCGCTGATATTGCATATGGCAGTCCGCGCAAGAAACGCCTGCGGCGCCATGGGGGCCGTCAATGAAGGTTTCATATTCGGGATGCTGCATCTTGATCATGGGCGCTTTGGAAACGGCGTGTACCCAGTCCACAAAGGGACCCGTCTTGCCCAATGCGTCTTTGGGGCCATGTGTCATGTAGTACTTGTACATATCTTCCGGGTTCATGCCGTCATCCCAGGGGAAGACAGGCTTGGCTGCCGGGCCGTTGTCTTTGTGCTGGAAATAGTACTCCACATGGCACTGGGCGCAGACCAGTGAACGCTTGTCGTTGCGTGAAATTTTGTCCCAGTCCTGGCCGGTGCGTTTGAGCCAGTCTTTGAGAGGCTCGGAGTACAGGCGCAACTCCATGGTGGTCGGGTTATGACAGTTGGCGCAGTTGATGGATTCATCAATCATGTCAATCTTGTCCTTGGAGCGGAAGAGATTGGGATCCATCGACCAGAGTTTGTCGCCGTATTCCTTGTGCCAGGTCATCATCTTGGGTGTTTTGCAGTTCCAACAGGTTGTGGGCAATTGGCCCTTGCCGTCGCCATAGCGGTTGATTCTGTCAATATTGACGAAATCCTCAACGGCGTAGTAGTGACCGCGCGCTTCATTGTATTCAAAGCTGAAGGGGTAGCCCAGCCAGAGGTTTTTCAGGTAGGGTTGAGCATATTTGTAGCCTTCAGGCAGGGGATTGACGTTATCATTTTTACGGTAGGCAACAGATCCCTTGTAAACGGTCATCACTTCGCTTTCGCTGTTTTTCATGTAGGAGGCGTACTGTTCAGGGAAATCTTTTTTAAACGCGGACATGCGGGTTTCATCTTCTTTGATGGAAGTCTTGTAGACCGGGGTTTTCAGTTCCGTCTTGACGTCGCTACATGCGGAGAGTACAGCCGCTCCAAGTAACGTTGCCGCCGTCGCGGCGAGAGTGAGCAGTCGTTTATTGTTCATAGGCCACCATCCTTGTGCTGACAGGCTTGAAACGCATATGAGCCACATTTCTGTGGCAGTCCACACAGTAAGTTTTTGAAGCCATAGAGGCAACTTTTGTGTTGGTTTGCGCATGGCAGGATTTACAGTTTTCATTGACGGTCATGCGCGTCCGCGTTGAAGCGGGATAGGGCAAATCTTTGCCCGAGACGTTAGCCATAAAATCACGCAGGCCGTCTCCCGCCTTGAAGGGAATTTTGGCCAGAAAGTTTTGGGGAGTGTGGCAGTCATTACAGGCTTTGTCCGCGTGGGTGCCCATTTTATGCGTTACCGCCGCCTCCTGCATCAGGTGACAGCTTGCGCAGAACGGGCGTTGATCCGTGCTCGCCATGGCGGACCAGAATACGCAGACAAAGGCGACCCCCACCGCAACTCCGCCCAAGAGACATTTAAGTCCCGGTCCATTGCGGGGAATTCCCATAAAACCCTCCTTTTTATGAGTTACTGGAGAACCCAGGATATCCACAACATAAAATGAGGCCAACGCAAAATTGGGAAGCTGGAAACATTACATTCATTACATTGCTACAGCTAGAGATGTACCTTGACGATAAAGGTTTTTACAAATAATGTCCATACCCGGAGGGGATTCCGCAAATTATGAGGGAATCTTGCCAACTCCGCCATAAAGAGGCTATAGGCCAAAAAATTTCACAGAGGCGAGAGACAGCGCAATGAGCACAAGTCCCATAAACGTCAAAGGCTATGTTGTTGCGGTTCCGCGTTTGGTGGATGCCCGTCAGGCGCGTGTGGCCATAGTGCAGGACGATGTCGAATACCGCATTGTGCCGCGCGGTGCGGGAGTTGATTTGGACGATGAACTCAGCGTGCCGGTGGAGGCGGTCGGACTGCATGAAGAGCATGAGGGAGTGCACTACCTCACGGTGCGCAGCTACAAAGTGCTCGAAGACGACTCCTGGATCGAGGAATAACCGTCGAACGTTCTTGTTCGGATTGCTTGGACATTTTGTCAAACGGCATTGGCGGACGAGGCGTTTTTTCCCTCATGCAAGCAAGGCGCGGCTACAGGAGCGCTCCCTCGTAGTTGAACAGACTTTGACGCCGGGCTTGCGGCAGGTCATGCGGCGGGTGCTCCTCAATATGAACGAAAAAACTGTACCCCGCCGCCTGAAGAGCAGCGCGTTTTTCCGTGAGATCAAGGGGCCAGCCCGGATAAAGCCATATATTGCTGCCGTAACGTCTGGCCCAGAATGGTTCGCCCTTGGGGCTTGTGAATGATACGCCCTCCTTGATGCCCAGAAGGCCGAAGCGGCTTATGCCCACAGGCCAGAAGCCGCTGAGAACAATGCCCAAGGGCAGCGGACTTAAGCCGGGCAGGGCGAGGATGTCCTCCCCCGTCAATTCCGGGCTGATAAAAGCTCCGGCAAATCCGAGATTTTTCAAGACGCCCAAAGCGGCGACATTGGCGGTGTTGCAGAAAGGACCTGCCAGAAGCTCCAATTCATTGTCTGTCTGCCCGGCGGGGAAAAAAGTTCTCTGGCCGAGGGCATTGCACACAAAATGCCGCGCTCCGTCACGCATAAGATTGAATATCAGGCGCTGTAGCGCCGTCTCTTCTTCCGGCCAGACGACAGGGGGCAGCCACCATACAATGCGTGGCGTAACAGTGCGAGAGAGAGTCGCGCTACGCGGGGAAAGCCAAAGGGCGGTCTGACCCCGGCGGGCGGCGCGCGTTTCTTTGCCGTGAGGCACGGAAGCTCTGAGTTGCATGTCCGGTCGCGTTTTGGAGACGCCGAAGGGTTGGGGGAGCTTGGGTTTCGCGGCGACATCTCCGCTCGGCCTGCCCGGCAGGCCTGCCGCTTCCGCTCGCCATTTTTCGAGAATGCGCGTCAATTCAGGCTCACGGCGATCTATGAGAAAAACCGATGTGCCGCTTTTTGGGGTTTTGTGTTTCGGCAGTTTGAGAATCAGAGTTCCCGCTTTCGGAACGCGGCGGTTGACGGACAGCGTGGCGTGCCAATACTCATCTTCCACGCCGATGCGCAGATAATCTTTGGGCAAAAGTTCAAAATGTGGTTTGACAAATACGCCCCCCCCGGGTTCGGTATGTATTTTGCCCGCCAGCAGGCCGGAGGATGTCTGGCCGCTAGGTTCCGTCGGGACAACCGCTTTGGCGGGCAAAAAACGCGCGCGCGTCGGCGGACGGCCCAAGGCCATGTTCAGGAATTCCCAGGCCGCCTTTTTCGCCCTCGCGTCAGAAGGACTATCGCGCAGCATCCGGTAGGCCGTCACCACATGATAGACGTAGTGCGGCCCTTTCTTGCGGCCTTCAATTTTCCATGAGGTAACGTGCGGCATGGTGAGAAGCGTTTTGGTCAGCACGTCAAGGGAAAGATCAAGGCAGGAAAAAAAGCGTCCTTCCCGCGCCATACGGGCCGCTTTGCGGCCCTGACCGGCGGTCTGCCGGTAAACGCGTCTGCAGGGCTGCACGCAACGGCCACGCAGGCCGCTTTTACCGCCCATGTAGCTCGACCACCAACAACGGCCGGAGACGCAGTAACATAAAGCTCCATGTACAAAGCATTCCAAGGTCAGGCCTTCAGGGCAGGCGGCGTCCATCACGCGGATTTCGTCGATGGAAAGCTCGCGCGGCAGTATCACTCTGCTCGCGCCTAAGCGACTGGCAGCTTCCAAAGCATATGGATGCGTGAAATTGGCGAGCGTGGAGAGAAAAAGTCCTTTTTCGAAACCGGCCTGTCTGGCGATGTCCAACATGGCCATATCCTGCATGATAAGTCCGTCGGGGTTCACCTGCCGCACCAGGCGGGCGGCAAGGCGGAAGGCGGCGGGAAGTTCGCCGGGTTTGATCAGGGTGTTCATGGCTATATAAACGCGGCGGCCGTGTTCGTGAGCCAGATCCGTCAGGCGGGAAAGTTCCGTCAGCCCGAAATTTTTCGCCTGCATACGCGCCGAAAAGTGCTTGAGCCCCAGATAGACGGCGTCAGCTCCGGCGGCCAGAGCGGCAAGAAAGCAATCAGTATCGCCGGCCGGGGCAAGAATTTCCGGCGGAGTCCGGTGCGGAGCGGGAGGGGATGTTTCCCTCATGCGTAATACTCCTTATGCCAGGCGACGAATCTGGCAATTCCCTCGGCCAGAGGTGTTTGCTGGCTGAACCCGGCGACATTGCGCGTATCCTCAATGTCGGCAAAGGTGGCTTCCACATCGCCGGGCTGCATGGGCAGCAGTTCTTTTTCGGCCTTTTTGCCCAAGGCGGATTCCAGCAGAGTGATAAATTCGTTCAGTTCCACGGCCTTGCTGTTACCGATATTGTAAATGCGCCACGGGGCTGAACTTGAAGCGGGGTTGGGCACGGCCGGATCAAAATCCGGATCAGAGTCGGGAATGATGGGCAAAAGACGCACGAGGCCGTCCACAGCGTCGTCAATATAGGTAAAATCGCGGCGCATTCGCCCTTTGTTGAACACCTTGATGGGGAGACCCTTGATGATGGCCGAGGCAAAGAGGTGTGGGGCCATATCTGGCCGGCCCCAAGGCCCGTAAACTGTAAAAAAGCGCACGCCTGTGGAGGGAATACGGAAGAGATGGCTGTAGGCGTGAGCCATGAGTTCATTGCTTTTTTTGGTGGCCGCATAGAGGCTGGTCGGATGATCCGTGTTGTGCCGGGTGGAATAAGGGCGGGTTGTGTTCAGGCCGTAAACGGAACTTGATGAGGCAAAAACAAGGTGTCGGATTTTGCCCATACGACAGCATTCCAGCACATTGCCGAAGCCGGCCAGATTGGCGGTTATGTAAGAAGCGGGATTTTGCAGGCTGTAGCGTACCCCGGCCTGGGCCGCCAGATTGACCACATGGCTGAAATTTTCACGCTCAAAAAGGTTACGCATGGCTGCGGCGTCCGCAATATCCTGAAGCACAAAACGAAAGCGCCCGCGAAAGGTCGATTCAGCCTCTATTCTGGCGATACGGTTTTTTTTCAGCCCTACGTCGTAATAATCATTCAAATTGTCCAGCCCCACAACGCTACGGCCTTCGGCCAGAAGGCGCATGGCGCAGTGAAATCCGATAAAACCGGCTGCGCCGGTCACAAGAACATGCATCTTTATTTTCTCCCTTGGCTGACGCCAAGGTAAACCAGTTGTTTTTTTGGGGCAAGGGAAAGACGTGGATTGGCTGCCGGAATTGCGTTGATTACGGGGAATGTTATTCCTTTTCTCTAATAACGGCCAGCGAGAGATAGCCTATTGTGTCGTTCGGCGCCGCGCAGGCAGCAAGGTCAATGAGTTTTTCCCCGGGCAGGCCCAGCCGGCAGGCAAGAGACGCTGTGTGGGGTCTGTGGACGGTCACATAATCAAGCAGTACAGGCAGCCGTTTGTTGATTTTGACAAGGACAATTGTAGTGTGCGCGCGGGCCAGCGCGTCCACGGCGTCCACGCTCTCAGGCATCGCGGCCACGACAACGTTTTCCTCGCCGGCGGCCAGCCGTATGCCGAAACGGTTCGCCGCCTCGACAAAAGAAGGTATCCCCGCGAGGTATTCCACAGTCACTCCTCGCTGTTTGAGTCGTGCTCCCACATGCTCGGCGGTGCTGTAGAACATGGCGTCGCCAAGGGTCACGCAGGCGACCGAGCGCCCGGCTCTGACATGTCCGGCCAGAACATCGGCCGCGTTTTCATAGACCGCATCAAGTTTTGCAGCATCCCGCGTCATGGGCACCATGACAAAGCGCAGGCGGCTTGATTCCACATAAGGAGCGACAATTGTTTCGGCCACGCTACGCCCTTCAGCGTTGCTCTGCGGCACAAAAACGATGTCGGCTTGCCGCAGGACAGCGGCGGCTTTTATCGTAAGCAGTTCAGGATCCCCCGGCCCGATGCCGAGCAGATAAACTTTTTGTGTCATATATAGCAGATGCCCTTTAAAATGAACAGACAGAAGCCGACGGCCCATACCGGCGCGGGGAGCACAAGGCATGAGACAAAGGTCGGAGTCACGACCTTCGCGCACGGACTGTTCATGATTTTCTCCTTGTGAATGAGGGATTGTTGCTGGAAAAATACAAAAAACGCCGACGCATCAGGTTCATGCGCCGGCGCAGGGGAGACGGAGGTCGGAGTGCGCCGTGAACGTGGCAAAACCGGCGGAACTCCGCAAACCGTGTTCTGTATCCACGCAGAACCGATAGGCGTATGTTACGGCAGGTCTTCTGGCTTCATGGTCAGGGGGATGGTCCCTTTCTTGTTCACCTTCCCGGCGCAAGGGCCAGTGGCATACTGAACGCGAACCATGTCACAGCAACGGGATTGCGCGGGATTCACACCCGCTTCTCTTTTCATCCGCTCACGCGGAACCGCAACGTGGGTAGTTTGATAGTCGGTTTTTTTTACCCTGTCAATGAAATTTTGTCGGCTTGCGCTGTTGCGGCCTTCGTGTTACTGCTTACAAAAATGCGATATTCAGTGGGAGGTAGGCTTATATGAGTGAGGAAAAAACAAATATCGTTGTTGACGACGGCAGGGCGAAAATTTCCGATTTATGGAAAAAGGAAGACTATTGGGCTATCTGGTTGGGTTTTTTGGTGCTGCTGGCTGGATATGCGCTTTTTCTGGCCCAGGTTCCTCCAAAATTCACAGAAACTGTGGATAAAGCGAATCAAACCATGAAAGCCGCTGCGGAAAAGGCCCCCTTCAAAACCATTGAATATCTTCAGGCCCAAGACGCCAAGAAAAAACTGCGGGCCAGAGATAGCGATGCGGGCAAACTCATTGCCTCGTACACGAAAACTCCCGGTCGCTGGGAATCCAATCCATTGGATTCGTTCCTTCTCCCCAAGGAGATAGTGGATGCGAATAATGCAAAGGCCAAGCCGGCGGCGGAAGCGGCCAAAGCCAAGGAAATCGCCGCTCTTGATGCCGCCAGAATTGCCCAGCAGGCGGCGGAGACCGCCGATTTCAAGGACTCAGCGCTCAATGCGGCGGCGGAATCCAAAATAGGCGATTGGCGCAAAGCCCAGGCCTCCGCCTCAAAGGCCAGCACCGCCGCTTCGGCCAAGCCTGCAAACATTTTCCCCACGCTGGCGACGTTGATGGTTCTGCTGATGGCTTTTTTTGGCTTCGGCATGGCCTTTATGGGACAGAACGTGCTCAGGTTCGCCATGGGGTTTATCGGCGTCTTCGTGGTCGCGGTACTAGCTTTTATGATGGGCTCTCAGGCCACCATGCGTGTTTATGGCATTAACGCGGAAGCATGGGCCATCATTTTGGGCATGCTTATCGCCAACACTGTGGGCACGCCTTCTTTTATCAAGCTGGCTGTCCAGACGGAATACTACATCAAAACCGGCTTGGTGTTGCTTGGTGCGGAAGTGCTTTTCGATAAAATCGTGGCCATCGGCATACCAGGTATTTTTGTGGCCTGGGTGGTAACGCCCATAGTGCTTGTTTGTACCTTCATTTTTGGTCAGAAAGTGCTGAAAATGCCTTCAAAAACGCTGAACATAACCATTTCTGCGGATATGAGCGTGTGCGGCACTTCGGCGGCCATTGCCACGGCGGCGGCCTGCCGTGCCAAGAAGGAGGAACTCACTCTTTCCATCGGCCTCTCTCTTGTGTTTACAGCCATTATGATGATTGCCATGCCTATTTTCATCAAAGCCGTGGGTATGCCGCCGATCCTGGGCGGCGCGTGGATAGGCGGCACGGTGGACTCCACGGGCGCGGTGGCGGCAGCCGGTGCGGCTTTGGGTGAAAAGGGCATGTATGTGGCGGCCACTATCAAAATGATACAGAATATACTGATCGGCGTGACGGCCTTTTTTGTGGCTCTGTACTGGACAACTAAAGTGGAGCCGGAGGAGCAGGGGTTTACTGGCCGCAAGGTCGGCTTGGGTGAAATCTGGAACCGTTTCCCGAAGTTTGTCATCGGTTTTCTGGTGGCCTCTATCTTGGCTTCCATGGTTAGCGGCAGTTTGGGGCCGGATCTTTCCAACGCCATGGTCAATGAAGGATTGGTCAGAGGCATCGCAAGCCCGTTGCGTACCTGGTGCTTTGTGCTGGCTTTCACATCCATTGGTTTGGGCACCAATTTTCGTGAACTGGCCCATTACTTCAAGGGTGGCAAACCGCTTATCCTTTACGTGTGCGGGCAGAGTTTCAACTTGGTGTTGACCCTGGTCATGGCGTATGTGATGTTCTATCTCGTCTTCCCGGACATTACCGCCAAGATATGAATAGCGGAACGTAGCGCCGGCTGAAGGCGGGGGCGCGACCGCGCTCGTGCCCGGCTAAGCCTGAACGCGTAAAAGGCTCTGAAATGTCGAAACCGTGTTTCGCCGTTAAGTGTCGCAGCAAGTGTCAATGTTAATTTTGTCCAAGGACTTGAGCGATTGGCGGGGGTGTCAGGGTTTGCAGGCGCCCCCTTTTTCGCGGAGCATTGATGATTTAGAACAATTTCACTTTGAGATTGCTCTGGCGGCGGGGCGAATGGCATCGCCGCTCACTGCCAAGGCGTAGGCACGGCCGCGTTTTTCGCTGTTAAGCGCCGCAGCAAGTGTTAAAGTTGATATGTTCCAGACTTCCGCGTTGATGCCGTAAATTTTGTAGTGGAGCATATGGGATTTTTGCGACTTTGTCTTGCTGTGACGGCCCTTGCGCTTGTCGTTCATGTGCTTGCGCCCATGCCTGTGGAGCATTTCGGCCCCATGCGGGATTATGCGCGGGTGGTGCGGGATACGGGTATTGCGCCCGGCGCGCTCTATTACAGCGATGTGGCGCAGACCAACGACGCGGAAATGAACAACCGCGACGGCATTCGTTATTTTGTCCGCCGCGGCGTTGCGCCTGTCGTTTTTGTTTTTCTGGTTGGTTATTTTTCCGTGTTGCTTTGGGCGTTGATTCGGCAGCGGAAAAACTGACGAAGGCGCGGCAGGGGCTGCTGTGGATGCAACCGCCGTATCGCCGTATCAGGTATTGGCCGCGTCTTGATGCTCAAGTGGAACGACGCGCACATCTCCTTTTGTTTCTGCCGCTTTCTTGCGGAAACGCTGTCGCCTGTCCTCGCCGTCCATAAGTCCTGCTAGCCATTCCGCCGTATGCAGCACCGGGGTGTTTGTCTTCCCCATATTGATAAGGCAGCGGCCGATGCCGATTTTGCAGGAAGGGCAGCCTACCAGCACGGGGCCGGTGTATCCATCCGCCAGATTTTCGGCAAGGCGCTCCTGCTTGCGTTGCCGCAGGATATTGAAGATTTCCGGAGAAGTCATGGCGCCCATGCCCGATTCGGCGCAGCAGCCGGGACTCAGTTCCACCATTGCTCCGGTAAGGCCGGAGAGGGCGTCGGCCATGATTTTACGGCCCTTGATCTTGTGCAGGCCCGTCCATTCGCAGTGGCAGGATGTGTGCAGGATTATCTTTGAACCTGTTTCAGACGCATGGGGTAAAATGTTTTTGTCCAGCAGGGGTAAAACGAGCTGTACCACATCCTTTTGCGCCAGAGCGGGGAATTGCGTCTTGAGTTCGAGGCGAGTGAGGCTATCCTGGCAAGTGCCGCAGGCGGAAACAAGATATGCGCGGTCAAGTCCTTTGCGTTCCAAATCCCGCAGCATGGAGGCCAGATATTGCCTGTTTTGCGCCAGGTTGTCCTCAAAGGCTGTATCCATACCCGCCGCCAGCAGGGGGTAACCGCAGCACAGATGCCTTGGCGGCACAGCCACGGCAAAGCCGGCCCTGAGCAGGAGCATAAGACAGGATATTCCGATGCGGTCGAAAAACAAAGCGCCGCCGCAGCCCGGAAAGTAGAGCGCGCAAGGCATGTCCGGCCTGAGTTGCGAGGGGGCGAAGAGTGTGCCCCTGCTGAGCTTGAGGGATTCATACAGGTTTGTGTAGCCTGTTTTTGGTCCCTGGCCGGAAAAGAGCGGATTTTGGATGCGTTTTTTCCAAACGTCCGGCACAAAGCCCAGAATGCGATTCTGCGTCTTTTGGCCCACAGAAGCCAGTTTTGCGGCTTTGGGGGCGCGTTTGGGCACATCGCGGCATACCCATGCCAGGGCGCGTTCCTTGAGAGGATGGCCTCCGGCCCCTTCGCGCCCAAGCAGGGCGCGAAGAGAAAGGGCCACCTCGCCCGAGGGAATGGCGATGGGGCAATTGGCCATGCAGCGCCCGCAGGAAGTGCAGTGCTCCACAATATCCCTGAGAGCGGCGAGGAGGCTTTCGGCAATGTGCCCTTTGTTGACCTGTGAATAATACACGGCCTCCAGCAGCATGCCCAACACCATGTTTTTGTTGCGTGGGTGATAGTGCATGGAGCGTTCCGGAAAAGACATGGGGCAGACCTGTTTACATTTGCCGCAGCGGGTGCAGATTTGCACGGCGCTCAGGAGGCCGATGAGTTTTTCCTTGTCTGGCAGTCCGCTTTCCCGAATATCGTGGATGAGACGGTTGAAGGAGAAGGTAAAGGGTTCAACCGGCAGATCCCGGTAAACGAGTTTGGCGGGATTCATTACGTCGCGCGGGTCCACGCGTTCCTTGAAGGCGCGCAGCGCGTCCATTTTTTCTTTACTGAAAAAGGCGATTTTGGTGATGCCGATGCCGTGCTCGCCCGAAACCTCGCCGCCCATCTCCTGGCATTTGACCATCACCCTGGCGGCGGCTTTATCGGCCTGCTCCAGCATAACGGGGTCGTTGGAATTGACCGGGATGTTCACATGGCAATTGCCGTCCCCCGCGTGCATGTGGCTGGCGATGATGATGAGGCCCGCCTCCATGCCGGCGGTGATGTTATTGATTTTTTTCGCCAGATGCGGGTATCTGCCTTCAAGGCTTGCCAGAAAGGCCGTAGCTCTGGAAAAGAGTTCGACGTCGGATATTTCCGCCGCTAGGGTCTCTCCCAGCGCCGCTTTGGAGGCAAAGGAAAATTCTTTGTTGAACTCCCTGTCTTCCATGGGAAAACCCGGCAGCCGCCCCACTTCCTGCAGGGCGGAACGGAAAGCCGCCGCCGTGTATTCCAGATTGAGCTGTTCCAGAAAGAGGGCGAAATCCGGTATGCGCTCCGTGGGGATGACCACATCTTCGTTGCGCTTGAAGCCTGAAGTGCGTTTGGCGATGGCCGAGAGACGGTGGCGGTCTTCCCAGAAGCGCTCGGCTTCCTTTTCGTCCGCCGCCACGATTATGTCCACATTTTCCTGGCTTTCCACCAAGGCAACGATGTCGCCCACGCATTTGTCCAGCAGATAGGGGTCTTCTCCGTCCACCTGCAAAATGATGATGGAAATGGGGTTTTCGGCGAATTTTTGCGATTTGCGGACGTATTCTATGGCCTGCAGGTATTTTGCGCCTATTTCCTCCAGCGCGGAAAGACGGGCGTAATCTCCCTCATTGCGGATGCGGTCGCGCAATTTGACAAGTTCCCGCACCACCACAGCTGCGGGGTGCATTGAACGGCCGAAAAATTCCAGCGCCATGACACGGCTCTCGCGGGGCTTGGGGTGCAGGATGAAACATGCCTCGGCCACAATGCCGTCCACGCCTTCCTTCTGTACCCCCGGCAGTCCGCCCAGCGCCTTGTTGGTGACATCCTTGCCCAAACCGGGCAGGCGTATTTCATCCCCGCGCAGTTCCACCACGTTCCGCACGCCGCCGCTTATGTCTTTGACCACAAAGACGGCTGTTTCGTCCGGCAGGATTTTATGACGTGGGTGGTTCTCCCGCTCAATGGTGATAATTTCTCCAGTGGGAGTGATCATGCGCCACCAGAGCAGATTATCCAGAGTCGTGCCGTATTCAAAGGCACTGGGGCCGCCCGCGTTTTCCGAAATATTGCCACCGATGGTTGAAGCCTGTTTGGAAGCCGGATCCACGGAAAAGAGAGAACCAGCCGCGCTGGCCGCGTTGATCACTTCCTGGGTGACGGCCCCGGCCCGGCAGACTATGGTCATGGCTTCAAGATCAATGGGGCCGATGTGCGTCAGCCGGGCGAGGCTGACGATAACCGTGCGTTTGCGGGCCGGCACAGCTCCGCCCGTCATGCCGGAGCCGCCGCCGCGCGGGATGAGGGCGAATTTGAGATCATTGGCCAGCTTGACGATTTCCGCCACCTGTTCTGTGGAATCAGGTTCCACCACCAGCAGGGGCAGTTCCATGCGCAGATCCGTGGCATCCGTCGCTGCAGCCACCAGATTCTGGGGGCCGGAGAGGATGCACTCTGCGGGCAGGATGCCGCACAGGGCCTCAATGAGATTATCGCGGAAAGCGGTCTCGGCCGTATGGGCGGACCAAAACATGGTGATGCCTTCGCCGATGGCCGTGGCATAGTAGTGCGCCAAGGAAACGGATTGCCGCTCAAAACTTTCCTGTACGCTTTCGCGTACAATGGCGGCGTCAATGAAGGGGTTGTAGGCGACCAGGAATAATTCTTCAGCAATGGCGATGGCGAGCTGTCGGACAGACTGAGGCCATTCGGCAAAATCCTCAATATTTACACGGAGTATGCGGTTGACTACATAATCCGGCGTGATGGAGATATGCGGACCCTTGTGGGGCATGGAAAATCCTTTCCGATGAAAATATCATGACGGAAAACAAGTTGATGCCGTCAGGTTGCGGATGAAGTTCAGTCTATGTCCATTGGCGGAGAAAGGCAAGCGTGGAGCAAGGTGGGACGACTTCCCGCAGTTAAGCCGCATTCAGCCGGAATCCATTGGGATACGGCCGTATGAGAGCGGCTGTTGGAATGCCCTCTGACCGGCGCTGAACGAGGCGGTTGGAAGCTGGATTCACAAAGTTTCAGGCACGGTACTTTCCGCACTGGCGGCCTGTTCGGCGCGCAAGCGGTGTATGAGTTTTTTGTCCGCCTCCAGCACGGTAAACAGCCAGCCGTTCAGAGCGAAGGATTCCCCTGGGGCTGGCACATGGCCCGCTTCCATGCTCAAATAGCCGCCTATGGTGTCCACTTCATCCGACTTCAGGGAAATGCCGAATTCCGTCAGTTCCTCCAGAAAGGCGCGCCCCGTCATTTCATAAATGCCTTCGGCCGTGAGGCGGATATCCTCCTCGCGCGGGGCGTCATGTTCATCTTCAATGTCGCCCACGATTTCCTCCAGCACGTCTTCTATGGTGATGAGGCCGGAGGTTCCGCCGTATTCGTCCAGCGCAATGGCGATATGCTGTTTACGCGCCCTGAATTCCTGCAGAAGGGTGCGGATGGACTTTGTTTCCGGAACGAAGAAGGGTTCGCGCATGACATCTGAAACAGGCAGGCCGGCATTTTGCGGTTCGATAAGGCTGCGCAGCAGATCCTTGGCATGAAGAATGCCCACGATGTTGTCACGCGTTTCCCTGTAAACGGGGATGCGGGAATGGCCGGATTCCACGACAAGACGCGCCGCCTCGGGCAGGGGCATGTCCTCCGGCGCGCAGTCAATGTCGGTGCGGGGAATCATGGTGTCGTGCACCTGAAGATCGTCAAAACGCAAAATACCCAGCAGCATGGATTCTTCATCCGTATCCACGCAACCCACGGCTCTGGCGTCAACAATGGCTTTTTTCAGGGATTCCTCGTCGTCGTGCCCGAAAAGCCGGCCCAGGCGCGACCAGATGGTACTGTGGGATTCTGAATCTCCGTCCAAAACTTGTCTCCTCAAGAATTTATGTTGAACAGAATAACGTCAACAGTCGAACTCGGCTGTTGACGACAGGCAACAACTGCACCCCCATTTTATAATGGGAGTTTGCCCAGAGCAAGCGCGCTGGCGGGGTTTCACGTCAAGTGGCGCTGTTTCCTGTCAATTTGCATAACCCATTGGGTAATGGGGGTCACCCCGCGCGTGGGGGAGGTATGAAACCAGTGTATCTCTGTTTTCCCTTGTTCCAGCATGGCCCAGTTGGTGAACGTGGAGCCGAGCACAAGGGCGGGATTTTTCCCTTCCTCCAGGCGGGAATTGATGACCTCGTTGGTACTCCAGAAAATGCTGCACTGTTCACTGTTTTCATGTGTGGCAAAGATGACGAGACAAAGCAGCTGCGCCCCTTTTTCCAGCTCATTCGGCTGTTCCGTCGGGGAGTTGAGGACAAAACGCAGGGCCAGGCCTGTGGAGGAAATATTTTCCAAAGTAACGGGCGCGGCGTCCATGCCATAGCGGTAGTGGAAAAGGGGCGGCCCCACTTCGGAGGTTGTCCGGGGTATGGGGCGGGTGGGATCAAGGTGCCATACGGCAACGGCACGGATGGCCTCTCTGGGGGGCTTAACGCGGATAAAGTTGCGTTTCTGGCCGACTTCCAGGTCTTGCGGCGATGTGACGACAAGAAGAGAGCGTTCGGTTTGCGGGCTGACTTTTCGGACTTCGGCATGGAATTTGTAAAAAATGGCGCCTTCCTGCAAAGTGACGCGAAAATACACATCAACGCCGGCATTGATCCATTCTCTGGGAACATATTCCAGCACTTCCATTTCAAGCTGGTCATCCCTGATTTTTTGCAGCAGCGCCGAGAGGCCATGCTGAGGATTCTCCTCGCCCAGCAGTTTCAGGTCAAAACTTTCGTTCTGTTCTTGGGCCTTACGCAGCAAATCCAACAGGATGGTTTTGCGCCGGAGTGCCTGTTTGCGCGTTTCCTGCTGTTTTTGCAGGAAGATCAACGCGCCGCATAGCAAGGCGATAATGCCCAGTACGATCAAAAATCCTTGCGTTCCCGTCATCAGGCGTCGTCCATTTCAGAATGCGCATGGCACACGGACATCCGGCTGTTTGAAGAGCGCAAACAGCCGAGTTTGTGCAAATATATCTCAAGGCAACTGACGGCCGCCGGCGTCACCCCTGAAATGCGTCCCGCTTGTCCCAGGTTGAAGGGGCGCGTCCGCTCAAGTTTTTCCCTTACTTCAAGGGAAAGCCCCACTACTTTGTCATAATTGATGTCCGGGGGCAAGAGCGTGTTTTCCAACTTTGCCGTTCGGGCAACACGGCGTTTTTCCCGTGCGAGGTAACCAGCGTATTTTATGTCCGTCAGCACGCGTTCGCACGCCGCTTCGCCGCAGTTTTCCAAAGCGTGGACAAAGGCGTCATGTGTTTGCCGGGTTTCCCGCGTATCCAGCAGTTGGCGGAGTCTGCTCGCGTCAACGTCCGGCCGGCGCAGAATTTCCTCAAGGGATGCGCCGGGATGAAGGATGCCGTCTTCTCCCTTATCGGCGGAAATGCGCATTTTCGAAAGAGCCTGTCCAAGATTTGCGCAGGATTTTTCCTTTTCGTTAAAGAGTCGCCAGTGGTCTTCATCCACAAGCCCCATTTCCCGGCCAAGGGGGGTCAGGCGCTGGTCGGCGTTGTCTTCGCGCAGGAGGAGACGGTATTCCGCGCGGGAGGTGAACATGCGGTAGGGCTCCTGTGTGCCGAGAGTTGTGAGGTCGTCTGCCAGCACAGCCATATAAGCGCGATCCCTGCCGGGGAGAAAGGGTTCTCGTTCCCGTAGGGCGCGGGAAATGTTCAGGGCCGCCCACAGACCTTGGGCAGCGGCTTCCTCGTACCCGGAGGTGCCGTTGATTTGCCCGGCAAGCCAGAGGCCGGGTATGCCTTTGCTTTCAAAGGTGGGTTTGAGTTGTGCGGGGTCGGCGTAATCGTATTCAATGGCATAGCCTGGGCGTACCATGAGGCAGCGTTCAAGCCCGGCGATGGAATGGAGCATGGCTTCCTGCACATCCAGCGGCAGGGAGGTGGGGATGCCGTTGGCGTAGATTTCAGCGCTTTCCAGACCTTCCGGCTCCAGAAATATCTGGTGGCGTTCCCTGTCGGGGAAACGGGCTACTTTGTCCTCTATGGAAGGGCAGTAGCGGGCTCCTGTGCCCTTGATGACGCCGGTAAACAGGGGCGACCTGTCGAAGGCTTGCCGGATGATTTCGTGCGTTGCCGGATTTGTCCAGGTGATGTGGCAAGGCAGTTGCGTGAGAGCGGGTGCTGAACCGTGAAAGCTGAATTGCGGCGGCGGATTATCCCCCGGCTGCTCCTGGAGGCGTGAAAAATCTATGGAAGAGCGTAGAATGCGGGGCGTGGTGCCGGTTTTCAGTCGCCCCAGGGTAAAGCCCATGTCTCTCAGACTTTGGGAAAGCCCGATGGCCGGCGCGTCTCCAAGCCGCCCGCCAGGGAGGCTGTTAAGTCCGATATGGATACGCCCGTCCAGAAACGTGCCGGTGGTCAGCAGCACATGGGGGGCGGCAAAGGCGAGGCCTTGGGCGGTGAGCACACCTGTGGCGCGGCAATCGCTGCGGGTGACGACCGTCGCCGCATCCTGCCAAATGCGCAGCCTGGGGAGGAAGAACAGGGTTTTTCTCACCGTCCGTTGGTAGGCATCCCTGTCTATCTGCGCGCGTGTGGCGCGCACGGCGGGCCCCTTGCTTTGGTTCAAAGTGCGGAATTGTATGCCCGCCGCATCGGCCCACAGGCCCATCATGCCGCCAAGAGCGTCAATCTCCCGCGTGAGATGGCCTTTGGCAAGGCCGCCTATGGCCGGATTACAGGAAAGGTAGCCCAGACGGTCAATATTTCCAGTAATCAGCAGAACGCTGTGCCCAAGCTTGACCAGGGCTGCTGCGGCTTCACAGCCGGCATGCCCGCCGCCCGTGATGATGCAGTCAAAAACAGCGTCAGGCATGGAGCGGGTGCGCCGGCAAGGATAATACTAGCGGCCTTTGGCAGCGCGTTTGGATGCCTTCAGAGGGTTTACCTTGGCTGCGGCGGCTGTCTGCGTTTTGATGTGAGTGGCGAAATTGCAGCGTCCCCCGGTCCATTTGCTGCCGGGGTTGGGGTAACTGGAACAGAAATCCTGCTCTTCAAAGGTGCGTACGCGGTCGCAGCCGGAGCATTGCTCCACAACAGGAGAAAGAAGGAAGCCGTTCAGGCTGACGCCTTCAGAAGTTTTTACGGCATTCTGCAAAACGCTCATATGTGTACCTCTTTAGGATTTGTCCCGGAGTTAGTCGCAAATATCGGGAGAGACAGTATAGTCGTTTAAGCGCGCATGTCAAGCATGTCAGGCTTGATTATGCCATCACCCGACGGGATATGGTCTAAAAAATTATCGCCGTGGCCAAGCCCAGGAAGATGAAGAAGCCGGCCCCGTCGGTGATGGTCGTCAGGAAAATGCTGGAGGCATGGGCAGGGTCGCGTCCCAGTGCCCGGAAAATCAGGGGGATGGAACCGCCCGCCACAGCGCCGAGAATCATGTCGCAAAGCAGAGCGCCGGCCATGACCCCGCCTACAAGGAGATTTTTTGTAAAAAGCCACGATCCCAAGAAGGCCGCGCCGGCCATAAAAAGTCCGGTGACCAGGCCTATCTTCGCTTCTCGCAGGACAGCCAGCCAGGCTTTTTTCTGGTCAAAACGATCCAGGGCAAGCTGGCGGATCATGACCGCCAGAGCCTGTTGGCCCGTGTTGCCGGCCTGGTTGGCTACCATGGGCATAAGCACGGCCAGCACGGCCATCTGGGCTATGGTGCCTTCAAACATGTATACCACAGAGGCCGACAGCGCCGAATTAAAGAGATTGATCATCAGCCACGGCAGACGCCCGCGTACGCTCTCCGGCCAGGGGGTATCCACGCTTTCTTCCGGGTGGGCGCCCACCATGCCCAGCATGTCCGCGCTGGCCGACTCGTCCATGATGTCCATGATGTCGTCATAGGTAATGACGCCCATAATATGCCCTTCATAGTCCACCACGGGCAGGGCCAGAAAATTGTAACGTGAAAGCAGACTTGCCGCCTCGCGTCTGTGCGCGTCGTAACGCACGCTGATGACAGACTGCCCGGCCACGGACTCTCCCGTAATAGCGCCGGGGCGCGCCAACATGAGATCGCGCACTGAAAGCACCCCCACAAGCACATCGCGGCCGTCCACCACATAGCCGTAATAGGGGTTTTCCATTTCCGCCATCTGGCCGCGCATGTGGGCAATGGCCTCATCCACGGTAAAGGAGCTTTCCAGCAGAATAACTTCAGTATTCATGGCCCCGGCGGCGGAATCCGGGTCAAAGTTGAGCAGATGCCGCAGTTCCTCGGAATCTTCGCGGTCGAGGCGTTTCAGGAGCGCGTCGCGATGGCCCGCTTCGAGGTCATCCAGCACGTCGGCCGCATCGTCCGGAGCCATTTCGGCAATAATACGGGCGGCGTCGTCGGCGTCCAGATTCTCCAGCACATCAACGGCAACGGCTTCGTCAAGCTCCGCCAGGGCGTCGGCCGCGTCTTCAGCCGGCATTTTACGCAGGGCGCAGACTTGTTCATCCAGACTCAGGTTTTCCAGGTGGTCGGCCATGTCGGCAGGGTGGGCAAAGTCCGGCACCTGTCCACCCTCAAGGCAGCCCGCGGGCTGTGCCGGCTCGTTTTCCAGACGCGCCGTGCCGGGTTTTTTCTCCTCCGCGCCGGAAGATGTCGTTGTCTCGCTGACCATATCCTGATTCCGCATAAAAATCCGTTTACAGCGTCATTTGTTTTTTCCCGCCCGCCCACGCTCCGGTGGCAAGGCGGAAAGGCTATGTGAAATATATCTCAAGCTTGAATGTCTTGACGAACAATTGTCTGAGATTTTATCTTGGATATATCCTTGGAGACGCGAGGCCGCCTTCTGATTTTAAAAACCGCGAAAACCGGCAGTAATCCGCAACTATTTCTATAGCACACGCATTTTGTGGGGACAAGCGCAATGTTCACGCCGTGGGCAAAATTTTTTTCTTCTCCCGAGGAGCGGGTTCTGCTGGAGCGGGGTATTGATCTTGCCTTGGCCGAAGATGGTCCGGATCTGACGGCGCAGGCCGTTTTTTCGGCCGATACCCGCCTTGAGGCGCGCCTGCGCGTCAAGGAGGACAGCCTGGTTGTGGGCCTGCCCGTTATCGGCGTTATTTTCAGACGGTTGGGAACAAGCTTTGTCTGGCGGCCTTTTGTCCGTGAAGGAGCCAGGGCTCCCGCCATGACGGACGTTGCCGCCATCTCTGCGCCGGCGGCGATACTGCTCAGGGCGGAGCGCGTCATCCTCAACTACATATCCAGACTCTCCGGCATAGCCAACCTCACGGCCAGATACGCGCGGGAACTCGAAGGCACGGGCGTGCGCCTGCTGGATACGCGCAAGACGACGCCGGGGTTGCGTCTGCCTGAAAAATACGCCGTGCAGGCGGGGGGTGGAATGAATCACCGAAAAACCCTCGCGGAAATGCTTATGCTTAAAGACAATCACATTGACGCTACGGGATCTATTGCGCGGGCGGTGGCTTTGCTGCGGGAGAGGTATTCCCCCTGCCCGCCCATTGAGGTGGAATGCCGTACCCTTGACCATGTGCGCGAGGCCGTGGCGGCGGAGGTCTCCCGCGTTATGATGGACAATATGGCGCCGGAGCTTCTCGGCCGAGCCATCGCCCTTGTGCCGCCGCATATTGAAACGGAAGTGAGCGGCGGCGTGACTTTGGAGAACATACGCCGGATCGCCCTCACAAAACCAGGGCCGAATTTTATTTCAGTGGGGCGGCTGACCCATTCCGCGCCGGCGGCTGATTTCAGCATGACGCTGATGCCGTGAAGCCCGCCCGCCGATGTTCCCCGTTTTTTACTCGTTTCAAGGGAGAAAATCCATATGAACAGCACTGCCGGAGCCATCGCCGCCATCAGGAAAAAGTCGGGTGACGCCCTCTGCATCATGGGCCATCATTATCAGAACGACACTGTCATCAGGCATTGTGACATAACAGGAGACTCACTGGAACTTGCCCGTCGTGTGCCGCACATCAGCGCGACGCGCATTGTCTTTTGCGGCGTGTATTTTATGGGTGAATCGGCGACTTTGCTCGCCGGAGAAGGGCGAACGGTACACATGCCGGAGCCGGACGCGGACTGCCTTATGTCCGCCATGATTCCCATACGGCTGGCGCGTGCGGTGCTGGAACAGCTTGTGCGCGGCGGTCGCAGAATTGTGCCGCTGGCTTATGTGAATACCTCGCTGGCGGTCAAGGCTCTGACCGGGGAATACGGCGGAGCGGTCTGCACTTCAGCCAACGCCGAAACTATGCTTGACTGGGCGCTCAAGCGGGGTGAAGGCGTGATTTTTATGCCGGACAAGAATCTGGGGCATAACGTGGCAAACCGACTGGGCATTCCCCAGGACGAGCGTCATGTGCTGCGCATTGACGGGCGCGGTCTCATTGAGCCGGAGAGCCAGCCTCTGGGAAGAAAGATACTTCTCTGGCCGGGGGCCTGTTCCATTCATGCCCGTTTTCGGCCGGAATTCGTCGAACAGGCGCGTGTCGAATATCCCGGGTGCCGGGTCGTGGCCCACCCGGAATGCCGTCAGGAGGTCATCGCCCTTTGCGACGCGGCCGGCTCAACATCATTTCTCATCAAAGAAGCCGCGCGTGTAGCGGAAGATTCCCCTGGAAGCACCCTCGTCATCGGTACGGAAGAAAATCTTGTCCACCGTCTGGCGGCGCGCCACAGGGACAGATGTGATATTTTCCCTCTTTCCCGCGCTATTTGCCCGGAAATGGCCAAAGTGACGGAAGAAAAGCTTCTGGCCGTTCTTGAGGACATCACCGGAGGAAGGGGCGAGCCTCTGGCCGTTGCCGGGGAGCTGTTTGAACCGGCGCGCCTTTCTTTAACCCGCATGCTGGAAGTTTGCGGCAAGTGAGTGTGCTTTTGTGAGCGGACGAAGACATGTGCCTGTTTTGATTCTGGGATCCGGCATAGCGGGCTGCGCCGCGGCCATCACTCTGGCTGATGCCGGCTGGGACATTTTGCTTCTCAATGCCGGGGAAAGCCTGGCGGACGGCAATTCGAATCTGGCCCAGGGCGGCGTCATTTACCGGGCGGCCTCCACGATGGGGGGCGCGGACGATGCCAAGGCGCTTGCCAAGGATATTTTGGCGGCGGGGCACAACATCAATTGCCTCAGAGCAGTGCGGCATCTCTGCCGTCGGGGGCCGACCTGCGTGGAGAGTGTGCTTGTTGAGCGCGCCGGCGTGCTTTTTGACCGCGACGCCTCCGGAGAGTACAGTCTGACGCGGGAAGGCGGCCATAGCGCGCCGCGTATCGCTCACCGGGCGGATTTTACGGGCAAGGCCATAATGGACGGCCTGACCGCCGCTGTGCTGGAGCATCCGCACATCACCCTCCTTGGTCGTCGCGCGGCCATTGACCTTTTGACGAGCCATCACCACGCCAAAGATTCCCGGTTTCGCTACGAGGTGGACAATCGCTGCCTGGGAGTCTACGTGCTCAACGAGGAAAGCGGGGAGCCGGAAACCATACTGGCGGATTATACCGTGCTCGCCACAGGGGGGGTGGGGCAGATTTTTCTGCATTCCACCAACGCGTCGGGTTGTGTGGGTTCGGGGGTTTCCATGGCTTTCCGGGCAGGGGTAAGCCTTGCCAATCTCGAGTTCATGCAGTTTCACCCCACAGCCATGTATGAGGAGCGCAGCCACCGCCGCTCTCTCATCACCGAGGCCATGCGCGGAGAAGGCGCGCGTCTCCTGGACGTTCACGGCAAACCGTTCATGCCCCGTCACGACAGGCGCGGAGATCTGGCCCCTCGGGACATTGTGGCCCTGGCCATGATGGAGGAGATGCTGCACAACGGCGCTCCCTGCCTTTTCCTGGACGCGACGGGCATACCCAAGGATTTGCCCGAAGCCTTCCCCACTGTCTTCAAAACCTGCCGCGAGGCCGGTATTGACATCCGCAGGGAACCCATACCGGTGGTGCCTGCCGCGCATTATTTTTGCGGCGGCGTATTGACTGACACGCGGGGGCGGACTTCCATGGGCGGGCTTTACGCCATTGGGGAATGCGCCTGCACCGGTCTGCACGGAGCCAATCGCCTGGCGAGTGCTTCACTGCTGGAAGGACTTGTCTGGGGCGTTTCCTGCGGTCAGGATATCTCCCGGCGTCTGAGGCGCGAAAAGTCGCTTCCGCCGAAACTGCGTGCGGCCATACCCGACTGGCGCCACGAAGGAGACGACAGACGGGACGACCCGGCTCTGGTGGCTCAGGACTGGGCCAATATACGCAACACCATGTGGAATTATGTCGGAATTTCACGCACCGGCGCTCGGTTGCGCCGGGCCTTTGAAGACATGCGCGATCTTGTGCGCCATATCCATGATTTTTATAAGCATACGCGTATTTCCCGGCGGCTTGTCGATCTTTTTCACGGCTCGCAGACCGCCTACGTCATCACTCAGGCAGCCATGCGCAATCCGCAAAGCATAGGCTGCCATCACAGGACGGACTGAAAACCCGCCCGCAACCAAGCATTCACGGAGAACACAATGCCTGAAAAAATCCGCCTGCTTACCCCAGGGCCAACACCTCTGCCGGAGCGCGTGCGCCTGGCCCTGGCCAAAGACATGCTGCATCACCGCAAGGGCGAGTTCATGGCTGTTATGGGCCGAGCGCAGGAAAACCTGCGTTTGCTCTTCGGCACGGCGGGGCCGGTGCTGCCCCTTTCCTGTTCCGGCACAGGAGCTATGACAGCCGCCGTGCACAGCCTTTTTCAGCCCGGAGAGAAAGTCCTTGTGGTCGAAGCGGGCAAATTCGGCCAGCGCTGGGAGCAGATTGCCGCCATGCGTGGGCTTGAGACGGCCACTCTTTCCGCGCCTTGGGGCGAGGCCATCTCCGCGCCGGCAGTGGAGGAAAGGCTCAGGGAGGATCCCGCCATCGCCGGAGTGCTGTTGCAGCATTCCGAAACATCCACAGGTGTGCTGCATCCCGTGCGGGAAGTGGCGGAAGTTTGCCGCAGGAGCGGCGCGCTTCTGGTTGTGGACGGCATTTCCGCTGTGGGGCTTTGTCCCTGCCCCATGGATGAATGGGGCATTGACTGTCTGCTCACCGGCTCCCAAAAGGGGCTTATGCTGCCACCCGGCCTCGCATTGCTGGCCCTTTCTCCCCGTGCCTGGAAAAAGGCGGAAAGTGTCTCGCCGAATTGTTTTTATTTCAATCTGCTCAAGGAGCGTGACAGCCTCGCCAAGGGGCAGACAAACTTCACTTCGCCCGTGAATTTGATTGTGGGGCTGGACGAAGCTCTTGCCCTGTTGCTGGAAAACGGCCTTGAAGCCGTGTATGTGAAGCAGTGGGGCCTCACCATGCTTGCCCGCGCGGGGGTGAGAGCCATGGGGCTTGTCCTTTTTGCCGAAAAGGATTTTGCTTGGGGTATAACCAGCGTACTCCTGCCCGAAGGCGTGGACGGCGGTCAGGTGCTGCGTTGCGCGGCGGAAAAGTTCGGTGTGCTTTTCGCCGGCGGGCAGGATCATCTGAAGGGACGCCTGGTGCGCATAGGGCACATGGGGCATGTGGACTGGGCTGACGTGGCGGCGGGGCTTTTTGCCCTCAACCAGGCGCTCAAGGACGCCGGCGGTTTCTGTGGCTCCCGCGATTATCTGGAGCAGGCTCTGGCGGCCTGGCGCGCGGCTCTGGCAGTGCCCCCCGGTGAAACGCCGCCCATGACGCACAGTTGAAATGCAATCGCTCCAGAGATGTGGAGCAGTTTCCGCTTTGAAATGTTTGCCTGACGGCGAAACGAGTTCGCCTTGCCGAGCAAATTATACATTTTTGATACCCGCAGAAATACCTGAAAAATCAGGATTGGAAGAATTTTTCTGGCCGGTTTGGAACGATTGCCGGGCGCGGCTGCCTGAAAGGACGTTGGGGGTATTCTTCCATTTTTGCCTTTTCCAGTCTATATTTTTTGAGACAAGCCAATGGAGCGGGCGACATATGAGTTTCCAGAAAATCTTTGCCAAGTACCGAACCATTTGCTCTGCCGGTTGTACGCGCTCCATGACTCGTACCGCCATCTTTCTTCTTGCTCTTTGTCTCTGTTGGAGCTGTTCGCTGCCCGTATGCAGAGACACAGTCCCGGAATCAAGCGGGCTTGTGTCGCGCGTTTTCAGTGAACTGTTTGAAGATGCGGATCAAGAGACGCGGATGGAGGCATATTTTCTTTCCGTCGGCTTGCCTGATATGCCGGAGCTTGAACGGATTCTGCGGCAACAGCGCGAGAACGGCTCAGACCCGCTTGAGCGGATTGTCGTCTCATATGCCTTGGCGGCCATGACCCGCAATCAACAGGATATTGACGTTTTCTTGGACGATTTTCCCAACGAACCGCAACTTTTTGTAGATCTTATGAAGGCCGAATGGGCGGTCTCCGGAACATTCAATACGGGGATGGCGGATTTTTTATTGCTTTTGGCCTATGAACCGCAGACCCGCGAAAAAGCCCTTCCTCATCTTGCGCGTATCGCCCGCAATATGCCGGGAGAATTGGAATCCATGGGAAGATATTTTGAAGACCCGCTTGCCCGCCCCTACATTGATGACCATTTGGATGACGCGGCGCTGGATCTTACATTATACAACGCTGATAATGGTCATAATTTTGTTAGAAAAGGCAGATGTGGAGAAAAAATAGGATACCTTATCCAAAACGGCGATCCGGCGTCAAAAACAACAGCCCTGTTGATGATGAGGAGGATGTGGATACCGGAAAACTTGATAGAAATAAGAAGGAAATTTTATGAACTGCTGCATGAACTGCCGACAGACCCCGCTTACAGGTATCTCTTGAGATTTGACTCTGATGTAGCATTTTTCAGTAATTTCTCCGCAAAAGATATTGTTTGCTTGTTGCAGGCGGAAAAAAAACTGTATTGCCCACCGCTTCGGGGTATCGTCGGTGAGTTGTGGGGTAGCCTTCCTTCTGACGACAAAAAAAGCGCACGAATTTTGAAAATTCTCGGAGAGATACGAAAATATGGGAAAGATCTGCTTGAAATTTGCGAAGTCAACCGCCTTAGCCAGTTACAATCAAGGAGATGAGCTATGTGGAAATTCAACGGAAGTGTTTTGACTGCCACCTTTGAACCAGGAGCCACTTGGCCAGCTCGGAGCGGAGGACTTTTCGGAAATAATCCTCGCGTGAGCTATGGTTCAGATCGACGCGCACTTGCATTGGAGAATGGATATTATCGTATCATCAAAAGAGGAGAAGAAAAAGGCCCTGCATGGGTGAAGCAAGAGGAAATGCTCATCCCCGGACGCAAAGAAGGCTGGTTCGTTCCTCTTGAGCCACAATTTAGCACAAAGCGCGGGACCTTGACGCTAAATAGTGTCGTCAATTGATTTTTGCCCAAATAGCGATGCACCTAATATGCACAGCGGCCAAAAATGATACCGTATTCTTCGCATAGCGTGTGGCAATGCCGCGCCAACGCTTTAA
>JAITGC010000024.1 GCA_031280915.1 Desulfovibrio sp. | reverse complement strand
TCTGCGGTTAAAGCGTTTTCGCAGGATATTTACAAGGTATGACAAGCTGGATGTCATCTTCAGCGGCTTTATATACTTCGCTATGCTCATTGATGCAATTGTGTGAACACATTCTAGTCAAGCTTCCCGGCTATAGTGAGCATAGGAGGCCTCTATGCTCAAGAGTAATGTCAAAAATATCATGGAGAAACAGGGAATGACGATACGGGCGATGATTGAAAAAACCGGATTGGCGGATGTGACCATTCTCAGGGCGAGGCGGAACCAGATAGCTCAATGCCGCCTGTCAACGC
The DNA here is from genome assembly GCA_031280915.1 of Desulfovibrio sp. Taxonomy (GTDB): domain Bacteria; phylum Desulfobacterota; class Desulfovibrionia; order Desulfovibrionales; family Desulfovibrionaceae; genus Desulfovibrio. The sequence goes on along the minus strand of JAITGC010000024.1, from coordinate 34,325 downwards.
TGGGAGCTATCGCCAAGTGTTTGGGCTGCAAGATCAAAGACCTGTTTGAGGAAGATTGATCCGCGAATGGGCGTACTTTTCCGACCGGCGGGGATCGCTTTACGGCAAAATCGACTTCAGGCCGGCAAGCCCTTAAAGCCGAACTCCGTGTTTTCACATGGTTGCCGGCTGTTATTCTATCCTGTGACGGTAAAAGCTGGTGCGCCCGCCAGAAATCGAACCTGGGGTCTCTGCCTTAGGAGGGCGGCGCTCTATCCAACTGAGCTACGAGGACACGAAAGACTCTTTAATGGAAAAACCGGTTTTTTACAATCTCGAAAGATGCCATTCGGCCCGGAATTTTTGAAGTGACTTTTCCAGCGCCCAGAGGTACTTTTCAGCAGGGGCACACAGCCCATATGTCAAGCGTGCAAAGGCTTGTGGCCGGTCGGTACATTACCCCCACAACAGCCGGCCTGCCTGGAATACGCCGACAGCTGCGGCATAGGCAAGAAGGGTATTGAAAATCATGCTGAAGGCCACCCAAACCCAACTCCCGGCCTCCTGGCGGATGATGACGAGAGCCACAAAGCAGGGGGAATAGAGGAGTACAAACAACATAAGCGCCAAGGCAGTGGCCTTTGACCAGGCCGGATCATTCAGAAGCCTTTCGGCCAGCGGGCCGGAGTTGTCTTCCTTGATTTCTCCCAGGGAATAGGCGGTGCCGAGTGCGCCCAATACAGCCTCTTTGGCGGCGATGCCGGCGATAAGGGCTATATCGGTGCGCCAGTCGAATCCGGCGGGGCGGGTGAAGGGTTCCAGCCATTTGCCTGTGCGTCCTGCCAGGGACCAGGCCAGTTTTTCCCTGCTCAGATTTGCCGTCGCCTGTGCCAATTCTTCCTCCAGTGCCTTGCGTTTGGGCGAATCTTCCATATTTTGCGCATTGGCGGGGAGTTGTTCGAGGCTGTCATTGAGATGTTCTATTTTCCGCAGGTGCGGCCCTGCCTTTTCTTCGGGCAGAGAAGGGAATGTCATGGAAGCCCAAATGAGTACGGATAAGGCGACCAGAATAGTACCGGCCTTTTTTAGATACATCCAGGCCCGTTCCCAGCAGTGCAGCAACACGCCGAAAAGCGTCGGCATACGGTAGGGCGGCAGTTCCATGACAAATGGCGTACCTTGCCCTTTGACAAGAGAAGAGCGCAAAATGCGCGCCACGCAAAGGGCTGCCGTCCAGCCGGCCGCCCAGATAAAAAACATGACCAGCGCCGCGCTGTCCGGAAAAAAGGCTCCGGCAAGCATGAGCAGCACCGGTAGTTTTGCCCCGCATGTCATGTAAGGTAAGGTGAGAAGCGTCGCCAGTTTTTCTTTGGGACTGCGCAGGGTGCGCGTGGCCATGACTCCCGGAATGGCGCAGCCGCCGGCAATGCCGCCGGAAATAACATAGGGCATGACGGATGCTCCGTGGAGGCCAAAGAAGCGGAAAACGCGATCCAACATATAGGCGATGCGGGCCATGTAGCCGCTGTCTTCCATCAGGGAGATAAATGCGAACATAATGAGAATCAGGGGGACAAAGCTGATTACGCCGCCTATACCGGCGATCACGCCATCCACGAGCAGAGATTTGACAAGGCCGTCGGGCATGATATCGTTCAGAAATTCCCCAAGGACGGCAAAACCGTCTTCAAGCCAGGCTTGCGGAAAAGCCCCCGCTGTAAAAGTAAATTGAAATACCAGAAGCAACAGCCCAAGCATGATTAAAGGGCCGAAAAAAGCGTTAGTGAGCACTTTGTCCAGTTTGTCGGTAACGGCCAGACGGTCTTTGCCGGGGTCTCTGCGCACTATGCCGTCGCGCAGAAGGGCATTTACATAGCCGTAGCGATAGTCAATGACAATGCCTTCCATATCGGCCTTGAGGGTGTCGGCAATATGTGCGGCGGTTTTTTCGCGGGCGGTCATGAGCCGGTTTGTTGTTTCCTCATCCGCAAGCAGCGCTTCGCGGCGGATTTCCTCGTCTCCTTCAACAAGCTTAATCGCTGTCCAGCGTGGATGGTAACGCCCCGACAATACGTTTTTTTCCGTAATGATTTTTTCCATGTCGGCAAGAAGTTCATCCAAATCCTGACCGTAGGAGATGCGCAAAGGTTTGCGGAAACCTCCCTCGGCCAAGTCAATCGCAGCGGACAACGCCTCATCAAGTCCTTCGCCGCTCCGCCCGACCATGGGTACAACAGGCGCGTCCAGCAAGGCTGAAAGTCGTTCGGCGTCGATATGTATGCCGGCTTTGCGCGCTTCATCCATCATGTTACAGGCGATCACCACAGGGATACCCATTTCAAGCAGTTGCACCGCAAGGAGCATGTTGCGATCCAAGGCAGAAGCTTCGACAACATCAATAACGGCCTGCACCTTGCCTGAGGAAAGCTCGCTGCGGGCCACGAGTTCTTCCTGCGAGTAAGCGGTCAGGGAATAGGTACCCGGCAGATCAACTATTGTTACCGGTCTTCCGCGACACAGGACATTGCCCTCTTTTTTTTCCACGGTAACGCCGGGATAATTGCCGACATGTTGCCGTGCGCCGGTGTAGCCGTTAAAAACAGTTGTTTTGCCGGAATTTGGATTGCCGGCAAGGGCTATTCGCATAATTGCATCTCCAGAAAAATGGATTTCATTTTCGGATAGTGCGCTATTGAACAATTGTCAAGTATGTGCGGAGGATTTTCGCTTGTTCATATTTGTCATAATAATGTCGCCAACAAAAACCAGCTTTGCCCCAATACAATGGCCGCACCCAGAAAGTCGCCGGAAAATCCGCCTTTTTCACTGGCCAGTTTTGCCAGGACGCGTATAAGCCAGCATTGAACCGCGAGCAGCATCAAGCCCTGAGCCCAGGCCAGCGGGCTGTATGCGCATAGAACGATTATTGCGCCCAGAGCGGCCAAGGCATGGAGGGCGGCGATTCTGCAACTTGCGCCTGCCTTAGTCAGACCACCAAGAGATTGGGGATTGTGCGGATGCGCCGCGGCCGCGAGCCAGACAACGCAGGCCCGCCCCCAAGCCGGGGCGAGAATGAGGAGCAGCCAATTGCAGGAAGCCACATGCCAGGCAATGGAAATCCATTGCCCGCAAAAGGCGAGGAGCAGACTGAGAGCGCCGAATACACCCAAGCGGCTGTCCTTGAGTATTTCCCAAAAGCGCGGCGCGGGCGAACTGGCGGCGTCCGCGAGGTCGGCCAAGCCATCCCAATGCAGACCGCGCGTCAGCCATATTTCCAGGGCAAGCCACAACAGGGCGGCGAGTGCGAAGGCGAGTGGCCTTGCGTTTTCAAAACCGGACAGAGTGGACATAAAAGTTCGAGTGAGAATGGCGGCCGCTGTGCAGAGCATCCCCAAAACAAGACCTGTTGGCGCAAAAAAGGGCACACAGCGGGCGAAATCGGTTTCGTCATAAGACCGCGCCGGGATGAGGCGGGTCAGAAAGGCAAGGGCGTTGAGAAAGGCCGTCATGCCGCGAATTGTACGGTCAGTCTTTAGGATGTCTGAAGGCCAAGGCGTAAAGATGGTTAAAGAAATCCACATATTCCACAGTGACGTTGCTCGACACTTGCAGTCTGGCGGGGGCAAAATTGAGTATGGCCGTAATTCCCGCGTTGATCAAGTGTTCGGCAGCGCGCTGGGCGCGTTCCGGCGGAGTGGTGATAATGCCGATTTCAATGCCTTCTTCAGTGACCAGTCGCGGGAGTTCCGAAGTGCAGCGCACTTCCAGCCCGTGGACAATCTCCCCTATTTTGAAGGGATCGCAGTCGAAGATTTCCCTGATGTTGAAGCCGCGCGCGCGGAAATCTCCATGGTTAAGAAGGGCTTTACCGAGGTTGCCCACGCCGATGAGGGCCATGCGCCATTCCCGGTCCACGCCCAAGGAGGAGGTTATGGCCTTGATGAGGGAGACCACCGGATAACCCACGCCGCGGATGCCGAATTCTCCAAAATAGGCGAGATCCTTGCGTACCTGGGATGCGTTTACGCCGCAGGCCAAGGCCAGGGGGTTGGAGGAAATCACTTCCACATCGTCACGGGTAAAAGCTTCCAGCACTTGAACATAGGTGGCCAAGCGTTGAATTGTTGCCCGCGGGATGTGTTTTTCTTTCAGAACGTCCGCCATGATTTGAGAAAGGAGGCCGGAAAGGCCTCCTTTTTCCTTTTTATGCTAAACGAGAGGCACTACGCATACGGATTGGCGTAGAGCAGGATGAAGCTGATAACCAAGGCGTAAATGGCCAAGGATTCAATGAAGGCGAAGGCCAGAATCATGGTGCCGGTGATTTTGCCGCTCACATCGGGGTTACGGGCAACGCCTTCGCAAGCGCCCTTGAGGCCGAGGCCCATGCCGATGCCGCAACCGAAGGCGGCGATGCCGATGCCGAGGGCGGCGGCCAGGCAAGTAAAGCCGAGGGATGCGGAATCAAGCTTGTCAGCGGCAAAAGCCAGACTGGCCATGCCCAGAAAAGCGGCGGTGTTCAAAACAGTCAGGAAAAATTTACGCATGTGAAACTCCTTTCACAAGTTTATATTGTTGGGTCGCGTGCGACCATTCCCCCAATTTTAATGCTCCGGCGCTTCAAGGGCGCCTTTGATGTAGAACATGGTGAGCATGAAAAACACAAAGGCCTGCATGGTTTTGCCCAGAAGAAAGAGGGCGTAGATGGGCAAGGTGCCCAGAATGGGCGCCATAATGAAAAAGAGTACCATGACTATTTCCTCGCCGCGGATATTGCCGAAAAGGCGAAGCGAAAGCGAAACCGGGCGCGAAAGGTGAGAAACAATTTCCAAGGGCAGCATCAGGGGTATGAGCGCCTTGGACGGCCCGGTGAAGTGATGTATGTAGTGGGCTTTCCAGCGGACAAGCCCTACGGCGTTATAAAACACCAGCACAAAAAGCGCCATGCAGACAGTGGTGTTGAGATTGGCCGTGGGCGCGTCGAAACCGGGGATAAGGCCCATAAAATTCATGCACAGAATATAGATGAACATGCCCGCCAGTAGGGGAACATAGGTACGCCCGGTTTCCCCCATAGTGCTGCAGACAAAATTTTCTATGGTGTCTATGATGGCCTCAAAAAAATTCTGCAGACTTCCGGGCACGACGGTGAGCCGCCTACGCACCATGAAGGCCACGATAAAAAGCGTTACCATACAGAACCAGGAATAGAAAACATGCTTGAATTCCACTGCCTGCCCGTTGATGACCACTTCGTCCATATGGAAAAATGTGGAAAGCAATACCGGATGCGGCAAACCACCTGCCATGAGTCATGCCTCCTGTTGGAGTGGTGAGTTCAATTATCCCTGACTGCGGCCTGCCGCTGTCGCATAGGTGAGCAACGCGGTCACGGCCCCCGCTGTAAAGCCGCCAAGGAGGGCGCTTGGCGGAGCCTTGCAGACAATCAGAGCTACATACAGCAAGCCGGCCAGAATGAACAGCCTGCCCCCCCAGCGTAACAGCACCACGCGCAGAAAGGCTGTGCTGTAATCGCCCAAGCCGGAGCGCAGAAAAAAACGCGCCAGCCCAAAAAATATAAACGTCATAAGACACATGCCCACGCCAAACCAGAGCAGCCACGGCGTAAGAACAAAGAATGCGCCGCCCGCCACAAGGCAAACCAGCGACAGCAGGAGCATATTGCGCAGTAACGGGCCTATTGCCGGGTGCCACAAGCCGCGCCGCCAGAGGCGTGCGTCAAGGTTGTGCGTTATGGCCTTCAGCATTTTTGTCTGCTCTTGCATGTCCAGTTCCGGTTTTGTCCAGGGCGTCCCGCGCGGCCATTTTTTTCAGCAGACGGCGCGAATCCCGGTATACGTTCAGGAAACCCGCAGCAATGCCGATTATCAGGAAAGTCAGTTTGCCCCAAGGGCCTGTGTCAAGCCAATAATCAAGGCCATAACCAAGGCAAAAACCCACAAGCGGCCCGCTGACCAGATGGAACCCGATAACGCCGGGGCCAGCCATGGCTTCCATACCGCTTTGCTGCTGTCGCAAAATATCCTTAAACACGGGGTACCCTATCATGCGGAAACATTTCAGTCAATCAGTTTCGGCAAATTTGCCACGCTCTTTTTTGCGCCAGAGGCTCACACATTCCAGACCCGGTGTGTGTGGGAAGATATCCGCTCCGGCCAGCCGTTCCAAAGAATAACTCTTTGCCATCAGGGCGGCATCCCGTGCCAGGGTGGCCGGATTACAAGATATGTAGAGAATGTGCTGAGGGCGTTGGGTCATAAGGGCCGCCAGCGCTTCTGTTTGTATTCCGGCACGCGGCGGATCCAGCAGAACTGTCCCGTAAGATGCCGCTCCGTCGCTGAGAATATCAACGGCGTCCGCTGTCGTGTAACGGCAGTGCGTCAGCCCCATGCGGGAGGCATTGTCACGGGCCAAAGCAACAGCGCGTTTGTCGCGGTCAAAACCAAAAACGTTTTCAGAACGTGGGGCAAGCAGCAAACCCGGCACGCCCACGCCGCAATAAGCGTCCAGCAGAGCCGCGCTCCCTGCGTCGTTGAAAAAATCCTGGGCCAGTCCGGCCAGCGTTTCCGCCGCCCCTGTATTTACTTGAAAAAAGGAGGCAATATCCAGGCCGAACATCTTTCCCCCGAGCGGCAGGTGGAGCATGACCGCCTCTGCTTTGCTTTGGCCTTGGGCATTCAGGGCAATAATACGTTTTTGCCCTGTGGAGACAGTATCCCGGTTTTTGCGTTCCTCATGGACAAAAGTCGCCATGCTCGAAAACTCGCCAAGTAGCCTTTCTCCCAATTTGCGGACAATGCGGTGTTCCTTTGAAGCTCCGGGGCTGGTGAGGCAGAGGCAGAACCATTTTGGCCCGGCCGCGTCCTCCGTCGTATAAGCCTCGCGTATTGTCAGAAAACGCCAGAACCCCCGCCTGGCGTGTCCATAAGGAGCAAGCCTTCCGTTCTGTACGAATTCCGCCGCCTTTTGCGCCAGCGACAGGGCTTCCGGGGGCATGAGCATGCAGCCGGGGACGGCAAGGATATTGCCTGTGCGGCGTTCACGCAGCCCCGCAATGACGGTGCCGGTTCTGTCGGCATCAAAGGCGAATTCCATTTTGTTGCGGAATTGCCGCAGGTTCGGCGAAGGCTCGACAGGAGGAAAAATTTTTCTCAGACGGCCACGTTCAAGGCGGCCGATACGGGTTAAATTCTCCTCGGCCAATATTTTTTTCCAGCGTAATTGTTCGGGATAAGCCATACATTGCAAAGGGCAACCTCCACAATGCTCCCAATGCGGACACTGTGGGGCAATGGCTTGGGAACGCGAGAGAAATTCCAGTGTTTCGGCTTCCACAAAGGATTTTTTGACGCCAAGGAGACGCGCCCGCACATTGTCGCCGGGCAGCGCGCCACTGACAAAAATAATTTTGCCCATGACGGTCGCGGCATTGCCACAGGCGATGCCGCGACCGTCATGGGCAAGGGAGTGTATGGAAAGCGTCAGGAGATGCTTGGTCAAATCCGGGTCAGGCCTTCATCTTTTGGGAGGGAGTCGTCTTTTTCTTGGGCTGTGCCGGAATATTGTCCGTAGTTTTCGAGGGTACTTCCAGGTGGTCTGTTTTTTCAGCGTCCCTGGAGGGGGCCTTGTCCATCGCTTCAGGGCCGTCTGCCTTTTCCGCGGCCTTTGCTGGCAGAGAAGTTGTTTCGGCGATCTCAGAGACGGGGTCGAGCTTTGGCGAAGCGGTTTTTGTCTCCGTTTCCTCGGGATTTGTACCCGGCTTTGCCTCCGGGGCTGGCGGCAGTATAACGGTGCCGTCCGGCTCTACCATGGACAAGGCCCGCGCGGGGCATGCCTCCATACAGGCGGTAATTTTTTTGCCGCTTTTTTCCCGCCACGCCTGACACATATCGCAACGTACCGCCACTTCACGGCGGGAACGCTGGGCCATGGTTTCCGAATAGTCGCCCGTATTGGGCATGCCTATGTGTTCCAGGGAAATAGCTCCGTAGGGGCAGACAACGAGGCACATTTTGCAGGCCGCGCAAAACTGCACGCGCACGATGATACGGCCGGCCTCTTGCTGCAGCGCGCCAGTCGGACAGACATTGCAGCAGGGCGCGGGGTCGCACTGGTGGCAACGTACCGTGGTTTTGAAACCTTCCGTCTTGACGACCTGCACGCGGGAAACAAGCTCATCACGGCGCTTCATGGCATCTTTGAAAGACATGCCGTGATGGGCGGCAATGCAGGCCACCTCACAGCGGCGGCAGGCGCGACATTTATCAGGTATGACCTCAATATGTTCATGCATGATCTTGTTCCTCGGATTCGACGCGCAGAGCGATGAGCGTCAGCCCGTGCCCTCCGTTGAAGTGAATTTCATCGCCGCCGCAATGCGGACAGACAAAATGCCGTTGAGCGAGCTTGAAAGCTTTTCCGCAGACGGAGCAATCGCAGTCAAGCCGTGCTGTCCGGAGCGTAAGCGCCGCACCTTCCGCCAGTGTGCCCTCCGCGAAGAGTTCAAAACAGCCTGTCAGCGTCTGGGGTTCCACGCAGGCAAGCAGCCCCAGTTCACACTCAATCTCCTGAATTTTTACAGCCTGGTTTCCGGGATTGTCCACGTTATGGCGCTCAACAGCCGCAAGAGAGGTGGAAAGAATCCCCTGCACCAAGGTTGCTTCGTGCATTTAACGTTCCGTGCAGGACACGCATGGGTCAATGCTGTTTGTAATCAAGGCCGCATCCGCAACTTTGCAGTCCTTCATCATAACGCCGAGCGCTTCCCAATTCATATACGAGGGGACACGCCATTTGAGCCTGGCCGGTATATCCGTGCCGTTAGTGCGGATGTAATAAAACACTTCTCCACGTGGCGCTTCCGTGCGGGCACATGCCTCCGCCGAACGTATCTGGCGCATGGACGCGATTGTCGGCCCGCCGGGCAAGCGTTTGCAACATTGGATTATCAGGCGGAAAGATTCGAAAATTTCATCCAGGCGCACTGTTGTGCGGGAATGGATACAACATCCGCTGTGGAGGATCACGTCAAATTCAAGTTCAGGGTAGGCCGCGTAGGGTGAAGCCTTCCGTACATCCATTTTCAGGCCGGAGCCGCGCGCCACCGGGCCAACCACGCCGAGGCGCAGAGCGTCTTCCTGCGGCAGCAGCCCCAGGCCCTTTGTACGTCCGAGAACCATGCTGTTTGTGGCATAGATATCGCGTATTTCCTCCAGCATCGGTTTCATTTTGTCGATGGCGCTCAAAATGTAAACGAGCAGTTCCGGCGTCACGTCGCATTTAACTCCGCCGATGCAGTTCTGCGCGAGATTCATGCGATTGCCGTACACGGTCTCTTTTACATCCTGCATTATCTCACGCACTTCCATGATGTGCATGAAAAGGGATTTGAAGCCGATGAGATGGGCCTGAATGGCGGTATTGAACAAATGCGAAGCCACACGCTTGATCTCTTCAGCCAATACGCGCAGATAGCGCGCGCGCTGGGGGATGTCGAGTCCGAGCACGTTTTCCACAGCCATACAATAAGTGAAGGAATGACTGTTGGAACAGAGTGAGCAGACGCGTTCCGTCAGCGTGGTGTTTTTTGTCAGGTTGCGTTGGGAGGCCATGGCCTCCATGCCCCGATGGACGTGCCCCGATGTCAGATCAACCTTGCGGATGGTTTCGCCTTCCACAGTCAAGTGAAAGTAGACCGGTTCCTCCAAGGCCACGTGTACCGGGCCGAGCGGCATGGAAAACGTGCTGCCGCCCGTGTTCATAGCAGTCATGACAGCTTCTCCCTGTTTTTGAGAACACGCTCCCACAAATCGGTGGTGCAGGCGCCGTTCATCATGATTGAAAGCGGCACAGCCTGATTGAGAATACCCTCATCAAATTCTTCATCCAGGAAAAGCCGGCGTGGATTGGGATGATCCGTCACATTGACGCCGTAAAGTTCCATCATTTCACGTTCATGCCAGTCGGCATTGGCGAAAAGATGCGTTATGGACGGCACCACTGGCCATTCTCCGTTGAGCGTAACCGTGAGATTGTAGACAACGCCGGCAAGTTCAAAATGATAACAGATTTCTTGCATGGGTTCGCTCAAGTGGCGACGGTTATAGGCCGTCGTCATGCATAGGCGCGCGCCAGCCTCGCGCAGCAAGCCAGCGGCTCGCGTCAGATGGCGGGGCGTGCCCAGTCTGAACCAGTGAAAGGCATTGCCAAAGCTGTCTGTGGTGTGGTGAACTGTGCCGGTTTCACTGCACAGCGTGAGGTTTTTTATAATATGGGCGTTATTGCGGATAACGTCTTGCATGATGTCCCCATTAATATGTTGTGGGCGCGGCTGAAGTCAGCTCGCGTGCCGCCAGGGTTTCAGTGGTTGTTACCTGTATGGTGCCCGCGTTGCGTTTTGCGTCTTCCTGTCGGCGGCACTGAGGGCAGAGATGGCGGATTTGCTCGGGATCAAGCTCCGGAGTGGCGCTATAGAGCCGCCGCGCCAAAGCCGCGGGAACAGGCCGCATCAGCACGCCACAGGCGGCGCAGGGTTCATATTTGATGGTATGCTGTTCCAGACGGCTGAATTTTTCTTTTTCAGGGTGGGCCCCATGCCAGTCATTGGAGATGCTCATGGCGCCGGTGGGGCAGTAATGGCGGCATGAAGCGCACAGGCAGCAGGAATTCTGCCAAATGGCGATGGTATAGCCGCTTCCGTCGCTCAAAGGGGTGATGTTGATGGCGCCGGCCGTGCAGGCATGGCGGCAAATGCCGCAACCCATGCAAAGTTCAGGATTTATTCTGGCTCGGCCCCGCAGACGGTCCGGCGTGAAGGTTTCTCCAAGGGGAAAGGGATCCGTGCTGGGCCCTTCCAGCACATTACGGAAGAGAACTTTCAGAAAACCCGCCATGTCTTTATTCCTCCAGACCCAGTTTTTTGAGCCAGATTGAACGCGCCAGCACGACTCCTTCCAGAATGGCTTGAGGACGTGGGGGGCAGCCCGGCACATTGACGTCCACCGGAAGATAGCGGGCAATCGGGCCTTCAATGGAGTAACCCTCGCGGAAGACACCCCCGGAAATGGGGCAGATGCCGACAGCCACCGTAACCTTCGGCTCTGGAATTTCATGCCAGACCCGAAGCACGCGGTCGCGTACTCTGGTTGTCAAGGGGCCGGTGATAAGCACAACATCCGCATGACGCGGGCTGCCGCAGTAGCGACAGCCAAAACGTTCCACATCATACCGGGGAATGCAGGCTGTGGTCGCCAATTCCACATCGCAGCCGTTACAGGAGCCGGCATTGATTCTAAAGAGCCACGGTGAACGGACGGAGAGTTTTTTAAGCGTTTTATCCAGCGACACGACGGCCTCCTCACATCACCCAGACAAGTATCAAGCTGCACAACGCAAGCGCCGTCGGGACGGTCACATAGAAGCGGAAAGCCTGGTCTATGCGGAAACGTCCCGTGGCGGATTTGACCAGCGTGAGCGAAAACAGCATCAGCCCCAGGCATTTCAAAACAAAGCAGACAAGATTGATTGGCCACCAGGAGCTGATGGTCCCGGGAAAGAACAAGGCAACGCCCAAGCCCGTCACTACAAAAGTCTTGAAGGCGGACGTAACGCTAAAGAGCGCCAACAGCGGGCCGCCGTATTCCAGCAATGGGCCTTCCAGCAACTCCGTTTCCGCCTCGGCGACGTCAAAGGGCGCAACGCCCATAGTGCCGGGCAAAAAGAGCAGATACGCGAGCAGGGCGGGGATCATGGCCGGATTGAAGCCCAAGGAACCGTTTTCCTGTTGCCAAGCGATTATTTTGAGCAGAGAAAATTCCGCTCCTGAACTTTCCGCTCCAAGGCTCTTGCCCACAAGCATGGCCACAGAAAGCAGAATCATGAGCAGCGGCGTCTCGTAAGCCAGCATGAGCAGCATTTCACGGGAAAAACCCAAGGCTCCGAAGGGGGAGCTGGAGGCTGAGCCTCCCAACATCAACGCTATCGCCGGCATAGGCAGAAGATAGAAAATAACCAGCAGATCTCCCATGTTGGACAGACCTGCATACACGCCGGGTACCGGAATAAAGGCGGCACACACCGCCATGCCCGTGAAGCCGAAGACCGGAGCCAGCAGAAAGACCGAGCGACAGGCGGTGCGGGGGATCATTGTTTCCTTGGTCAGCAGTTTTGCCGCGTCAAGCCAAGGCTGAATCAGCGGGGGGCCGACTCTGCGTTGGAGGCGCGCTTCCACGCGCCTGTCCAGGCTTTTATAAAAGAAACCCAAGGTCAAAGCGAAAATTCCGCCGGGGAAAATGGCCATGTGCAGAATGGCGAACAACGTGTCGGTCATTAATGGTTCTCCTCAACAGCGGATGTTGCTGTGCGATAAGAGGCCAGCCCGCCATAAACGCTGGAGGGACCCATGCGGCTTATCGCCTGATCGGGCGGCAGGCCGCAGGAATGTATATCCACCTCGCGCAATCGGGTAAAGCGGCGCACAAAATGGCGAGCGGCAAGGAAAGCCAGCAGCGACATTATAAAGACTCCCGTGGCGTTCCACGCGCCCGGCCCGGAAAGTACACCCGACAGACCCACGTCGAGAGTTGATGAGCCGTACTCGGCCAAGACGGCGTTGATGGGCTTGAGCGCAAGACCGGGGAAGACGCCTGTCAGAATGCAACCAAAAACCATTATGCTCATGGCCGCCCGCATGACAAGCGGCGCTTCGCGCACGTTTTCAACGTCGGAGCCGGGCTGGCCCAAGAAGGCCGCGTGCAGAAATTTGGCGACGTAGGTGAGCGTCAGAACGCTGCCAACCAAGGAGAGCAGGGCCAGCAGAGGCTGGCCGGACTGCATGAGCGCGTGGTAGATGAGCCATTTTGAGGAGAAGCCGCTGGTGGGCGGCACACCGACGAGCGAAAGCCCGCCGACGGCAAAGGCCAGCATGGTGAACGGCATCTTGCGGCCCAGCCCGCCGAGGTCTTCAAGGCTTTCTTTGTGTGTGGCAAACATCACCGCGCCGCAGACAAGAAAGAGCAGATCCTTGAAGAAAACGTGATTGACGAGGTGCAGCATGCCGCCGGCATAGCCCAACGTTCCACCGGCGCCCACGGCCAGAACCATGTAGCCGAGTTGGCTGACTGTGGAGTAGATGAATATGAGTTTGAGGCCATTTACCTGTATGGCGCGCACAGCGGAATAGATAATGGTGATCGCGCCTGTCCACATCACCGCGACCGTGAGGATGTTCTGCTCATGGCCTTGGAATATGCCAGCCAGGGTGAAGCCGCCGCCTATGAGGGCAAAGAGTTTGATGAGGCCGATGATGGCGCTTTTCAGCAATACGGAGGAGATGTAGCCGGAAACCGGAGTCGGGGCCAGCGCCGGGTGCATCTGCCAGTCAATGCGTATGGGCAGTTGCGCGGCTTTCATCACAAAGCCCACAGCCAGAAGGGCCATGCCCAGCCAGGCCGCGCCGCGCGGAATATCATGCGCAAAGTCGTTCAGAAGCTCCGCCGTAAAGGGTGTAAGCGGGCCGAGTACGCAGATCCCCACAAAGAGGAAGGCCGCGCCCAGCATGTTGAAGAAAAAGTATTTGAACGCCTCGCGCAGAGCCGGGCGCGTACCTTCATGGGCAATGGCCATGTAAAGAGTCCAGGAACTCATGATCTCCCAGAAGAGGAAGAAACTCAGCAGATAACGGCTTGCCGCCATGCCCACCAGAGCGCCGCACATGCAGGTGAAAGCCGCATAAAAACGCCACTGGGTATGGCTATGTTCCATGTAACCGACGGCATAGACGATATTGACGGCGCCCACAATCGGCACGATAAGGGCAAAACAGAAAGAGAGGGTGTCCATATCGCGTCCGAAGAGAAATACCAGCGCGGCCGTCAGAAGCAGCACAGCCGCCGAACTCCAGCCAGCCGCCTTGCGTCTCGCGGAAAGGCCGCCCGGAATCAAAGCGCCAAATATAGGTACGATGACATAAATGGGCCATGACACGGCGAGTGCGCCCAACGTCTTCACGTCGCCCAGCGTCGCCTGATGGCACAAGGATGCTACGGAGGAGACAATTTCCATGGGCAGTTGTGGAGCCAGGCAGAGAAGCAGGGAAACGGCGGCGAGAATTGCCAGCGGAATGCGCATGACCAAGGGGGCTTCGGACACGCCGGGCAACCCGGCCGGGCGCTCGTCATAAATCAGGGTTTTCAGAATGCGCGTGTAGTAGATCGCGCCTACAAGCGAACCCGCCAGTATGAGAACGGCCGCCCAAGTGTAGCCGGCGTTCACCGATGCCTGGATCATCAGAAATTTGCTGTAGAATGCGCCGAATGGAGGCAAACCCATAATGCTCACAAGGCCCACGGCAATACAGGCTGTCGTCCAGGGCATGTGCCGGCCGAGGCCGCGCATGTCGGCGAGAGAGCGGCTGCCGCAACGCAGGATAAGCGCGCCCGCTCCCAGAAAGAGCAGGTCTTTCATTATGGCGTGATTGAGCACATGCCACAGTGAGCCTGTAACGGCGAGCCAAGTGCCCATGCCGAGAACCATGCAGACCTCGCCGAGTTGACCCAGGGTAGAATAGGCGAGCATGCGTTTAATATCGTCCTGCGTCAGGGCGAGCGCTTCACCGTAAATGAGCGTACCCGCGCCCATGAATACAAGGGCCGTACCGAACCAGCTTAAACCGAAAAGACCCTGCATGTAGTCGGTGACGTAGCCTGTTCCCGCCAGGATAATGCTGACAATGCCGAAGACGCCCATTTTTGTGATAATCCCCGAGAGTGGACCGGATACGGATGAAGGCGCTGCCGGATGGGCGTCCGGCAGCCAGGAATGCAGCGGCACTAAGCCGGTTTTGACGGCAAAGCCGGCCAGGCAGAGTACAAGGGCAGTCTGGATCAGGACAGGGTCGGTCAGAGAGGAAGTGCCCCCAGGCTCAAGCAGACCCGCCAGCAGAAAGAGGCCCGGCAGCATGAAGAGTGCGCCGCCGGCGCACATGACATAATATTTGAGGCCCGCGCTGAAGGCTGTGCGGTTGCCCTCATGCACGACCAAAAAATAAGAGGCAAAAGTCATCAGTTCCCAGTAGCCGTAAAGGGCTTCGTTACTGCCAGCGGAGACGACGCCCGCCAGTGAGGCGAAGGTCAGAGACAGAAAAAACCAGTACCGTCCCTGATTCTGGCCGTGAATATAACCAAGGGAATAAATGCTGACAATCAGACCGATGAAGGTGATCAACAGCAGAAAAAAACGTGTGGCTGGCGGGGCCGCATTCGTATATGCCGCGGAGAAGGCCAGCGCCGAAAAGACGGACACGGCGATTCCGGCGATTTTGTCGCGGCCGAGACAGGCCAGTACGCCAGCGGACAGAGCGCCCGCATAGAAAAACCAGTATGCCGCGTGCACGCCGCTGTGGGGAATTTCCACGGCAAAAGCGCGACACACGATCTCCGCGAAGACTTCACGCCCAAGACCCAGTACGGCCGTCAGCAGGCCCAGAGCCAGCATAAGCGCCGCGCCGGAAGACGAACCGTTGCCGGACGCCGCGCCTTCCCCCGGCGTCAATACGACGCGGCGCACTGTGTCCACATGCAGCCATACAAAAACGGCAGTGGCCGCAGCCATAACCAGCAAAGCGGCGATACTGCCAGTGGCGGAAGAACAAAGCACGGCTTTGACGATCAACACACGGCCTTCCGGAACCAGGAAGGGTGAGCCGCCCACAGAGCCCAGCAGGCCCAGGGCAAAAAACGCTCCGGCGAGACTGCCGTAACCAGCGCCTTGCAAATTGCCCAGCGCGAGGCCGCCCGTATTGTCCGAATTGAATCGCGAGAGCGAAACCAGCGCCAAAGCACGCGCAATTGCCTGGAAGACGACGAAAAGCCACGCTCCGGCTCCCGCCATGTCGCTGTATGCGCTGAAGGCGAGGACGAGGATTCCCGCGTCGTGCATCGCGCCCCACAGGATCAGGCGGCCCGGGTTGCTCCGTTGCAGGACAGCCTGCGCCGTCGCGAACAATAAAAGAACTGTGCCGGCAAATAAGGGCAGGGAGGATCCATCAAGGGTGAACAGTGGTGATGTCATAGGTGCCCTACGTTGTGCTGAAAAAAGTGACCGCGCCGTAACGGCGCTGTTTAGCGGTGCGTCAATTTAGGCCTAACATATACTTTTTGAGCCCGCAAGTTTTTTTGTGAATAAAATAACACTGATATTCCAAAGTGTTATGTAAAAAATGATTGCCCCACATATTGCACGAGCGTTCTTGAAAGTGAAGATTCAAGGCCGCTCATGCAATTATGCGGGCAAAGACCGACCGCGAGGCCGGGTTAACCCGTCGAAATTATATTTTTCGGCAAAGCGAAGCTCTCACAAGCAACCGTCAGGCTGATTATGAGAGGCCTCGCAGCATGTGTGGAAGAAAATTGAAGTTGTATTTTGTATGACATCATATTGAAATATATTACTATAAAATTTTACAAAATAATGTATACCCCGATAGATACCCCTAAATTTTCGGGATGGTATCAGGTGACTTTGCGCGTCTTGGGACGAGGGCCGGAGAAAGGAAAAAAAGGGAGGAGCATTGCGCCGCCTCCCTTTTTCATAACAATGTCCAGCCATTTCCGCAATCAAAATCCTCATTTCGCCTGTTTTAAGGAAGCGGCCAAAGACACGAAGAGGCCGCTCCCCTCATAAACAAAACCCGAAGATACCCTACGGAAGACAAACACCCGCCGGGACGGCGCTGAACACGTAGTACCAACCGACGTTGCCGTTGCCGAGGTCCACGAGCACGGCGTTGTTAGAAGCCATCGTAAATTCGATTATGAGATGGCTTCTACTGTTTTTCATTTAATTCCGTAAGATAGTCCTCCCAGGAGATAATTGTGCCATTGTTAAAGAGATGAACTCGCCCCTTACCTTCCTTTTTTGATTGATACATCGCCACGTCGGCCATGCGCAGCAATTCAGACACAAGCATCGTATCGTCGGGAATACAGCTTATTCCCAAAGAAATGCCGCAAGCTACCTCAACGCCTCCCACCTGCCAGGGATTTCGGAATCTTTCCCGTATATATTCCACAACTTGCGCCAACGTTCCCGGTGTGTCGGGGTCGCACAGAACCACAAATTCATCCCCGCCATACCGGTAGCAGTTTTCGCCTGTTAACGGGCTTGCACGTAAATAGACCCCTATTTTTTGCAACAGATCGTCGCCAGCGGGATGGCCCAGGTCATCGTTGATCGGCTTGAATCCATCCAGATCAAAAAAAAGCAAATATATTTTTTCATTCGACAGCGCTAACCGGGAAAGCTTTGCCTCACAGTCATTGATCAGGCGATACCGGTTAGGCAGACACGTCAACGCGTCATATTCCGCCATTTGGCGAATGATTTCTTCATTCTTCTTGTTTTTCGTAATATCTATGCTGCTGATCACCTGAACCATGCGTCCGTCAACCCATGGAAAAGCGGTGCTGAGCACTTTGAACCAGGAGCCGTCAAACGGGCGCTGGTAGTCCCATCCATAAGTTTTTGTAGGCTTCCCTTTTTCGTCCAACAGCTTATTTTTGGGGCAAAAATCACACTCTTCGGTCTTATCGTCATATAAGGACTGCCAGCATATTGTGCCGAGCATTTTTTCCATGCCGCCGTAAGGTTCCGCCATGCTGCGGTTTACATACAGCACTTCATGCGTTTCAAAGTCGTTAACGTATACATCCACGCCCATGTGGTTCAAAATGTTGTCCAACGTCTGCCGGGTATCCAACACTCTCCCTTGGTATATCCGCATCTTCACATATGTTCCCAAGCTTGTGAGGACAGCCCGGGTAAAATCCATGTCTTCATCTGTCCTGCGCTCCTTGCCCCGGCGATCAAATATGCCCGCACAGATGATCAGGGCATCTTTTTGATCAAAAACAGGCACAAATACCAAGGATTTTGCCGAGAAAAAATCAGCCATTTTCTGCATCAAGGGTGTTTTTGTTGTATTCTCGCGAAAAATCAGCGATTTATTTGACTTCAACGTGTTCAATTCTTCCTCGCAAAAAAAATCCTCGCTAATAGATTCCTGAATCTCATACTGATACGTTCCGTTACAGCAAGCGCAATGCAGGCGTCCTCTGTAGTCAGCCTCATAGACAAAGCCCACACCGAAACCAAAGAATACGCAAAGCTCACGTAACGTATCCAGCAGAACAGTTTCCAGGCTTGCGCTGCTGTTGAGCTGATCGAGTAAATGAATCCAATATTTCTGCTCTTTACTTTTCATGGTCTGTGCAACCCCAGTCCTGTATGAAAATATAAAAGCCGCGCCGCGAAAAATGGATACGTTTGGACATAGAACAAGAACAGGAAGGTGCTGAACGACCTCCCGGCAAAGCAAACGGTAAAACCGCACATCTAAAAAAGCGCGTTATATGACGGAGTTGAGAGAGAAGCAAGAACCGGGCCAAAACGTCAGTTACGGCCCCGGCGTATCCGACGGAACGTTCCCTGCCGGAAAGATATTTTTGCGCCCGATTCGGCATCAACGCACAGTATTTGAAGCGCCAGATTTTTGAGCCTGTGGTCGCGACGAGAAGAAAGAGGCCGTTGCCGTCAAAGAGTTTCTGCTGCCTCTCTGACGGCTGACGGCGCGAATGGCGGTATCTGTGAGCGGCATGGGGTACGTCTCCTTATTGAAGTTTCATACCCCGATTCATACCCCACAAATACGGGGGTGTCCACCTGTCCAAATGGATTCAAATAGACATCATCTGAATATTTTTTCTTTTAATATCCGTATATTATATATACATTAGACTTCATTGGAATATAAATACGGTTCAAAACTCAGTCATCCTGCGGAGGCTTCGTTTCGAACTGGGATGTTTGCCCTTCCTTGCTTGGCCAGATGAAAGACGCAAGTACGCCTCCGGCCAGCAGACCCAGCACGACGGCCAGGCTTGCCAGGGGCGGAATATGGATAAGCCCGCCGACGCCCAGAAGCATCTTAATGCCGATGTAGGCGAGAATGATGATGACCGCTTTTTCCAGATGCACCAGCATCCTGGAGGCGGCCGCCATCAGAAAATACAATGAGCGCAGTCCCAGAATGGCGAAAATGTTGCTGGTGTACACCAGGAAAGGATCTTGCGTTATGGCGATAATCGCGGGGATGGAGTCAAAGGCGAACATAACGTCGCACAATTCTACAACCACAAGGCAGAGAAAGAGAGGCGTGGCTTTCCAGACAGCGTTTTCGCCTGCTGCAGCCGGCTCCCTCACAAAAAAATCGTGGCCGTGCAACGTGGTGGAAACAGGGATAAAACGACGCGTGAATCTGACGGACCAGTGGTTGGCATAGTCTTCAATCTCTTCCTCGGGCTTATGCATCTGCTGCCACATTTTCCAGGCGGACCAGAGTACAAAAAGCCCAAAGGCGGCCAGAGCGTACGCGCCAAACAACTGTACAAGCGTATTGCCCGCAGCGACGAAGACCATCCGCAATACCAGCGCGCCGAGGATGCCGTAATAGAGAATTCTGTGTTGGTAGTTTCCTTTGATGGCGAAGGAACTGAAAATGGCCATCATGACAAACAGGTTGTCAACGGAAAGGGATTTTTCCAGGAAATATCCGGAAAGATAGAGCGAGGCGTCATCCAGGCCGTGCGTCAGCCAGATGTATGCTCCAAAGCACAGGGCCAGCGCGATCCAGACGCAGGACCAGCTCGCGGCGTTACGCAAGGTTATGGGTTCGTCTTTTTTGTGGGCATGCAGGTCAAGCCATAAAAAGCCCGCCACAATAAGGAAAAAGATGATGACGTTGGTGGTGGAATAGTGTCCGATCATAAGAGGCCTCCTTTCCGGCAGCGCGTTCTCTCGCGTCTGAGTGGAGAGGGGCTGCCGGGTTGTTTTGCTCCGCCGTTGTCGTATGCCGGAGAAAAACAAAAGACCTCCCCGGCATTTCTGCCAGAAGGTCTCACTAATCAGAAGCCGAAACTCCTGATGGCACTACCGGGCCGTAAAGCCATGCTGTCGATAGTGCCTGGGTCTCTGTGAACCCAGCTACTCCCCTTACGTGGTTCTCGTTAAATAAAACAACGAGCCCGAAATGTCAAGGGCGATTGCCGTCCGCCGTCATAGACTGTATCTTGCGTCGCGGGCATCCGTATCTCGCAAGAAGCAAAAAGAAAGGCGCGCGTTTTCCAGAGCCGCCGGAGCATTTTGCGCGTCCGTGTGATAAGTCCATTATTCCTCCCTGAGGGTGCGCGTCATGAGATGTTTCACTGCCTCCAGGGGGCTGCTTTTCGCTTGGATGATACTGCGTACAGTGTTTATAATGGGCACATCTACCTGAAAGCGACAGGCCAAATCGTAAGCCGCAGCCGCTGTATTGACCCCTTCAGCCACCATGCCGAGACTGCCAATGATGGCCTCAATGGCTTCTCCCCTGCCCAGGCGCAGACCCACCTGCCGGTTGCGGGAGAGTGGGCCGGTACAGGTAAGAATGAGGTCTCCCAAGCCGGAAAGACCCATAAAAGTATGTTCCAGCGCTCCGTTGGCGAGCCCCAGGCGGCGCATCTCGGCCAGGCCGCGCGTGATGAGGGCCGCGCGGCTGTTGAGGCCGAGATTCAGCCCGTCACAGAGTCCGGCGGCGATGGCCATGATGTTTTTGAGTGCTCCGCCCATCTCCACGCCAATGGTATCTGCGCTGGCGTAACAGCGAAAGGCCGCTCCGGAGAAGATATCCTGGAGATGCCGGGCGAGGGATGCTTCATGGCTGGCCAGCACCACGGCCGTGGGTAAACCTTTCATGACTTCCGCCGCGAAGGAAGGGCCGGAAAGAGCGGCGTAGCGAAAGGGAACGTTCAGTGTTTCCAGGGCGATGGAGTGCCCCAATGCAAGAGTGCCGGCCTCCAGGCCCTTGGCGGTGTTGACAAGAATGACTCTCCGCGAAAAAATGCTTTTGTGCGCGGCAAGCCACATTCGAAATTGCTGACAGGGCACGGCGGACACAACGATTTCGCGGGCCAGGGCATTTGTGTTCGTGGTGGAGGCAAGGTTTGTGTGCAGAGGAAAACCCGCGAGGTAGCGCGGGTTTTCATGACCGGTATTTATGGCCTGGGCTATTCCGGCATCCCGCAGCCAGAGAACAACGTCATGGCCGCGTCCCGCAAGATGATGGGCGAGGGCTGTTCCCCAGCTTCCTCCGCCGGCCACACAGATGGAAAAAGGGCGTGTCATACTTAAAATCCCAAATCCGATTCCGGCCCTGGTATGGAAGGCAACAAAGGACGTTTGTTCGCCATTTTGTCCATTTTGCCGAAACGCGCCAGAAACATCCCGACAAAATGTTGTTTTTTATAAACTTCAATGCGATAGAGCGTTCCTTGACGATCTATGGAATAACTCCGCAGGAAGTTTTTGCGACGCAGGGTAATGCCGCTGTCATCTCCTTTTTTCCCAGCAAAGCCGATGGCGTTGATCCTGAAGCCGTCGTGCGGGTGTATGTGCAGGTTTTCCGCCACAGGCAGCACTTCGCCGAAGGGTATCGCCTTTTCCTGTCCGTCAACCGTCACGCGCACGGCCTGAAGGCTGTTGTCCAGTTCCCGCCAGTCAGGTCTGATATGGGTGATGGTGCGGTTGCCGTAATGGATGCAAAGGGCTTCAGTGTTCCTTTTGCAGGGCAGCACAGCCATGATGGGTTTGGAGGCTACGGCAGCGCTGTCTTTCGGCAGGGGCAGCCCGTTAATGGACGCTCTGGCGTCGTCCAGAGGCAGGAAAATGCGTTTTTCGGCAAAAGAGATGTTGAGATCGGCCTGCAGAACCCGTTGCACGCTGCCGGGGGTCAAGTCAAAATTGCGGGAAAAGCGGATGCCCGCCTGACGCAACAGGGATTCCACCATGCACAGATGGTAGTAGGTGCGCAATTCCACCGGAAATTCCTTGCTGGCCTCCAGGCCGAAGGCGGCCTTGCCGTGGCGCACGGCATAGTAGGAAAGGCTCTTTTCCATTTCTCTGTCGCCGGAAGCCGTATTGGTGTTGCGTACATGCAGTTTGTCCATTTTGTGGATGAGGCGTTTGTTTACATCCTCGGCAACCCGCCGCGCTTCACGGCCCAAGTCACCCATGAAAACGTCCGACGCAAGCCGTTCCTGATCGATAATAACGGACTGCCCCCAGCGGGAGGGATTGCAGAGGGCGTTTATTTTTCGCTCACGGTAATATCCGCTGCCGTCGTGGAGGTTGAGCACCAGCCCCACCCGGGGGTGACGTATAAGATCCTGTATGCGGCGTACAGTGGAAAAGTCCGGATCGCGCATGTCCAAAGCGGCGAATTTACGGTTCATATCCCCGTTGATACCGCGCGAGCGCATAATAATGCTCGGAAAGTTAAGATTGGGCACAACCCATATCGCGCCGTTTTCCACGGTATAGCGCGTGGCGACAAGAGTGGCTGCGGAAAAGCCGCCTGGTTCATCGCCCTGTATGCCGCCCACCACCAGTACCACCGGCATGGCGTCGCCAAGGCGGATTGTGGCAAAATCCAGCGGCTGCGCCTGGGCCTGGGCGGATAGGAGAATATAAACGGACAGGCAGCGCCAGAGGCAAAGCAGTAAATTTTTCATGGCCGAGTTCGGAAGTTCTCTCTTATCCGCTTTACAACTTTACAACCGGCTGTTTTTACAGTTTTCGCGAAGAGCGCTCTCATGACGCATCCCGCATTTCCCGCCCGGCTGACGGAGTAGGATGATCTATAGCCGACAATACCCGACAACACAATATCTCACAGCAAGTTCGCGAGATGGGAGTGACGCGACGGTATCCAGTTTGTTGGGTAGAGCGGTTCAATATTGAAAATGTTTGACCGCCCGGCGCGGATTTCAAAAAAATCCGCGCCGCAAAATACTCGCAAGGCGAACTTGCTTCGCCGTCAAGCAAACATTTCAAAGTGAAAAGGTCCCAGTTGTCCTCAGTTGCATTGTAAGCCGCATCGCAGTATGCTAGCAAGTTGTCATTAAACAGAAGCGCAAGGACAGTCATGTTTTCTTTTCTTTTCAGAAAAATTTTCGGCAGCCGGAATGAGCGCTTTCTGCGTCGTCTGCGCCCGACAATCGCTCGCATCAACGCTTTGGAAGCGGAAATGAGCGTCCTCGACGACGCGGATTTCCCTACGCGTATCGGAGAATTTCGTCAATCGCTGCAAAACGGGGCGGTTTTGGACGAGCTTCTGCCGGAAGTCTTTGCCTTGACCAGAGAGGCCGCGCGGCGCACCTTGGGCATGCGCCATTACGATGTGCAGCTTGTCGGCGGCATAGCACTGCACAGGGGAAAAATAGCGGAAATGAAGACCGGCGAGGGAAAAACCCTTGCCGCCACCCTGCCGGTGGTGCTGAACGCCCTTTCCGGCAGGGGCACGCATATCGTCACGGTCAATGATTATTTGGCCAAGCGTGATGCGGCTTGGATGGGGCGGATATACAGCTTTTTGGGACTCTCTACGGGCGTCATCGTACACGGGCTGGACGACGCGGAGCGCAGAACGGCCTATGCCTGCGACATCACATATGGCACCAACAACGAATTCGGCTTCGATTACCTGCGCGACAATATGAAATTTTACGCGGCCCAGATCGTTCAGCGCGGTCACAATTTTGCCATTGTGGACGAGGTGGACTCAATCCTCATAGATGAAGCCAGAACTCCCCTCATTATTTCCGGCGCATCCGATGAATCGGTGGGTCTGTACCGTATGGTGGACGAACTTGTGCGCAAGCTTGAGCCGGAACACTACACACTTGACGAAAAGGCCCGCACGGCCATGTTGACGGATGCTGGCGTTTCCCGTTGTGAAAAGCTGCTGAAGGTGGACAATCTTTTTGAGCCGGCCAACATCACTCTCCAGCATCATGTTTTGCAGTCCCTGAAGGCGCACAGGATTTTCAAACGGGATGTGGACTACATCATCAAGGATAACCAGGTGGTTATCGTGGATGAGTTCACCGGCCGCCACATGGAAGGACGGCGTTATTCCGACGGACTGCATCAAGCCCTGGAAGCCAAGGAACATGTGGAGGTGGCTGCGGAAAACCAGACGCTCGCTTCCATAACCTTCCAGAATTATTTTCGCCTTTACGACAAGCTTGCGGGCATGACGGGTACAGCGGACACCGAAGCTGTGGAATTTCAGCAGATATACAACCTGGAAGTGATGAGCATACCGCCCAACAAACCCATGATACGCAAAGACTGGCCTGATATGATCTACAGCAGTCGGCGGGAGAAATATGACGCCATAGTCGCCTCTATTGAGGAGATTCACAAAAAGGGGCAGCCAGTGCTGGTGGGGACTATTTCCATTGAAACTTCAGAAATGCTCTCTCAACGACTGACGCAGCTCCATATCCCCCACAATGTGCTGAACGCCAAGCAGCATGAAAAAGAGGCGGAGATCGTCGCCCAGGCCGGACAGAGAGGGCAGGTGACCATTGCCACCAATATGGCCGGCCGGGGCACGGACATTGTGCTGGGCGAGGACGTGCCGGAATTGGGGGGGCTGCATATTCTGGGTACTGAGCGGCACGAGAGCCGCCGCATCGACAACCAGCTTCGCGGGCGCTCCGGCCGTCAAGGGGATCCCGGTTCCTCCCGTTTTTATCTTTCCCTGGAAGATGACCTCATGCGTATTTTCGGTTCGGACAGAATCAAAGGGCTTATGGAAAAGCTCGGTCTGCGCGACGGCGAAGTTATTGAAAACGCGATGGTTTCCCGTGCTGTGGAAAGCGCACAAAAGCGTGTGGAAGCTCATCATTTTGAAATACGCAAGACCCTCCTTGATTACGATAATGTGATGAATCAGCAGCGCGAAGTCATTTATGCGCTTAGACGCGAACTTATGATGGAGGAAGACCTTGAGCCGGTGCTGGAAGAATTTCTTGGCGACGTGCTGGATCATGAATACTCTTCTGTCGCGGAGGGCACGAAAGACGGAGAAGCCGAAGTATCCGTTTTTAAGCGTCTGCGGGAAATATTCAACCTTGACCGCGTTCTGGGGCCGGAAGCCCCCCTGCCAGGGCGGGAGGAATGCGAGAGCCGTATCCGCTCCATGCTTGAGGAGCTCAAAAGCGATGCCGGCGAAAGCTGGAGGGATATTCTGCGCTATTTTATGCTGGAAGAGCTTGACCGTTGCTGGAAGGAGCATTTGCGCAACATGGATGCCCTGCGCGACGGTATAGGGCTGCGCGGCTATGGGCAGAAAGACCCCAAGCTGGAATACAAGCGCGAGGGCTTCGCCATGTTCCAGGAGATGCTTTTTCAGATACGCGAGAGCGTTTTCAGAGTGCTTTTGCGTTTGCGCGTGCAGCGTTCGGAGGAAGAAGAAGCCGAACGTATGGCCGTGGAATACCGCCACAGGGAAAAGGCCGTGGAATCCCTGTCTTACTCCGGTGGGGGAAAAGACGCTCCATCTCCTCGACCCGTGAAGGCATCTCCGCGTGTGGGCCGTAATGATCCCTGCCCTTGCGGCAGCGGCAAAAAATACAAAAAATGTTGCGGGCAGTGATTTGTGACTGAGGCAATTTACGCGCAACGCCGTGACAAGTTGCGCGGACTTATGCGGGAGCGCGGTTTGGATGCGTTGCTCATAAGCCGCGATGCCAACAGGTTTTATCTTTCCGGCTTTGAGTTGCACGATACGCAGTTGAACGAAAGTTCCGGCCGTCTCGTGATCACGGGAGACGGCCGGGACGTGTTGGCCACAGATGCCCGTTTTGCCGTGGCAGCCGCGCGTTTGTGGGAGTCTGACAGAATTTTCATATACAAGGACGAAGCCGGGGACATTGCCCGTCTACTCAGGAATTGCGGCAGCCGCATCGGCATTGAGTCCCGTGGAGTAAGTCTTGCCTTCGCCCGCGCCCTCGGCGGGGCGGGCGGGCTTTTTCTCCAGGCGGCCGACGGGTTGGTGGAGCGGCTGCGCGCCATCAAGAATACTGAGGAAATAGCTGCTCTTTCGTCATCTTTTGCCCTCAATCACAAAGTTTTGGGCTGGCTTGAGCAATCCTTGGCCGAGAAGGGGTTTGCGCCCGGCATAAACGAGAGATGTCTGGCATGGGCCATTGAGCGGTTTTTCCGGGAAAACGGCGCGAGTGAACTGGCCTTTCCGGTCATCGCCGCCGCAGGTGTGAACGCCGCTCTGCCCCACGCCGTCCCCGGAGATGACAAACTGGGGGAGAACAACCTCCTGCTTGTTGATATTGGCTGCCGCGTGAACGATTACTGCTCTGACCAGACGCGCACATTCTGGATTGGTGAAAAATCCGGTCGGGCGTATGCGCGTTTTGCCCGTGTTCATGCTTTGGTATATGAAGCCCAGCAAGCCGCCCTCGCCATGATGCGTCCCGGCGTGACAGGCCGGGAGGTCTATGGTGCGGCGCGGGCGGTCTTTGAAAAAGCCGGGGTTGCGGATGCCTTCACCCACGGCCTTGGGCACGGCGTCGGGCTGGAAACGCATGAGGCCCCGTCATTGAATTCCCGCAATGAGCGCCCCCTTGAATCCGGCATGGTCGTCACCGTGGAGCCGGGGCTGTATTATCCCGATTGGGGAGGAGTGCGTCTTGAATATACAGTGCTGGTGGAAGAGGACGGCATTCGCGTTTTGTAGCGCGTCGCTCGAAAATCAATGGCGACCTCCCCTGATGTGATTGTTCTTTTTTCCGGCGGCCTGGACAGCCTGCTGGCTGCGAAGCTTTTGCAACGGCAGGGTCTTGTGGTGCGGTGCTGGCACGCTGTTTCTCCTTTTTTCGGCAAGCCGGACAGGCGGGATTTTTGGAGAGAAACGTACGGCCTTGATGTATATGTTGAGGACGTGG
This sequence comes from Desulfovibrio sp., assembly GCA_031280915.1. Taxonomy (GTDB): domain Bacteria; phylum Desulfobacterota; class Desulfovibrionia; order Desulfovibrionales; family Desulfovibrionaceae; genus Desulfovibrio. The sequence goes on along the minus strand of JAITGC010000024.1, from coordinate 7,485 downwards.
GCAGGGATTTTGTCGCCATGCTGCTCCAGGGGCCGCCCCACGGTTACGGCAAGGTGCTGAATCCCTGTGTGGACTGCAAAATCCATCTTTTGCGGCGGGCCGGGATATACATGAAATCCGTGGGAGCGCGGGCGCTCGCCAGTGGCGAGGTGCCGGGCCAGCGCCCCATGTCCCAGCGGCGCGATGCCATGCGTGTTATCGCGCGGGAGGCTGGCGTCACTGATATTTTGGTGCGTCCTCTCAGCGCCGCCCTTTTGGAGCCGACGCTGCCGGAACGGGAAGGGCTTGTTGACAGAGCGCGTTTGGCTTCAATGGCCGGGCGCGGTCGCACGGGACAGATCGCTCTTGCCGCGCGATTCGGCATTGAAGAAATTCCGACGCCCGGCGGAGGATGCCGCTTGACGGAGCGAGAAAATGCCCGGCGTTACTGGCCGCTTTTCACCCGCCTTGTCGAACCCACAACTGCGGATTTCGCCTTGGCCAACTTGGGTCGCCAATTCTGGGGAAATGACGGGGCGACGGATTTTTGGCTGTGTATGGGCCGCAACAGCGAAGACAATGAAGCTCTCGTTCAGGCAACCCTGCCTTGCGATGCGCTGCTTTCCCTCAGGGATACGCCGGGGCCGACGGCTCTGGCGCGCGGCGGCGCGCACTGGCCTTCAAGCGTAATGTTGCGTGCCGCTGAACTGACTGCGGCCTACTGCTCCAAGACTGTGGGCGAGGATGCGGCGGTGTGCGTGAAAACCCGTGGGGCTGAGCAGGTGCTTATGGTCAAGCCGGAACGCGGCGTTTTTTTTGAAAGTCCGCCTCCTTTTGCCCTTGTGCGTGAAGAGCGCAAGGTTGTTTTCGGGCAAAAGGGCTGAAAAATTTTTTTGTATGCCCCTTGCCTTCAGTCTTTTTTTGTGTCATAAAAAAGTCGCATTTGTGGCGTGCCGGTATGCGCTTGTTGGGCGCAACCCTGGAAGATCCCGGCCGGTTCTCCCGACCGGCAAGCACAAGGGCAAATAGCCCTTGAGAATAGAACGAATTATTTTATTTGTCCAAGGAGGACGCGCATGGCTGAGATCACCTATAAAGGGAAAAGCTTTGAAGTTGATGAAGACGGTTTCCTGTTGCGTTTTGACGACTGGTGCCCCGAATGGATGGATTATGTGAAGGAATCTGAAGGAATCACCGACATTACGGGCGACCATCAGAAGATTCTTGATTTCCTGCAGGATTACTACAAGAAAAACGGAATTGCCCCCATGGTGCGCATTCTTTCCAAAAACACCGGCTACAAGCTGAAAGAAGTTTACGAGCTCTTTCCCTCAGGTCCCGGCAAGGGCGCGTGTAAAATGGCCGGTCTTCCCAAGCCCACCGGTTGCGTGTAGCACTTTTACGTTGTTCTGAAAAAAGCGGAAGGCATGCTTTCCGCTTTTTTTTTCCAATTTGGTACGCCAGTGCGCATTCCTTGGAAAAAATTTTTTATGGGGCTGTCAGCCCTTTGTCTCACGGGAATGCTCCTGGGAGGCGGCGCCGTTGCCCTGCTTTTTTATTGGGCCTCGCGCGACTTGCCGAACATCACCCGCATTACGGATTACACCCCCCTCCTGGCCACCACAGTACTTGCGCGCGACGGTTCGCAATTGGGTGTTTTTTATCACGAAAAACGTTACCCCATTGGGCTCGGGGACATGCCCCGTTATCTCCCCCTTGCCTTTCTGGCCGCTGAAGATGCCGCTTTTTACAGCCATCCCGGCATTGACCCCACAGCCATTATTCGCGCGATTCTGACAAATTTCCGTTACGGCTCCAACCGCAGCGGGGGCAGTACTATCACGCAGCAGATCGTAAAACAACTGCTGCTCAGTTCAGAGCGCACCTACACACGCAAAATTAAAGAGGCCCTGTTGGCCCACAGGCTGGAAAAATATCTTGCCAAGGACGAAATACTCTCCATTTATCTTAACCACATCAATCTCGGCGCCCACGCCTACGGTGTGGAAGCGGCGGCCCGCACTTATTTCGGCAAGCATGCGGCCGATATCACCCTGGCCGAGAGCGCCGTACTGGCGGGCTTGCCTCAAGCTCCTTCGCGCTACAACCCCTTCAGGCATCCGGAAAAGGCCAAGAGTCGCCAGATGTATGTTTTGGGCCGGCTGCGCGACCTGCAATGGATTACTCCGGAGGAATATCGGCAGGCCGCAGAAGAGCCGCTGGTGTACTGGAGCATTCCGGAAAACGCCGGTGGCGCCGCCCAGTGGTATCTTGAGGAAGTCCGGCGGCTGCTCATGGAATTTTTTTCGGAAAAAAATCTTGCCGCGTTGGGCGTGGAGACCTCGAAGTACGGTGAAGACTATGTGTATGAAGCCGGCCTGACGGTGCGCACGGCTATGGCCCCAGCGCATCAGGAGGCCGCCGGCCAGGCGCTGCGCCGGGGCCTGGAGGAGTTGGACAAGCGTCAGGGCTGGCGCGGGTCGCTGGAACGTCTGGGTGAGGAAGAGCGGCGTTCCTTCTCGGCCCGGAATGGGTTTACTCCGCTGGATCTGGCTGGTGGCGCGTGGGTCAAGGCGCTGGTCACGCGGGTTGAGCAGCGTGGGGCGCATGTCGCCCTGGGACAAGGCTATACCGGAGTCATCGCCGTGGAGGGCCTTGCCTGGGCGCGCAAGCCAAACCCCAAGGTCGCGGCGGCCTTCGCCTCTCCGGTTAAAGACGCGAGACAGATTCTCGTTCCCGGTGATCTGATATGGGTTTCCGCCGCGGCTCGTCCTGTTGCCAGCCAGCAGGGCAAGCGCAAGAAGGTGACAATGGAACCCTATGATCCGGCGGAAGCGCGGACGGACACGCCCATTCCCCTGGTTTTGCAGCAGGAGCCGGCCGTGCAGGGCGCCCTTGTCTCCATTGAACCGCAAAGCGGAGACGTGGTGGCCATGATCGGCGGTTACAGCTTTGGAGAGAGCCATTTCAACAGGGCTACGCAGTCCCGCCGGCAGCCGGGTTCCAGCTTCAAGCCGGTGGTGTATTCCACCGCGCTGGATTTCGGTTTTACGCCGGCCTCCACTGTGCTGGACGCGCCGTTCGTCTACGTCAATCCTTGGACGAATCAGGTCTGGCGGCCTGCCAATTACGAACATGATTACAAGGGAGAGTTGCCCCTGTACCAGGCTCTGGCGCTTTCGCGCAACACATGCACTGTGCGTGTGGCTCAGCAGGTGGGCATCGCCAATGTGATACAGCGGGCAAAGGCATTGGGGCTGGAGCCGCAATTCCCGGAGGAATTGGCTGTCAGCCTGGGGGCGGTGGCTGTTTCTCCCCTCAATCTTACCCAGGCCTATGCGGCTTTCGCCAACCAGGGTCTCGGCGTGCGGCCCAGGATCATTACCTCCATCACGGATACTGCCGGCCGGGAACTCTACCGCCAGGATGTTGAGCATTGGCAGGCGATTACGCCCCAGAACGCCTATATAATGGCGCAATTGCTCAAAAATGTGGTCAATGCCGGCACAGGCACACGCGCCCGCATAGAAGGCCGTTTCATTGCCGGAAAAACCGGCACCACCAACGAGGAACATGACGCATGGTTTGTGGGCTTTACACCCTATTTGGCGACGGGTGTATATGTGGGTTATGATCAGTTGCAGTCCCTGGGTCGGCAGGAGCAGGGCGGACGCACCGCCGCGCCTGTTTTCGGCTATTATCGAAGCCAGGTGGAAAATTTGTATCCGCCTCAGGATTTTGTCATGCCTGACGGCATTGTGATGCAGGACAGTTTTGCTTACCGCTCCGATATGCCTCTGGAAGGTCGCGCCGCCACGGATGAGGAGGGGGCGCAGGTGGGACGGGACACCTCGGAAGGCGGCGAAAATCTTATGCGTCAGATGTTTTAGAGCAGTTTCAGGGTGAAATTGCTCTGGCGGCGGCGCCAATGCACCACCGCTCACTGCCAAGGCGCAGGCGAAATGTATTTTCGCCGTTAAACGCCGCCGCAAGCGTTAAAGTTAACATTAGAATATAGTATGATTCCTTACGGTTCTCTGGTTGTTTATGTGACCCTCAAGGGCAGGCGTTATGTGCGCCGTCTTGAACAGGGGCAGGATTGGCACAGCAGCGACGGCGGTCTGCCGGCGGAGCGGGTGGCGGCCCTTGATTTCGGCGCGCTGACGCGCACCAGCCTTGGCGTCCCTATTCTGGTGCAGGAGGCCACGCTTTTTGACAGATTGCTGCACGTCAAGCGGCAGACGCAGATTATCTATCCCAAGGATATCGCCTATATCTGTTTGCGCCTCGGTGCCGGGCCGGGACGTATAATCCTGGAAGCCGGCTGCGGCTCAGGCGCGTTGACGATGGGGCTTTCCTGGTTTTGCGGCCCCACGGGCAAGGTTGTCAGCCATGAGGCGCGGGAGGAGTTTCTGCGTTTGACCCGCCGCAATCTTGACTGGGCCGGGCTTGGCGATAATGTGGAGATCCACTGTGGAGATATTGCCGAAGGCTTTGCCCGGAGCGACGCTGATGCGCTTTTTCTGGACGTGCGCACGCCCTGGAATTACCTCGGGCATGCTGCTGCGGCTTTACGGCCTGGCGCAGTCCTGGGTTTTTTGCTGCCTACGGCTGATCAGGTCAGCCGCTTGCTCCTCGGTTTCGAGCAGGGGCCCTTCAGCGATGCGGAAGTGTGTGAATTGCTTCTCCGGCGTTGGAAGCCCGTGCCCGACAGATTGAGGCCCGAAGACAGAATGATCGCCCATACGGGTTTTCTGGTTTTTTGTCGTCTGCAGGAGGGGGGCAGGGAATTCGCCGCAGCCGGAAATTCCGGTACGCGCGGGCGTAAGCGGGAGGCCGCGCGCCGGGGGCGCGCGTTACGTATCAGAAAAGGCATGCCCGCCGACAATCCGGTTTTGATCGCCTTGTGGCGGCGCGCTGTGACTGTTTCGCACACGTTTTTGACGGAAGGGAATATTGAAAGCATTGAGACGGATGTCGCGGCCGCGTTGCCTGTATTGGAAATATGGGTATGTGAGTCCGAGAAGGGTGTTCCGTTGGGATTTATGGGACTGAAGGGCGCAAAGGTCGAAATGTTGTTTGTGGAACCGGCCAGTTTCGGCTCGGGCATAGGAACCGGGCTGCTGAATTATGCCCGACAACTGCACGATACCCTGACCTTGGACGTTAATGAACAGAATTCTCGGGCCCATGATTTTTACCTGCGCTGTGGATTCAGAGAGACGGGACGATCAACGCTGGATGCCGCAGGGCGTCCTTTCCCTCTGATTCATATGGAGTTGAATCCGTAATCGCGTAATCCGCGTAGGCGCGCCGCGCATCACAAGATGCCCAGTTTCCGCATCCGGTGTTGCAGGGTGCTGCGGGGCAGGCCCAAGCGCGTCGCCGCGCCGGTTGGCCCGGAAACAACACCGCCGCTGCGGGAAAGCGCCTCAAGAATATGGCGGCGTTCCATATCAGCAAGACTTTCTTCCTTTTCCGCAAGGCCTGGGCGGCGTCTTGGCGGGGAATGCGGCTGCGGCCGTTTTTCCTCCGTCGGCGGCACATCTGAGGATGCCGCCGCATACAGCCGGTTCTCCCTCAACACGGCTTCCACATCGGCGACTGTCAACCTGCCGTAAACGCTTTGTCTGATGACAAGATGGTTGATGGTATTGCGCAATTCCCGCACATTGCCGGGCCAATTGTGATGCTGGAGCGGACGCAGCGTCGCCGCTGAGAACACCGTGCGCGGCAAACCGAAATTGGCGGATGCTTGTTCGGAGATCAGCGCTATAAGCGGGGCGATGTCTTCTTTGCGTTCCCGGAGGGGAGGAAGCGTCACGGTGAAACAGGCCAGCCGAAAAAAAAGGTCGGCCCGTAGCCTGTGTTCGGCCAACGCGGTGTTCACGTTTACATTGGTGGCCGCGACAATGCGCGTATCAACCTTCAGGGAAACGCTTTCGCCGACACGTTCGAAACTGCCGTCTTCCAGGACTTGCAGCAGTTTGCTTTGCATCTCCGGCGGGAGTTCGGCAATTTCATCCAAAAAAAGCGTGCCTCCATCGGCCAGTTCAAAACGCCCCATGCGTTTTGTCAGCGCGCCGGTATAGGCCCCGCGCGCGTGTCCGAAAAGTTCGCTTTCAAAAAGGGTGGAAGCAAGTCCGGGGCAGTTTACCCGCACGAAAGCCCGTTTTTTGCGCGGACTGCGGCGGTGTATTTCCTGTGCGAAAAGACTTTTGCCCGTGCCTGTTTCTCCCAGAAGTAAAAGGGGAGCATCAAGGCGGGCCGCAACGTCCAGGTGCCGCATAACCTTCCGCATGGCTTCACTGTAACAAATGATTTTTTCATCCACAGCGGCTTCAAGGCTGAGTCTCGGCCGTGCGTGTGTCGCGGCTTCGTCGGCCTGCTCCAGAGAAAGCATTGCGCCCAGGCAAATGGCGACAGCGGGAGTCAGTTCCAGAAAAAAGGCTATTATTTCATAAAGTTTTTGAGGTTTCTTGGCAAAAGAGCAGTGCAGGGTGGCGATGACTTTGTTGCCCAGAAGCAGGGGAAAGGCCATGGTGACTGTAAGGCCCGCTTCGGCTATGGGATGCACTGAGGATTCTGAAAAATAGCGGGCGAAATCCGTGATGATGACAGGTTTGCGCGTGGCGATGACGTGTCCCGCCACGGTGCCGGACGGGTCCGCTGGCCGCACGGGCGACAGCGTACTGACGACGGTGCCTTCCGCCGCCGTGAAATAGGTCAGCATTTCGGAATGCTGGTCATAGAGATTGATGCACAGTCTGTCGAACGTGAAATATTCCTGGATAAGCTGGGAAAGCGTGGAAAAGAAAGCTTTGCGTCCGGCCCGTGAAACAAGTTGGCGCATCAGCTTTTTGCCGATTTCGTCGGCGCACCTGCCGACAATATCCATACGCAAGGACATGTTGCCTCCATTAGGTTACGTGAAAGCACTATGTCCATATTTGGGCGGGATGTCCATATTCGGGTAAACACTTCTTGTCGCGGCTGCTGCGGCCGGAGGGCATCTACTTGCATTCTTTGATAGTTTCCGCAGGAATCTCTTTAGATTGAGGATGGCACAAAAATTGTATAGCTCAAAAGGAGTTTCTCAACATTTGTTTGATTGTCAAATGAAACCGATTTCATTTTGGAATTGTTCTGGCAGCGGCGCAGCGTTTCCGTAAGGGATGGTCATCCGTACGCCCCGGATGGGGCTACGGCTGCCAATACGCAAGCCGCCCGCGCGCAGGACGAAACGACCGAACTGGTCCGGAGCGAGCGACGGCCGGCGTTATCCGAAATGTCGCCCGGCGAGCGTGAGCGCGTAAAAGGCCGCGAAACGCAGACGAAATTTACTCTCGCCGTTAAACGCCGCAGCAAGTGTTAACGTCAATTTGATGCTCTAGATAGTGTCGTCAATAGACTTTTGTTTGGCGTAGTTTTGTGGTATCCTCCTTACAAAACAGGAGGAAACATGCAGCCAGCACACCGTCGGCATGATGTCTCAGATCGGGTCTG